>CALWNN010000045.1 GCA_944382845.1 uncultured Clostridia bacterium
CCCAATCCATGCTCTGTATCGCCGTCACTTTTTTGCGAGCTGGAAATATCTTCGTTGCTGTTCAGCGCGCTCAGTTGAGGCTCACTCATGCCATGTCCATTATCAGAAACAACGAAAACGCAACTATTCTCATGGATGCCTACGGAAAATTCAATCTTACATCCTGCCGGATTATGGACAATACTGTTGCGAATTAAGTTTCCCAGCATCCGCTGCAACAGCAAATTATCCCCACTAAGTTGTATGGTTTTCCCCGGCTGCTCTTCATAAAACTCTATCTCAAACTGCTCTGGTATGCCGTCATTCAGTATTCCGCTTACGACCTGTCTTGCCAGTTCCACGGCATCAATATTCTGTTTGTGAATTGCCTGCATGGAGTATTCTAACTTTGTTGTCAAGTTCAAATCAGATACTAAATTTTTCAACTTTTTGCTTTGACTAAGAATAATACCAGCCTGCTTTCTGGTTTTCTCTGGCAGGTCGAGCGTTTCTTCAATTTCGCTTGCATAGCCCAAAATCATAGAAAGAGGAGTGCGTATATCATGAGAAATTCCCCTGATCCATTCCGCGCGCGTGTTGTCCTTTTTTAATAGATACTCGCCAGCTTTATTTAAGCCAGCATTGATTTCTGCTAATTCTCCGGCTTCCTCCAGATGGACAGGCTTCCCGGCTGAAAGATGTCGTATGCCATTCAAAATCGGTTCCATAGCTTTTTCAACTCGATGGATATTTCGGATAAATAAATACAGCATCAATAGGATGTTAATGCAGATAGCCGCTAAAAATCCATACGCAATCGGCCCAACATACTTGGCTTTGATTGAAATGTAGTAATTTGTTATATCTCCCGGTGGAAAGCCAACCACCAAAAGGCTATCCTGTCGGTTCCAAATATTAACTGGATAATCGTTAAGATACCAGCGGCTAAACATGGCAATGTCCATAGACGAATAATGATATGGCAATTCTTCTGGCAGGTTTTCTTCCCAAATGACCGCACCATCCCCATCCAAAATCATAGCCCATGCATTTGCCTTATTTAGCATTTCTGTTGCCTGTTCATCCCCCACAAGTTGTCCATCTTTCAAAGTGATATGATTGGAAAGATTTTCAATGGGAAAATTTGAATCTGCAACATTTTCCAAATAAGCAACTGCTAGATACGAGCCAACTAACAAAACATTAACAGTCAGAAAAAGGACTACAATGCCAATCGAAGAAAAAATATAGCGCCGAAAAAATCGTTCTGTTGCGTTCATGTTTGCGCCCCCTTTATATTCAGGCGATAGCCTATTCCCTTGATTGTCACAAGCGCAACTGGCTTTGAGGGATTTTCCTCAATCTTTTCCCGCAAATGCCGGATATGAGTTGCCAATGTGCTTTCATATCCTTGCCAGAAGTCACCGCAAATGGCCTGACACAAGGAGCCGGTAGTAACTATACGGCCTGCGTTTTCATATAACTTTTCAAAAAGCTGAAACTCTTTGGCTGTCAATGAAATGATTTCCCCATTACGTTGCACGATTGCTTTTTCCAAATCAACGGTTGCAGCGTCCAAAAACACCTTGCGCTCTTTTTCCGGGTAGACTCTTTTTAATATAGCCTGTACTCTGAATAGCAATTCTTTCGGCAAAAATGGTTTCAAAAGATAATCGTCTGCACCATTTTCAAAACCCATAAACTTATCCTCTGCTTCGCCACGGGCTGTCAGCATTAATACAGGGATTTTGCTTGTCTTTCGGAGTTCTTTTAATATAGCAAATCCATCCATGCCCGGCATCATAACATCAAGGATCATCATATCAGGCATTTGCTCTTTACACATTTTTAATGCAGCTTCGCCAGAGGAGGCTGTCAATACCTGTGTAAATCCTGCTCGCTCAAAAATGGACTTTACCATTTCCAGTAACTCATATTCATCGTCCACTACAAGAATCATTCTATCGTTCATAAGGAACCCCCTTTGTGTTCTGTTCTTATTATACTGCAAGATGTATAGATTGCCTATTCTGCCTTTGAAATCTCAAAGCAAACTCAAAGTTGCCTCAAAGTTATCTCAAAGTTGGTGTGATATGCTGATTATGAAATAAAAAAGGAGGCGCAAGCTATTATGAGTGATTACATTATTGAAACGCATGATCTGACGAAAAGATACGGCAATCAGATCAGCGTTTCCCATCTGAATATTCATGTGAAAAAGGGCCGTATCTATGGATTGTTGGGGCGCAACGGTGCAGGTAAGACCACGACAATGCGTATGCTGCTGGGACTGACAGCCCCCACGTCCGGCGAGGTAACAATTTTTGGGAAACACTTTCAGGGCAACGAAAAGAAAATCCTGCCCCGGATTGGCTGCCTGATTGAGTCACCCGGCTTCTATCCCAATTTAACGGGAACAGAAAACTTGAAAATTTTTGCTACTCTGCGTGGTTTGAAAAATCCAAAGTACATTAAAAACGCTCTGGAGCTTGTCAATCTGCCTTACCGGGATAAGAAGCTGTTTTCACAATACTCCCTTGGTATGAAGCAGCGTTTGGCAATCGCATTAGCTGTCATGCACAATCCTGAATTGTTGATTTTGGACGAACCAATCAACGGCCTTGACCCCATCGGCATTGCCGAAGTGCGAGATTTTATCCGGGAATTGTGCGATGCCAGCGGTAAAACCATTTTAATTTCCAGTCATATTCTTTCGGAAATTTCTTTATTGGCAGATGATGTTGGCATTATTGACCATGGAAAGCTGCTGGAAGAAGAAAGCCTGAAAGAGCTGGAGGCTAAAAACGCCAAATTCATCCACTTCTGCGTATCGGATGCACAAAAAGCCGCGCAAATTATTACTACAACATTTTCCAGCAAGGATATTCGGCTTGCAGATGCCAATAATCTATATCTTTACAATACGACTCTGCCGGTAGCAAAGATTAACCGTTCTTTTATTGAGGCTGGCATTGACATTCAGGAGGCCCACCTCTGTGAGGACACTTTGGAGGACTACTTCAAAAAGATAACGGGGGGTGAAGGGATTGCTTAACTTGATTAGGTGTGAGTTTTGGAAACTGAAAAGAAAAATGTTCGTACAGTTGGTATTAGCAGCATCTTTTTTGTTTCCTATCCCTCTGACCGCCATTATCTATTATCTAAACACAGCCCAGGATAAATATGCTACGAAAGCCGCAGCTTTTGATGCTCTTTGGCAATCTGTGATAGGGTTCGGTATGCTGTTGCTTCTCCCTTGTATTTT
This sequence comes from uncultured Clostridia bacterium, assembly GCA_944382845.1. Taxonomy (GTDB): domain Bacteria; phylum Bacillota; class Clostridia; order Oscillospirales; family Ruminococcaceae; genus JAAZZIT01. The sequence goes on from CALWNN010000045.1 coordinate 3,245, forward strand.
AGGAATTGTTGCGGCCCTCCTCTTTTTTATGGAACGCGATAACGATACCTTTAAGAACCTGCGGACAATCCCAATAACAAGTTCACAGATGGTCGTTGCAAAGTGTATTGTTTTACTTTTGTTTAGCGTTGTATTTTGTATATCTTCAACCGTGGCATCTATACTTTGTGGCTTTGCTTTTTTTGGAGTAACAGATGTTCTGTTTAAGATACTGTTTTCTGCTGTTTATGGATTGTTAATTGCATTTAGCGCATTGCCATTGGTATTGCTGATTGTATTCTTCAGCAGATCCTATATCTTTTCTATTATGCTTTGCGTATTTTACAGTGTATTCAATCTGCTTGCTACATTTTCTATGACAGCACTCCCGAAATGGCTTGTGCTTACCTTGCCCACACCGAGCATTATGATGTGGGGAACGCAGCAAATGGCTTCTCGCATTGCTGTAAACGACACAGAAGATTTGCAGAATTTCATTCAAATGGGGCTAATTCCTTCCACCCCTCAACTGATTATAACTTTGGGGCTAATTGGGGCTGTTTCTCTTCTTCTGGCGGTCTATCTTTATAAGAAAAGGAGTGAGTGAAATGGTGACAATTATAAAAACCGAGTTTATAAAACTGAAAAGATACTTCATTATCTGGATTGGCGTGTCCCTCATGCTTCTCACGGTCTTGTTGACTCTGTTTACTACAATGGCTGATGATGGAATGACATGGGATTACCAATTTCTTTTTGAACAGGTGGTCAAAAATTTTGTAACGATGATATTTCCAATGTGTATTACGCTGATTAGCGGGTATATGATCTCTCGTGAATATACAGATGATACATTAAAAAATATTGAAACATTACCTATTTCGTTCCAAAAACTTTTGGCAGGCAAATTGATTGTTTCCGCAATACTGTCTCTTTTTTTAGGAGCCGTATGCTTTGCCTTCACAGTCATTGCGAATTTTATTATGGGATATGAGGGATTTTCTTTAGCCTCTGCACTTACCGGACTGGTGCAAATGACATTGTTAGGCTTTTTTCTTTACTTGACGATGCTACCGATTATTGTCCTTACAAGCCGGCAGAGGAGCAGTTTCCTTGTCGGGGTTATTGTAGCCTTCGTATATGGCTTCATAGGAATGTTCGCAAATGGAGCGTTGGAATCCATCTATCCAGTTACTGCTGCGCTCGGTCTAATCAATTATCGTTCTGGAACAGGGGGCGTTATGTGGAACAAAGGGCTGTGTCTCATTAGCGTTCTAGCCATGTGCGCTATCGGCATTGCGTTTATGTTTATAAAACCAAAGCCTGAAAAGAAAGAGGTTAAAAAAACAAATCGCCCAGCACATAAAAAGGGTTGGTAAACGAAAGAGAGGTAAACTTTATGACTTCTAAGAAAAAGATTGGAATTGTGCTTGTTATTGCTGTGTTGGCAATCATCTTTATGACCGTAGCTTTTCTCACTACGCAAACCAATACAGACTACTATACACAGATTGATAATCGCTGGGTAACGGATATTGCACCGCATGGTGCTATGAACTATAAATATACATTGGTTGCCTATGATGATAGCGGGAATGCGAAAGATATTACTTTTGAGACAAGTAAAGTTCTTACAGATGATGCGTACCTATGCTTGAAAGTGGCTCCCATTAGAGGGGTTGTAACATGGGCTGAAGTACAGTTTGATGAATTGCCTTCTGCTGTTCAAGAAAAGTATAATGAGTAACCTTTTAGGACGACAATAAATACCGAAAGTGTGGTGAGTGTGGCATGAAAAGGCTGAAAAAACTGATAAAACGGCTCTTTCTTTTGACAGTAGTTGTAATTGTCATTGCTGGTTGTGTACTAGCTGGAAGCGGCTATAAAATGTATCGTGACGCACTCAATCACCAGGGCCTTGAAAGTAAGGTTGCCGAAATTCAGTCTAATCCCAGCTATACTACATTGTCTGAAATGCCAGAGCTATATTTGGATGCAGTGGTTGCAGTGGAGGATCATCGCTTTGAACAGCATTTAGGGATTGACTTAATTGCAATAGGCCGGGCTGCATGGAATAACCTGACTTCATGGAGCTTGCGGGAAGGCGGAAGTACCATTACCCAGCAGCTTGCCAAAAATATGTATTTCACACAGGAAAAGAGCTTCATCCGAAAGATTGCTGAAATGTTTATGGCGTTCCGGCTGGAAAGCAGCTATACAAAAGATGAAATTTTAGAGCTGTATGTTAATTCCATATATTTCGGTGATGGCTATTATTGTGTTCGAGATGCCAGTCAAGGATACTTTGGGAAAGACCCCATTGATATGACGGATTATGAAAGTACCCTGCTGGCGGGTATTCCTAATGCCCCGTCTGTTTACTCGTTGACAGCAAATCCCGACTTGGCAGAACAACGACAACAATATGTTATTCAGCAGATGGTGAAATACGGATATATAAGCGAGGGTGAGGGGAAAAAATTATCGCAGTAAGAGGATAATGGGAAAGGCGGAACAAAAGAAAGAATGAAAAAATTGCTTATCGTAGATGATAACTTAGATTTTTTGGGTTTTTTAGTTTCTATTTTGAAACAGCATTTTGAAGTTTATGAGGCATCAGGAGTAAAAGAAGCCTTGCAAGTGTTGGAAAATACCGAAATTGAAGCAGTCTGCGCTGATTTCAATATGAAGGATGGCTCAGGTTTAGACTTACTTAGAGAAATACGGCAAAAGAATTTGACTATTCCATTCCTGCTCATGTCCGGTGATGATACGATGCTCGAAAAAGAGACTGAGCATTATGGCGCAGTGTTCTGTTGCAAAACCGATTATGACTTCATTGCGAAAGTAAAAGCATTAGCAAATCCCGAACCCGAAACATAATATTTTAATCATCTGTCGGACGACGGCAAAAGAAAAAAAGCCGTCGTTCAGCAGACAATCATCATGCCATAATTCTATCGCGGCGGCTTTGAACAAATCAGGGCCGCCGCTCTTTTGTACCCTCGAAGGAATGACGACCACAAGCTAAAGATCACGGCGGCTTTAGGAGGGAGTCGCCGTGAAGCGAGAACAGCTTCGACATAATCCGGCAGGAATTTACCTGCCAAAAAAAGTCTGTCCCCGGCAGCGGGGACTTATACCCAAGAAGATGAACTATACCATGTAGGCAAACAGCAAAGCACACCAGAAAGCGTCTGGCTGGCGTATGACCAGTCAGGCGTTTTCTGTCGTATCCTGCGGTTCTCCATAGGGTGCCGATCTCCGCCGTCCCCGTTTCAATTCACCCGTTAACCCCTGAATTGAAATGGAGGACAAATATGTTCAATAAGAAAAGTGAATACGCGCAGAATAAACGCGAGAAAGATAGCATCATCTACATAAGTGTGAATGGACGCATCCGGCTCACCCGCGCAGACTTTGCCAGCGAGGAAGAATTTCTCCGCTGGAAACAATGGTCCGATGAGGATTATTATGAGACAGAACGCCGGGGGCGCGGCTACTATGACAATGGGGTTCCTTTGGACGAAAACATAAGCGCGGCAGGTGCGGTGGCGTCTGCGGAGGATGAGTATTTCCGTGAGCAGATGGCTGATGAAATCGAAGCCACTCGGAAGGCTCTGTGTCAGGAGCGCATGGCCAAAGTGAAGGCACTTCTGACCGCCAGGCAGTACCGCCGGATCTGGATGTATTTGGCCGAAGAAAAATCCATCACAGAGATTGCCAAGGCTGAAGGACTGTCTAAAGCCAGCGTATCTCGTTCTGTTGCTGTGGCGCTTCGTAAGCTCCGCAAACTGCGCTAAACAGAAAAAACTATACACAAGTGCTAATGCCGATAATCACCTAATGAATTGAGCTTTACGGGAGGGAAAGCCTTTGGTGGCTTTCCCTCTTGTCTGCTCATCGGCGCAGGACGGGAACCGGGTCAAGAGTGCGAAGCACCGCCCACCGGCGACTTGCTCTTGATGCGGTTTCTGTCCTGTGCTATCCATCGCCTGGGCGATTGAAAAAGCGTTCTATCAGAACGCGCAGCCAGCTCCAAAATGGAGCTGTTTATGGGGGCTTGGGGGCAGCGCCCTCAACAAGCAACCTGGGATCTTCGCGCCAGCGAAAATCCCAGGTTTGGCCTCGGTGGGTCCCACGAGGCATTGCTTGCCGGTTTCTCGTAC
>CALWNN010000046.1 GCA_944382845.1 uncultured Clostridia bacterium
GAAAAAGCGGGATAAAGACAGAGTTTTTCGGAGGAATACGCCGCTTCTGGAATCTGTGCTTTAATATGGTCGTTAAAAAAACTTCAGATGGAGATTGGAAAATATCTTATGTCAGAACTTCTGCATACTGATTATAGCACATTGAAGTATAAAATGTTTAAATCAAAGCAAAGCCAATTAAGCTTGCTTAAAATTGACTGCGACAATCGCAACTTGTTATTAACAATGATAAGTCATTGTTAGGAGTTTGCTCCTGAGAATTTCAGTGGTAGGTAACCCTCCGCTGAAATTCTGAATGGAACCCGCCGCCGTATTCAACAGAGTACATTTGCGGCATGGTTATATAAAAATTTGATCAATATTAATTCCGGTCAAGTCAGATACGATAAAACGTTATTCTGAAAAATTGTTTTAGCCGTATTATTCTGGCAAGTATGATAAGCGTGAGACCGGATGTTAAAAAATTCCTTGACAATATTGACGAATATGATACAATAATTGTATATGAACCATGCTGCAGTGGAACTTTTATGTGCGTTTTTTCAGCTTGAATGACTTGGTTTCAAAAGAGAAAGGTAACTTCTATGATGATTCATTTCGTTTACAGCTCGGATACCTTGAAACATGAAAAGGATATTACAGCATGGACAATAATAATTGTAAAGTAAAGGAGCTGTTTATATGAACCCTTTTTTTAACTAGATCAAAAAGAATTTCGGTTTTGGCTGTATGCGTTTGCCTATGAAAGGCGATGAAGTTGATGTAGAGGAATTCACCAAAATGGTGGATACCTTTATTGAAAACGGATTTAATTATTTTGATACAGCACACGGCTATGTTGATGAAAAAAGTGAGACTGCACTTCGTGAATGTCTTACAAGCAGATATTCCAGAGAAGCTTATATTCTTACAGATAAGCTTTCATCTAATTATTTCGATAAACAGGAGGAAATCCGTCCATTTTTTGAAAGTCAACTTGAAGCCTGCGGAGTTGAGTACTTTGATTTTTATCTTATGCATGCTCAGGATGCGGGAATTTACGAAAAGTATAAAAGACTTTCTGCTTACGAAACTGCTCTTGAGTTGAAGAAAGAAGGGTAAATCAGACATTTAGGTATTTCATTTCACGATAAGGCTGCTGTGCTTGACAGGATACTGACAGATTTTCCACAGATAGAGGTTGTACAGATACAATTTAATTATGTCGATTTTGATGACCCCTCAGTCGAAAGCAGAAAATGTTATGAGGTATGTGAAAAACATGGAAAACCGGTTATTGTTATGGAACCCGTAAAGGGTGGAAGCCTTGTAAATCTTCCTGAAAAAGCAAGAAAGATACTTGATGACTTAAAGGGAGGAAGCCCTGTAAGCTACGCTATAAGATTTGCCGCAAGCTTTCCAAATGTCATAACCGTGCTTTCGGGTATGGGAAATATGGATATGATGACTGAAAATATAGGTTTTATGAAGGAGTTTAAACCACTTGATAATCGGGAAATGGAGGCTGTTTCTAAAGTGTGCGAGATTGTCTATGCGCAAAACCTTATTCCCTGTACAGCCTGCCGCTACTGCATTGACCAATGTCCACAGCATATTTCTATTCCCGATCTTTTCGCTTGCCTTAATTCAAAAAGGCAGTTTGCAAACTGGAACACGGATTACTATTACAATAATATACATACCCAAAAAGGTGGTAAAGCATCGGATTGCATAAAATGCGGAAAGTGCGAAAAAATCTGTCCTCAGCATCTTGAAATAAGAAAACTTCTTGAACAAGTTGCACAGGAATTTGAAAGGTAAATTCATACGAACCCTTTAATCTATTTACATAAGCGTGGAATCTCCGAAAAACTTAGTATTTATTTCTATTTAAGTACTTATTTTGTTTTTTAAAATTTTGATAAACGACACAGTATTATCAGTGAAAGCGGACTTGCATTTGCAGGTTCGCTTTTGCAGTTCCTGAAATATTTTGCGCTGTATTGAAAAAATACTATTGCTATTTGGGGAAAAATATTATATAATAAAATTGTGTAACTATGCGGAATAATACAAAGCTTTCTTATACGGAGGTCTTTAATTTATGGATACAAAGGAGCTTATATTTAAACTCACTGAAAATTACGGCGTTTCAGGAGATGAATTTCCTGCCTGCAAAACAGCCGCCAATATTCTTTCGGAATATGCAAAAACAGAAATCGACCATTTCGGAAATGTTATCGGGTATGTGGGAGAAGTTGACAAAAGCAAAAAAACACTTCTTCTGGATGCGCATATAGATGAGATAGGTCTTATTGTAACTTATATTAGCGACGATGGATTTTTAAAAGTTTCAAACTGCGGAGGGATTGACAGACGGCTTTTACTTGCTCAGGAGGTAACTGTTCTGGGAAGAAAAAATATTTCCGGGGTAATTACTTCAACTCCTCCTCACCTTGAAGCCGATGACACTAAAACCCCTGAGATAGACAACATATATATCGATACGGGCTATACAAAGGAACAGCTTGAAGAGTTTGTTTCTTTAGGGGACAGAATTGTATTTCCTGCAAAAGCCGTAATTTTGAATTGCGACCAGATCACCGGCAAATCCCTTGATGACCGAAGTGGGGTTGCTGTTATTTTGAAGACACTTGAAATTTTAAAGGGGAAAGATCTTCCTGTAAATCTGGCAGTGCTTTTTTCTTCGCAGGAGGAAACGGGGGAGAGAGGCGCTAAAACTGCCGCATTTAAAATTGCTCCTGATTATGCCGTTGCAATTGACGTTTCCTTTGCCCTTACCGCCGACGATAAGCCTCATAAGTGCGGCAAGCTTGGAAAAGGGCCAATGATAGGCGTTGCTCCGTCTTTGTCAAGAAAAATGTCGGATAAGTTTATATCTCTTGCAAAAGAGGAAAATATCCCGTATCAGATTGAAGTGATGAACGGTCAGACAGGAACAAATGCAGACGCTATCGGTGTGTCAGGCTGTGGTGTGAAAACCGTTACTTTGTCAATACCGTTGAAATATATGCATACTCCTGTGGAAGTTATTTCGATTTCAGATATTGAAAACAGTGCAAAGCTCCTTGCAGCGTTTGTAGAAAAGGGGGTAGAGTAATATGATGATAGATGAGCTTGAAAAGCTTTGCAACCTGAACGGAACATCGGGCAGCGAAGACGAGGTTAGAGACTATATTATAAATCAGATAAAGAATCTGTGTGAATACAGGATTGACAATATGGGTAATGTCATCGCCTATAAAAAGGGAACTTGTAAGGTGGGTAAAAAGCTTATGATTTCCGCTCATATGGATGAAGTGGGAATGATTGTCACATATATCAATGATGACGGAACATTAAAAATTGCTCCCGTTGGCGGGATCGATCCGAGAGTTGTTTTCGGAAGAAGAGTCAGAGTCGGGAAAGAAAAACGTCTTGGCGTTATCGGTTCAAAGGCTGTTCATAACCTATCAAAGGAGGAACGGGATAAGGCTGTTACTTTTGAGGGAATGTATGTTGATATTGGATGTACTTCAAGGGAAGAAGCTGAAAAAATCGTAAGCCTTGGAGATAATGTTTATTTTGATTCAGACTTTGTAAGACTCGGGGACAGACTGGTCAAAGGGAAGGCTATTGATGACAGGGCGGGCGTTGCCGTAATGCTCAGAATGATAAGAGAAGAGCTTCCGTATGACGTAACATTTGCCTTTGTTGTTCAGGAAGAAATTGGGCTTCGCGGCTCGAGATGCGCAGCTTTTGAAGTTGATCCCGAATACGCAATCGTCATTGAATCAACAACCGCCGCCGATATTCCTTCGGCTTCAGGCTCGGACAGAGTTTGCGAGCTTGGGAAAGGCCCTGTTGTTTCCTTTATGGACAGATCGACAATTTATAACAAAGAGCTTTATGACCTTGCTTTTGATCTTGCGGATAAGAATAATATACCATGTCAGACAAAAACAAGAGTTGCAGGCGGAAATGACGCCGGCGCTATTCATATAACAAGAGGTGGAATAAAAACTGCCGCAGTTTCTCTTGCTACAAGATACCTTCATTCGCCTTCCTGTGTTGCGGATATCCAGGACTTTGAAAACGTGTATAAGCTTGTGAGAGTACTTTCGGACAGCATTTGCAGCAAATGATAAAATTAACAGACAGATTAGAAAAAATTATCCTTGAAAAGCTTGACGATAGTCACTATTCAAGAAAAATAAAGTCAGGCTATGAAAGCTACGGGGGGAAATACGATTTTTGCAGATTTTTTCTTCATAAAAGCGACGAAAACGGGAAACTCCTTTCTGTAATTAATCAGTTTAACTCCACAATGGTGATTGCAAAGGCAAAAGAAACATTTTATAGTGATGCGGAATTATCTGAACTTGTTACCCTTATAATGATGAATATGCCCCAGACTATAGAACTTTCGGTTGATACAGCTAAAAGAATCGAAGGGAAGTTGACTAATTATATCTCTTGCGAAAGGACAGAGTTTGAATACATTTCAAAAAATCATACACCTAAAATGGCTGTAAAGGAAACTCCGAAGCTTGATGATGTTTTCAATGTTCTGAAAACAAGTTTTCCTGTAATTGCAAAAGGCTATGACCTGTGGCTTACTGATACTTCTCATAAGGTAAGACGGGGACTTTCACAGTGCTTTATGCTTGGAAACTATACCACAGCAACGATTCAGTACATCTGTGATAATATTGCTCTTGTGGGTCAGGTGGCAACAATACCTGAAGAAAGAGGACGCTTTCACGCAAGAAAGCTTCTATATTGGATAGGTGAAAAGCTTAATAAAGATGGTATTATCGTTCGGCTTTTTGCAAGAAGTAACCGTGTTTCTTATTATGAGGAAATAGGTTTTAAGGAGCTTAACGTAGATATAGTTTTTGAAAGGAAAGATTATTTTGAATGAATTTTTTCAGGTAGACAAAAAGCTTGAAGCTTTGGCGCAAAAAGCAGAAAGCCTATGCAAGGAACAGTTTGAGGAAATTGAACAAACAGCATATTTTAACGGGCAAAAAGTGCTTAAAGCGTTTATTGACAACCGAGTAAGCGAACCCTGTTTAAAAGGGACTACAGGCTATGGTTACGGAGATATAGGAAGAGATACACTTGATAAAGTTTTTGCTCAGGCTTTTGGCGGTGAGGACGCAATCGTCAGACATACTTTTGTAAACGGAACTCATGCTTTGTCGACTGCGCTTTTTGGAGTTCTCAGAACAGGAGACAAGCTTTTATCATTAACAGGCAAGCCCTACGACACTCTTGAAGAGGTTATCGGTATAAGATACATAAAGGGAAACGGAAGCCTTAAAGATTACGGTGTAGAATACTGTCAGGTTGATCTTCTCAAAAACGGCGAACCTGATTTTCAAGAGATCGAAAACCAGGCAAAAGACGCAAAGGTAGCCTATATCCAACGTTCAAGAGGATATTCTTTAAGACCATCCCTTACTGTTGAAACTATAGGGGAAATGGCTGCCGCTGCAAAAAAGGCCAATCCTGATATAATAGTAATGGTAGATAACTGCTACGGAGAATTTGTGGAAAGAAAAGAACCGTTACAGGTAGGCGCTGACCTTATAATTGGTTCCCTTATAAAAAACCCCGGAGGAGCTATCGCTTCAACAGGAGGTTATATATCGGGAAGAGCAGACCTTGTTGAAAAATGTGCAGATAGGCTTACCTGCGTGGGAATGGGAAAGGAAGTCGGTTGTAGCCTTAACCAGAACAGGGAAATGTTCATAGGATTTTTTATGGCTCCCGAAATTGTTAAGAACGCACTTAAAACTTCCGTTTTTGCTTGCAGACTTTTTAGTATGCTTGGATTTGAAACTTTTCCCTTGCCTGAGGAAAAAAGAACGGATATAATCGCCTCGATCTGCCTTCTAAACGAAGAAAATCTTACTGCTTTCTGCCAGGGGATACAAAAAGGTTCTCCGGTGGACAGTTTTGTATTACCTGAAGCGTGGGATATGCCCGGATATGACAGTAAAGTCATTATGGCGGCAGGCGCTTTTACAATGGGAGCTTCTATCGAGCTTTCCGCTGACGCGCCCATAAGAGAACCTTTTGCCGCATGGCTTCAGGGGGGAATTACTTATCCCAGCGGAAAAACCGGAGTTATTCTTGCGGCACAGGAAATGCTTCGCCGCGGACTTATAACCAAGTCGCCGAATCAACGCTTTGCTCCGATTTAAAAATTTTGAATTTCCAAGGAGGTCACTATGTCAGAAATTTACACACTGCCTTTAAGCGATATTGTAAAGGAGTTTAATCTTGAAATTCTTTATACGCCCTCTAACCCGGATAATATCATAATTTCCGATAATGATGTAAATAGACCCGGACTTCAGCTTATGGGATTTTATGAGTATTTCAATGCTGAAAGAATACAGGTGTGCGGGAATATGGAATTTGCTTATATGGCTTCAATTAACGAGGATGTCAGACGTGCAAGGATAGACGCTCTTTTTGCAACAAAGATTCCGCTTTTCGTTGTTGCAAGAGGCCATGAAATTTATCCTGAAATGACAGAAATTGCAAGGAAATATGCTGTTCCTCTTATGAGAACAGACCGCTCTACCAGTGATTTTATAGCCGCTCTTATTGCTTTTTTAAATGTAAAGCTTGCACCGAGAATTACAAGACATGGTGTTCTTATTGAGGTTTACGGCGAAGGAGTGCTTATAGTTGGTGAAAGCGGAGTTGGTAAATCTGAAACCGCTATTGAGCTTGTAAAACGTGGACATCGACTTGTTGCAGACGATGCAGTCGAGATAAAAAGAGTTTCCGATATAAGCCTTGTCGGCTCGTCCCCTGATAACATAAGACATTTCCTTGAACTGCGTGGTATCGGCATTATCAATACAAGACGGCTTTTTGGTATGGGCGCAGTAAAGGTTTCCGAAAGGATTGATCTTATTATCGAACTTGAAGCATGGAACAACGAAAAGGTTTATGATAGAATGGGAGTTGACGACGAATTTACAAGTATTCTTGGCGTTAAAATTCCAAGCCTTACAATTCCTATTAAGCCGGGAAGAAATACTGCAATAATCATTGAAGTTGCAGCTATGAATAACCGACAGAAGAAAATGGGTTATAACGCAGCTGAAGAGCTTCTTTCAAATCTCGGACTTCAAGTTGATAAGAAGGACAAGGTAAAAAGCTGGGACGAATTCTGATAAAAAAACAAAGCAAAGGACTGATTAAAATGCGCATTTGCGCTGATCTTCACACGCATACTATCGCTTCAACCCACGCGTATTCAACTATTACCGAAAACTGTGTCTGGGCAAAGAAAAACGGCATAAAGGCAATAGCAATGACCGATCACTGTGGAATAATGCCTGATTCAGCTCATATATGGCACTTTGAAAATTTAAGGATACTTCCGAGGGTCATCGAGGGAACAATTGTTTTAAAAGGCGTTGAAGCGAATATAATTAACAGGGAAGGTGAGCTTGACATACCTAAAAGCTCTCTAAAACTTCTTGAGTGGGTAAATATTTCAATGCACGCCGAAACAAGCCCCAAGGGAGAGCCGCTTGAAATTGCTAAAACCTATATAAATGCCATGAAAAATTACCCCGAGGCAGATATTATAAGCCACCCTACCACTGATAATTTTTACTGTGATTATGAAACGCTTGTTAAGGGTGCGCTTATGTATGAAAAAATAATTGAAATAAATGAAAGTTCTGTTATTGCTAAAAGGAGCAGTGAAAAAAACGTCTGTGAACTTTTGAAAATCTGTAAAAAATATAACGCTCCGGTGGCGGTAAATACCGATAGTCATTTTTGTCAGCTTATCGGAAAAACTTCATCTGCACTTAAAATTATTGAGGAATGTGAATTTCCTGAAAGCCTTGTTATAAATTCAGATTGGGAAAAGTTCAGGGAATTTATTCTGAAGAAGCGCCCCGGAATGGATATATGATAATGAACATAAATTATATTTGCACACATAAAATTAAATAAAAAAGAAAGGTTTGTTTTTAATGAACGACAACATAACTCTTCTTGAAAAAAAAGCGGCTGAGCTTGGCTGTGAAATAATAAAAAATGAACCTCTTTCAAGACATACGACTTTTAAGATTGGCGGAAATTGCAGACTGATGGTCGTGCCAAAAGATGAGCAAAGCTGCTGCGAACTTGTAAAGCAAGCAGAAGAGTGTAATATAGATTATTTTATTCTCGGGAACGGTTCAAATATACTTTGTTCTGATAATGGCTACGAGGGAGTAATATTTCTTATGTCAAAGCCTTTTGGGAAGGTTTATCTTGAAGACGAAAAAACAATCTGCGCAGGTTCTGGCGCATCTCTTGCAAAAGTCTGCCTTTATGCTTTGGAGAATAGTCTTACAGGACTTGAATTCGCATATGGAATTCCCGGAACCGTAGGAGGCGCTGTCTACATGAACGCAGGCGCTTACGGCGGTGAGATCGGCATGATAACAATCGAAGTAAGGGCTGTTGATAAAAATGGCAATATTCGCATACTCAAGCCCGACGAACTTGAATTTGGCTATAGAAAAAGTATTTTCCAGAGCAATGAGTTTGTGATTCTTTCGGCAAAATTCAAAATTAAAAAAGGGGATAGAGAAGATATTCTTGCAAAAATGAATGAGCTTATGGATAAAAGGCGTGACAAACAGCCTCTGGAATATCCGAATGCCGGCTCTACCTTTAAACGTCCCGAAGGTCAGTTTGCTGGAAAGCTTATCGAGGACTGTGGACTCAGAGGCTTTGAGATCGGCGGAGCACAGGTCTCAAGCAAACATTGTGGATTTATTATAAATAAGGGCAATGCCACATTTGATGATGTAATAAAGCTTATAGAACATATTAAGAAAACAGTTTTACAACAGACAGGATATCATCTTGAGTGCGAGGTCAGGATACTCGGGTCATAAAAGGAGTGAAAAATATGGAGTTTGTTATAGTTACAGGTATGTCGGGAAGCGGAAAATCAAGTGCTGTAGACGTTCTTGAGGATATTGGTTACTACTGTATCGACAATATGCCTCCTGAACTTATACCTACATTTGCTAACATATGCACAAAGTCCGAGGGTAAAATAACAAAAGTAGCTTTTGTTGTTGATATAAGAGGTGGAGACCTTTTTTTAAAGCTTACAGATACGATAAACGAACTCAAGGCTAATAATCTCAGCATAAAGATACTGTTTCTTGATTCAAGCGATGATGTAATTGTAAGAAGATATAAAGAAACACGCCGTAAGCATCCTCTTGACGAAGTTTCATACGGAAATATCAGACGTGCAATTGCCACTGAAAGAGAAATGCTTTCGGGAGTAAAGGAATATGCAGATTATTACATCGATACCTCATATACGTCAGCTATACAATTTAAACAGCGTATCTATGACATTTTTCTTGAAGACAATAGCGATTATATGCATATAGACGTTGTTTCCTTCGGATTTAAGTATGGCTATTACGGAGAAGCCGACCTTGTATTTGATGTAAGATGCCTTCCAAATCCATTTTATATTCCGGAGCTTAAAAACAAGACTGGACTTCAATCAGAAGTTTCTGAATACGTTTTGCAGTTTGATGATGCTAAAAAGCTTCTTTCAAAACTTGAAGACCTTGTTGACTTTCTTATTCCGCTCTACAAGAAAGAGGGAAAATCTCAACTTGTTATAGCCTTTGGCTGTACCGGAGGAAAGCACAGATCGGTTACTTTTGCAGAGGCTTTATCGAAGCATTTAAGCGATGAAAATATGAAAATAAGAATTACTCACAGAGATATTGAAAAGAAATAGAAAGGAAATTTCCCATGCAGTCTTTTTCATCAGCTGTAAAAGATGAAATACTTGACGGAATAAATTCCAGACCCAAAGCAGATTCCTGTTTTATGGGTCTGCTTTATGCCTGTAAACACTTTGAAATAAGCGGAATAAACTTTGTTACGGAAAACAAGAGAACAGCGGATTTCTTCTCCCGTTCCTGCAAGGATATTTCAGGATATGAAACGGAGTTTTTTGAACTGAAGAAATCAAGTTCGACTGTTTATTCTGCTGAGCTTTCCAAAGACACTGCAAAAAAGATATTCTCTTATTTTAATATTCCGGAAAATTATAAAGAAACAGGCTATAAAAACGCACCGATACCGAAAAGAAAGCTTCTTCCTCAGTTTATAGGTGGAATGTTTCTTTCCTGTGGAAGCCTAACCGACCCGAATAAGGATTACCATATGGAGTTTGTATTCCATTCTATGGATATATGCAACTTGTTGGGTATTATTTTAATTGATAACTATAATATTCTCCCCAAACAGACAGAGCGTAAAAGATCTCAGGTGGTGTATATTAAGGAAAGCGAAAATATTGAGGACATGCTTACTCTTATGGGCGCTCAGAAAAGTGCAATTGAAATAATGAACATAAAAATTTACAAGGACATAAGAAATAAGATAAACCGGGCTGTAAACTGCGATAGCGCTAATATTGAGAAAACTCTCCGCGCAGCAGAAAAACAAATAGAGGATATTGAACTTATTGAAAAAACAATAGGACTTGATGAACTTCCTGATGACTTGAGAGAGATCGCCGAGGTAAGACTTGAAAACCCGGACTTTAATCTTAAAGAACTCGGACAGGCTTTATCTTCTCCCATTTCAAGATCCGGAGCAAACCACAGAATGGAACGTATAAAGAAAACTGCGGAAGAGATAAGAAAAAAACAGGGTTAAATGAAAAAGGAGGAATTTAGATGAGTGAAAATGGATTTGTGCATCTTCATGTTCATACTGAATATTCTATCCTTGACGGAGCCTGCCGTCTTGACGATCTTGTAAAAAGAGTAAAAGAGCTTGGTCAGAAGGCTGTTGCTGTTACGGATCACGGAAATATGTACGCCGCTGTGGAGTTTTACGACAGATGTAAAGCTCATGGCATAAAGGCGATAATAGGATGTGAGATGTACGTTGCTCCAAGAACAAGATTTGATAAGCAGGCAGGAATAGATTCTCATCCGTATCATCTTGTGCTGCTCTGTAAAAACGAAATAGGCTATAAAAACCTTACGAAACTCGTAACTCTCGGCTATACCGAGGGGTTTTATTCAAAGCCGAGAGTGGATATAGACTGTCTGAAAAAGTATTCAGACGGTCTTATCTGCCTTTCAGCCTGTCTTGCCGGTGAAGTGGCAAGAAAACTTTCCAACGATGATTACGAGGGAGCTAAGCAGACTGCTATTCTTTATAATTCTGTTTTCGGACAGGGAAACTACTATATTGAGATTCAGAATCATATTTTTGCCGACCAGCAGAGGATCATTCCCCTTCAGATAAGACTTTCACGTGAAACAGGCATACCCCTCTGCGCAACAAATGATGCACACTATATTGACAAGTCAGACGCAAGGGCTCAGTTTGTCCTTATGTGTATTTCAACAGGAAAAACAGTTGATGATAAGGACGCAATGAGATTTCCAACTGACGAATTTTATATTAAATCGGAAGATGAAATGCTGGAGCTTTTTTCCGGTTGCAAAGAGGCGGTCTATAATACCGCTAAGATAGCTGATATGTGCAATTTTGATTTTGAATTTGGTAATACGAAGTTGCCGTATTTTCACATTGACGGAGTGGACAATAATGAAAAATTCCTTCGTGAAATGTGCCGCAAGGGTCTTGTAAAAAGATATGGCACTCCTACAAAGGAAGCTTCAGACCGCCTTGAATATGAACTTGACGTTATAACAAATATGGGTTATACAGACTATTATCTTATAGTGTGGGATTTTATAAACTACGCAAAAAAACATGATATCCCCGTAGGACCGGGAAGAGGATCCGGAGCCGGAAGTCTTTGCGCATATTGTATTGGCATAACAAATATAGATCCACTCAAATATAATTTGCTTTTTGAAAGATTTTTAAATCCTGAAAGAGTCAGTATGCCTGATTTTGACATAGATTTTTGTATTGACGGCAGACAACAGGTAATAGATTATGTTACTTCAAAATACGGCAGCGACCACGTTTCACTGATTGTCACTTTCGGAACACTAAAAGCGAGGGCTGCCATTCGCGATGTTGCAAGAGCAATGGCTCTGCCTTACAGCCTTGCTGATACTGTTGCCAAGCTTGTTCCGAGAGAGAATAATATAACTCTTGAAAAAGCTGTTGAAACATCCCCTGATCTTAAAAAGCTTGCGTCGGATGACAGCAGGATCAGAGAACTGCTGGAAATGGCAAAAAAGGTAGAGGGAATGCCAAGAAACTGTTCAACTCACGCAGCAGGTGTTGTTATTACAAAAGACCCTGTGTCAGACTATGTTCCGTTGCAGAAAAACGACGATCAGGTAGTTACTCAGTATACAATGACTGTTTTGGAAAGACTGGGGTTGTTAAAAATTGACTTTCTGGGACTTAGAAATTTGACAGTTATCCATAATTGTGAACTTGCAGTCAGAAAGAAATATGATTCTGATTTTAAGATCGATAATATTCCATATGACGACAAGGAAGTTTTCAATATGCTTTCTTCGGGAGATACTTACGGAGTTTTTCAGCTTGAAAGCGAAGGCATGACTGCAACTATCATGCGCCTTCAGCCTGTGGGAATAGAAGATATTATCGCTGTTATATCCCTTTACAGACCCGGACCCATGGACTCTATCCCCACGTATATCGCAAACAGACATGATCCAAAAAAGATAACATATAAAACTCCGTTGTTAAAGGATATTCTTGAAGTAACATATGGCTGTATTGTTTATCAGGAACAGGTAATGCAGATATTCAGGACTCTGGCAGGATATTCTTATGGCAGAGCTGACGTTGTAAGAAGAGCAATGGCAAAGAAAAAGCACAGTGTTCTTGAAAACGAAAGAAAAGCTTTTGTTTACGGTTCAAAAAATGATGATGGAACCGTAAACTGCGTTGGCGCTGTTGCAAATGGAGTTGACGAAAAAACTGCCAACGAGATTTTTGACGAGATGTCATCTTTTGCGTCATATGCGTTCAATAAATCTCATGCTGCGGCCTACGCAACGGTTGCTTACCAGACCGCATATTTAAAATGTCATTATCATCAGGACTATATGGCGGCTCTTATGAATTCTGTTATCGGAGAGGGTACAGGAAAGCTTGCCGAATACTGTGCAAATTGTCGCAAAAATGGAATACCTATTCTTGGCGTTGATATAAACAAGTCGGAAATGGGATTTATTTCCGAGGGGGATTCTATAAGATTCGCACTTCTTGCAATTAAATCTTTAGGCTCCAACGCAATCGAGGCAATTATAAAAGAACGTAATTTAAACGGATATTTTCATAGCTTTGGTGATTTCTGCAATAGATGTGCCGGAAAGGACATTAACGCAAGAGCTGTGGAAGCGCTTATAAAAAGCGGAGCTTTTGACTGTTTTCCGGAAAACAGACGGCAGATGCTTCTTAATTATGAAAAGGTTCTTTCAGGGGTCGCTCATGAAAAAAGAAGCGAGGTTTCGGGGCAAATAGATCTATTTGAAGAAAATCCTACCCAAAGCGCTGATATTTTAACTCTTCCCTACGCAGAGGAGTTTGATAAGGCTACTCTTCTTGAATTTGAAAAGGAAGCGGCAGGTATTTATATCTCCGGTCATCCTCTCGAAGATTATTCGGCTCTATTAGCGGCTTTATGTTATGAAAAAATTTCACAACTGACCGAACGTGATAGCAGCGATAACTATAAGGTGGAAGATAACCATACTGTTAATATCCTCGCTCTTATAAGAAGTAAAAAGCTATTTACAACAAAAAAAGGCGACAGAATGTTTTTTGTGAATATTGAGGATGAAACAGGCGAGATGGAAGTGATTGTTTTTCCGTCATTGTACAAGAAATTTGATTCAGTCACATCCAAGGGAAGTATTATTGAAATCAAGGGTCACGTATCTATTAAAGACGATGAAGTAAAAATAATTGCAGATGATGTCTGTGGTGTAGAAAAATTTATTGACAATATAAAAGACAACACTATTTTTGTTAAAGCATTTTCAAATGACAAGGAAAAACTAAAAAAACTTAAGGACTTTGTACAGAGCCATAATTCTGAAAACGGAAAAGGCAGGCTTTTGGTTTATCTGTCTGATATAAAGAAAACAATTTCTTTTAAAGAAGCTCAGAGCTTTGATATCAGTGAAAAAACAGTTTCCGAGCTTATGAAAATGTTTTCGAAGGAAAATGTCTTGTTTGCGAAAAAGAAAGGATAATATATTATGCCAACGGTGATATATAAAGTAAAACTAATAGACGGAGATTACGCTTATCTTGCAAATGTAAAAAACGGAGAGGAAATACTTGTGGCAAGGGCACTTCTTCCCGAGGAAACCGATGAGGGAATGAATCTTTTGTGGAAAAATTTTGAATATTCAGTTTTGGAGTAAAGCAAAATATGATGTTCTGATGAAAATTTTCAATAACCTATGGAAATTTCTTTCCTAATATGATATAATAATATTTGTGTTTTAAAAATTGTATTATCAAATTAAAAGAATAGGAGTTGTGAGAATGCCTGTTGAGTATAAAAGAACAGTTATAGGCGATGGAATAGGACTTTCTGTAATAAAGGATAAAAAGTTCAAGACAAATTCCGTTGCTATAAGATTTATAGACGAACTGTGTGAAAGCAAAGCCGCGGCAAATTCTCTTATCAGCGGAGTGCTTGTTTCATCAAATGAAAAATACCCCTCGAAAAAAGAACTGAGCAAAGCCTTAAGCTCACTTTATGGGGCTGATATTATCTCCTCAAAAAGTAAGATAGCAAACGGTCAGATTATCACTATCGGAGTAAGTTGTATCCGTGACGATTACGCAATTTACGGTGAAAAGATCACCTCCGAAACGGTAAGGTTACTTCTTGATTGTATTTTCCGCCCGGTAATTGAGGACGGAGGGTTTGCGAAAAAAGAATTTGAAATCAGAAAGCGTGAACTTGTTGAGGATATAGAAGCTCTTATCAATGATAAAAGGGGGTATGCCGTAGACAAGACCCTCAAGACTGCTTTTGAGGGTGAGAACTTTGCAGTTGATGTAAACGGAACGGTTGAAAGCGTGTCCGCTCTCGATATAGTGGGTGTTTATAAGCGTTATAAGGAGCTTTTAAAGACTGCTGCAATTGAAATAACATTTGCCGGCGGAGGAGATTTTGATGAAGCGATAGCTCTTGTAACAGATGCATTTGCTTCAATTGAAAGAAACTATAATGATAAATGGTCATTTTATGATAAATCTCCTCTTAAACCCGAATTACGTAAAGTGACAGAACAGCTTGACGTCAACCAAAGCAAAATGGTTATGGTATATAAGGGCGGAAGCGACGACTTATATGTAAATAAGCTTACTTCTGCCATTCTGGGCGGAACTGCCTTTTCAAAGCTGTTTACAAATGTAAGAGAAAAAATGAGCCTTTGCTATTACTGCGCTGCGAGAATAATTGACGGTAAGGGCGCACTTGTTATTGACAGCGGTGTTGACAGGAAAAATGTCGGACTTGCAAAGGAAGCTATAAATAAAGAACTTGAAAAAATTGCTCAGGGAGAAATAACCGATGAGGAGATAGCAAATACAAAGCTTGTCATGTGCGGAAATAACCGCTCCACATATGACTATGTAAACGCCCTTTCTTCGTGGTATTTCACAATGTTTTTAAGAGGAGAGATCTACTCTTATGAGCAGATGATGGAAAAAATCAATTCCATTACAAAAGAAGAAATAATAAATTGTGCTGAAAGCTATAAGCTTGATACTGTGTATCTTCTTGAAAATTCTGATAAGGGAGGTAATGAATAATGACCCGCCAGAAGAAAATTATCAGAAATGAAAGGCTTGGGGAGGAGTATACCTATGTTAAACACCCCTCCGGACTTGATATCTATATATGGAAAAAAGAAGGCTTTTCAACAACAGACGCATACTTCGGAACAAAATACGGTTCTATAAACACACGCTTTAAAACAAAGGATGACGAGGATTTTGTTGACGTGCCGGAGGGAATTGCTCATTTTCTTGAACATAAGCTGTTTGAAAATGAGGATTGTGATGTTTTCGATCTTTACGCTAAAACAGGTGCTAATGCAAACGCTTATACTTCGTTTGATCAGACTGTTTATCTTTTTAACTGCTCAGATAAGTACCTCGAGTCACTTCATATTCTTCTTTCCTTTGTTCAGAAACCATATTTTACTCAGGAAACAGTTGACAAGGAACAAGGGATTATCGGTCAGGAAATAAAAATGTGTCAGGATAGTCCTGACAGAGAGGCATATATAAAGCTTCTCGGATGTTTGTATAAAAATCATCCTGTTAAAGTAGATATCGCAGGAACTGTAGAATCAATTGCAAAAATTGACGCAGACCTTCTTTACAGATGCTATCGCACTTTTTATAATCTTAACAATATGGCGCTTTGCGTCGCTGGTAATGTTGATGTTGACGATATATTAAAGGTTTGCGATGAGGAGCTTATACCGTGCAGCGACATGAACCTTGAAACTGAATTTCCCGATGAGCCGGCAGAAGTTGCAAAGAAAGAAACGGTAAAACAAATGGCAGTTTCAACGCCCATTTTCTATATCGGAATAAAATGTCCGCCTAAAAAGGGTAAAGAGCTTTTGAAGGCTGCGGTATGCTGTGACTTCATTATGTCTCTGCTTATGGGGCAATCATCCGACTTTTATAATTCTCTTATGGCAGACGGACTTATAAATTCTCAGTTCGGAACAGAGGTTTTCTATGGAGACGGATATTTTACCTGTATATGCGGCGGAGAGTCCAAGGATCCGAGAAAGGTTATGGAGCGTATAAAAGACGAGATCGAAAGAGTTAAAAGAGACGGCTTTGATAAAGAACTTTTTGAAATATTAAAGAAATCGAAGTACGGAGTTAACTTAAAAGCGCTCGAAAGCTCCGAAACCTGCACGGCAATGATGCTTGTAGCTGCGTTTCTCGGATTTGAGGCGTTTGACGAAATGGAATGTATAGCAAATACAACTATTGACGACCTGAAAAAGGTTTTCAATGAGCATTTCAATACAGATAATATGTCTATATCAATAGTTGAACCGTTTTCGTGATATAAGACACATTAGGGAAAGGACTTAAAAAAAATGACACAACAGGCTTTGATGCTGGCTAAAACAGTCAGCGAGGAAATGTTGCAGACTATCAGGGAAAATCCCGATAAGCTGTATTTTCCCTTTTTCGGTGAAGGGGATAATATCCTGAAAAACGGTATCAGGCTCGACAGGGTAATGTTTACTGTCCCCGGAACTGATTTTAAGATTTACTGGTATGGTTTTTTAATTGCATTAGGTATCCTTATTGCGATGATCTATGGTTTTAGGAAAATGAAAACAGTTGGTATCGACCCCGACAGAGCAACTGACGCTGTGATCGGGGGAGTTATCGGCGCAGTTGTAGGCGCACGTCTTTATTACGTTATATTTTCCCTTGGAAACTATACGAATGCAGACGGCGGACTTGATTTCAGGGGAATTATAAATGTTCGTGACGGTGGACTTGCGATTTACGGCGGTCTTATAGGAGCAATTCTGGTTGGCGGAATAATTGCAAAAATCAGAAAGCTTAAACTTACAGCTCTTCTGGACGTTGTTGGTCCTTGCTTTCTTATAGGACAGGCTGTGGGACGTTGGGGAAACTTTTTTAACGTTGAGGCTTTCGGTTCAAACACTACTCTTCCATGGGGAATGATGAGTGCAAGAACTATTCAGTACCTTGCGGATAATTACGATACCATCGCCCTTAATTCAGGAGTGACTGTTGATTATAACCTTCCTGTTCATCCATGTTTTCTCTATGAATCAATATGGTGTCTTATAGGATTTGTTCTGCTTAACTTATATCTTAAGCACAGAAAGTTTGACGGAGAAGTGTTCCTTATGTATATCGGATGGTATGGTCTTGGAAGATTTTTCATTGAGGGACTTAGAACCGACAGTCTTTATTTCGGAAAGATAAGGGTTTCTCAGCTTGTTGCAGGAGCCTGCGTTTTGGCTGCAATAATACTTATTCTTGTTTTCAGAGGGGCTGTAAGAAGAGCAGGGGATTATAAGCTTTTCTGTGATACTGATACATCGAAGGAACAGCTTGGTGAATATGTGATTTATGAAGAAATGAACAGCAAGAAAAAAGAGCTCAGACAAAAGATCAAGGATGCAAAGGCAAACGGAGAGAGTACTGCCGAGCTTGAAAAGGAACTTGATAACATAAAATCTGAGTATTCAAAAAAAATAGACGAACTTAAAACCACAAAGAATAAACATACTGAAAAAGCCGAAGAAGAGACCTATAATAATATTGTTGAAGAGTCTGATGATGGCGAAGAAGATATGACAGCAATTGATGGAGAAAGCATCAGCGAAGACGAAGCACAGGATGAAATACCTGAAAAAGACGATAAGCAGGAGGAAGAAAATAATGTACAGGATAATTGACGGAAAAACAGTTTCTCAAGGCGTAAAAGACTCTGTAAGAGATGAACTCACAGCTCTAAAAACAGAAATGGGTCTTACAGCAGGTCTTGCGGTGATAATTGTAGGCGACGACCCCGCCTCTAAAGTTTACGTTAGAAATAAAAAGCTTGCCTGCGAATACTGCGGAATAGAATCGTTCGAGTACGCGCTTCCGGAAAGAACAACCCAGGATGAACTTCTTGAACTTATTAATAAACTTAACAGCGACCCGAAAGTTGATGGTATACTGTGTCAGCTCCCTCTTCCTGAGCATATCGATGAAAAGGTTGTAATAAACAATATTTCTCCCGCTAAGGATGTTGATGCTTTTCATCCTGAAAATGTGGGACAGATAATGATCGGTGAATATAAATATCTACCCTGTACTCCTGCCGGAGTTATGGAGCTTATTGCTTCTACAGGAACTGAGATATCAGGCAAGGAATGTGTGGTAGTGGGAAGAAGCAATATCGTAGGAAAGCCAATGGCCATGCTTCTTCTTCATAAAAGCGGAACAGTAACTATCTGCCATTCGAAAACAAAAGATCTCGCTGAGCATTGTAGGAGAGCTGATATTTTGGTTGCCGCTGTCGGCGTGCCTAATCTTATTAAAGGAGATATGATAAAAGAAGGAGCAGTTGTTATTGACGTTGGAATGAATAGACTTGATAACGGAAAACTTTGCGGAGATGTTGAATTTGAAACTGCAAAGGAAAAGGCTTCTTATATCACTCCTGTTCCGGGAGGAGTAGGTCCCATGACTATAGCAATGCTTATGAAAAATACTCTTACAGCCGCTAAAAGCAAGCTCAAACAGTAATCTTAATAAATTGTAAACTATTTGGGTTTGCTGAAAAAAGGATTTGACAATCCTGAGTTTTAAGTGTATAATTATTTTTGCGTGTAAATAAAGACGCAACTCTATCCTCAACGCAGATTGCGGGAAAAGCCCGATGTTCGGGAGTATACCATGCCGTGTTCTTCGCTGAAGGAAATATTATGAAAGAGGTATAGAAAAATGCTCAGAAAAGAAGAAAAGACAGCTGTTATCGAAGCTAACAGAACTCATGAAACCGACACAGGTTCTCCGGAGGTACAGATCGCAATTCTTACAAAGAGAATCAATGATCTTACAGAACACCTTAAGGTTCATAAGAAGGATCATCATTCAAGAAGAGGACTTCTTAAAATGGTTGGTCACAGAAGAAACCTTCTTAACTACCTTGCTAAGAAGGATATTAACAGATACAGAGCAACTATCGAAAAGCTTGGTATCCGTAAGTAATCGCAAATCACATCAGGGCAGCGGTATATTATACCGACTGCCTTTTGGTGTATATTGACTTTATAAATGTAAAATAAGCAGTAGTCATTTTAGCATTAAACAGAGTCTGAAATCAAATGAATATCGGATTGTGTTTATTGCTAAAGCTGCTGCAGAAAATAAATGGAGGTAGCTTAAATGTTTGAAAATTACAGAACTTTTGAAACAACCTATGCAGGCAGACCCGTTGTTGTTGAAACGGGAAAGACCTGCGCTCTTGCAAACGGTTCATGCTGGGTAAGATATGGTGAAACTGTTGTTATGGCAAATGTTACAGCAAGCAAAAAGCCGAGAGAGGGCGTTGATTTTTTTCCTCTTTCCGTTGATTATGAGGAAAAGCTTTACTCGGTAGGAAAGATCCCGGGATCATTCCTCAAAAGAGAGGGAAAACCTTCAGAAAAGGCAATACTTACTTCAAGATGCGTTGACCGTCCTATCAGACCTTTGTTCCCGAAGGATATGAGAAACGATGTGTCTGTTGTTATGACAGTTCTTGCTGTTGACCCTGATAACTCTCCTGAAATAGCCGGAATGATAGCGACATCTATCGCTATTTCAATATCAGATATTCCGTGGAACGGACCTGTTGCAAGCATTAACGTTGGCTATGTTGATGATGAGCTTGTGCTCAATCCTACTCTTGAACAAAGGGCTAAGAATAAGCTTAATCTTACTGTTGCAGGATCCGCCGAAAAGATCGTTATGATTGAAGCAGGTGCTGACGAAATTTCAGATGATCTTATGCTTGAAGCAATTCTTAAGGGCCATGAGGAAATAAAGAAAATGGTAGCTTTCATTTCTGATATTCAAAAGGAGATTGGAAAGCCCAAGTTTGAATTTGAATCAAAGGAAGTTGACCACGACCTCTTTGATGCTGTTGAGGCATTGGTAGGAGAGGACGTCAAGGTTGCTCTTGATACAAACGATAAGAATGTAAGAGATGCAAGGCTCCAGCCTATCATTGATAAGGTTCATGAACAATTTGATGAGCAGTGCGATGAAAATACCGGAGTTCTTGACGAAGTAATGTATAAGCTCCAGAAGAAGATAGTAAGAAACTGGCTCTATGAAGGCAAGCGTGTAGATGGAAGAGGAATTGATGAGATCAGACCTCTTGCCGCTGAAGTAGGACTTCTTCCGAGAGTTCACGGCTCAGGACTTTTTACAAGAGGACAGACTCAGGTTCTTACAGTATGTACATTAGGCCCTGTAAGCGATGCTCAGAAGATAGACGGACTTGATGAAGAAGAGTCTAAGAGATATATGCATCAGTATAACTTCCCAAGCTACTCTGTGGGTGAAACAAAGCCTTCAAGAGGACCCGGAAGACGTGAGATTGGTCACGGCGCACTTGCTGAAAGAGCTCTTGAACCTGTAATCCCAAGCGTTGAGGACTTCCCATACGCAATCAGAATGGTTTCTGAGGTTCTTTCTTCAAACGGCTCAACTTCACAGGGATCTATTTGCGGCTCAACTCTTGCTCTTATGGATGCGGGCGTTCCGATCAAAGCTCCTGTTGCAGGTATTTCCTGCGGTCTTATTACCAAAGAGGATGGAAGCTGGATGACAATGGTTGATATTCAGGGTCTTGAGGACTTCTATGGTGATATGGACTTTAAGGTTGGTGGAACTCATAAGGGAATCACCGCTATTCAGGTAGATATCAAGGTTGATGGTCTTACTCCTGATATCATCAAGGAGGCTTTTGCTAAAACTCATAAGGCAAGACTTCATATTCTTGACGATGTAATGCTTAAGGCTATTCCTGAACCTCGTCCGACTGTAAACAAGTGGGCTCCTAAAATGCTTACAACAAAAGTTCCTGTTGATAAGATTCGTGAGGTCATCGGTTCTGGCGGAAAGGTTATCCAGAAGATCTCCGCTGAATGTGAAGTCAAGATCGACATCGAAGAAGACGGAAATGTATTTGTTTCCGGAATTGACCTTGACAAGGCTAAGAAGGCTATAGATATTATCAATACTATTGTGTTTGAACCAGAGGTGGGCTCGATTTACAAGGGCAAGGTAACAAGAATTATGAACTTTGGCGCATTTGTAGAGATTGCACCCGGCAAGGAGGGTCTTGTTCATATCTCCAAGCTTGAAAAGCACAGGGTTGAAAAGGTTGAGGACGTTGTTTCTATCGGTGATGAAATAGTTGTAAAGGTTATGGAGATAGATCAGCAAGGAAGAATTAATCTTTCAAGAAAGGACGCTCTTTCTGATATTGAGGCTAAGAAAAAAACAGAATAAATTTTAAAACGCTAAAGCCGTTGTTGTTAGTTGGAAAGACATAAAGAAGTAAAGTCTGAGAAGATTTGTTTTCTTCTCAGACTTTTTAGTATTGTTTCGCTGATAAATTAGGATTTATCGAGTCATTAGTTCAAGCGCTGCCTTAAAAGAAATACATTCCGCATATCTTTTGCTCCACATAAACTCATTGTAATAACCAAGTCGCCGATGTCCCCCTGCCGAATATTCGGCAGGTCCGCCTCCTATGGGATGATCCGCCTCCTATTGGGGGGGCAGGGTTCCATTCAGTTTTTCAGTGGGGGTTTTAATCCCCCACTGAAAAACTGAGGAGCTTTGCTCCGATTTAAACGATAAGTCTGTTCAGCAGTCATATATTGATTATCAAATGTACCCATATAAATGCCTACGTAAATTTCAATCGGCAGTTGGTAAATTATAGCAATAACATACAGGAAAGTCAATAATAAAAGAAACGCAAAGCTACTTTTGACATTTAATCAAAAGTAGCTTTAAATACTTCATAAGGTCTACTTTACATATAAACGGCGGTTTTTTTATTGCAAAAATATATTATTGCGCTATTGAAATTGGTTTAGAATTGTAGTAAAATGTAAGTTGTAAATGGTTTTCACAATATCATTTTTTCTATCATATTTTGTATTATATAAATTTGAGAGGAATGATTTTTGTGAATGAAATAATTATATCAGCTGTGCTTGTAGCTGTTGTCGTGTTAATTATAATTGTTGTACAGATAATTACAATGCGCTTGAGAGAAAATCACGGAGTAGGGATTGTAATTATTCCGGTCGGTAAAAATTCTGAAAATGCCGATATTATCGATAATGCTGTAAGATCTGTTTACCATGAGGAATCATTTTATAACTATCCCGGTGGAAGGGAAATCCTTATTGTCGATTTTGGATGCAGACCTGAATTGTGGGAGCATTATCAGAAGCTTTCAGACAGATATAAAAAAGTTCATGCAATTAAAAGTTATGAGCTTTATGCTTATCTTAAAGTAAAGTGCGGCTGAATGAAAGGATAATAAATGCAGGATAACAAACAATTTACTTTTATTGAAGGCAGTGTAGACTGTATTGTATATAAAAACGAGGAAAACGGATTTGTCGTACTTACACTTGACGCGGGAGGAGAACCTGTTACGGTGGTAGGGGAGCTTGGAAATGTTGAAGAGGGGGAAGACCTGAGACTTACCGGGGAGTATGTAAATCACAGAAAATTCGGTATGCAGTTTAAAGCCCACCTTTGTGAACGAACTTTGCCGAAAACAGCCTCCGCAATCCAAAAATACCTTTCAAGCGGGGTCATAAAAGGGATCGGACCTGTTCTTGCAAGAAAAATAGTAGAGGCCTTCGGGAATAATACCCTTGAGATTTTTGATAAACAACCTGATAAGCTCCTTGAAATCGAGGGTATAAGCCCTAAAGCCTTGGATAAAATTATGGATAGTTATAAAAAAGTTTTTGGTGTAAGGAATCTTATGATATTTCTTTCCGAGTACGAGATATCTCCTACTTACGGAGTCCGTGCATGGAAACGCTGGGAGGGGCTGGCCAAGGAATCAATAGAGAAAAACCCTTACATAATGTGTGGGTTTGGTGTGGAACTTCCTTTTTCTCAAGCTGAAACACTTGCCGGTAAAATGAATTTTCCAAAGGACAGCGACCAGCGTATTTCTGCCGGAATTGCATGGATTCTTCGTGAAAATGCTTTAAGCGGACACACCTGCCTGCCTTATGATAAACTTGTTGATATTGCTGTGGAATTCTTACAAATCGATAAAACCTCCTTTGACAGAGTTCTTCAAAGAGAAGTCGGAGAAGAAAACCTTCATATTTATACAAAAGGCAACAGAGAGTTTGTTTCACTTCATGAATATTATGAAGCGGAGGATTATATTGCAAGACGGCTTAAAACTCTTCGGGACATAAGCTATAATAACAAAATAGATTTTTCTCACGTAATCGACCTTGCCGAGGAACAGTTCGGGATAACTTATGAAAAGGTACAAAGAGAAGCAATAAATACAGCACTTTCCTGCGGATTTTTAGTTCTTACGGGAGGTCCGGGAACAGGAAAGACCACAACATTAAATGCTATAATCTCCCTTTTTCAGCAGCAAGGAATGACGGTTATGATAGCAGCTCCTACTGGACGCGCAGCAAAGCGCATTTCAGACCTTACAGGTTTTGAGGCAAAAACTATCCACAGGCTCTTAGAAGTTGAATTTTCTGATGGGGAAATGCCAAGATTCAAGCATAATGAAAATAATCTTCTTGATTGTGACGTTATGATAATCGATGAAATGTCTATGACTGATACGCTGCTTTTTTCTGCTCTTTTAAAAGCTCTCAAATTCAATTGTTCCCTTGTTATGGTAGGCGACTCAGATCAGCTTCCATCAGTAGGCGCAGGGAACGTTTTAAAGGATATAATCGACAGTGGTATTGTTCCAACTGTTCAGCTTAAGGAAATTTTCCGCCAGGCTCAGCAATCAAAGATAGTTACCAATGCTCATATGATAGTAAACGGAGAAGTTCCCGACCTTGCTGACAAATCAAGTGACTGCTTCTTTTTCCAGCGTCTTGAGTATCAGCCTTTGCAGGAACTTGTTGTTGACCTCGTTAAAAAGCGTCTGCCTGAAGCATATGGCTTTGATCCTATAAACGATATTCAGGTTATTTCACCTACAAGACAAGGTCCGTCGGGAACTGTTGAGCTTAATAAGCTTATACAATCTCAACTAAACCCACCATCAAAAAAGAAATCCGAAATAAAGTCATTCCTTTATACTTTCAGAGAAGGGGACAAGGTAATGCAGACAAAAAACAATTATGATATTATGTGGAAAAGACTTGACGATGATGGGGATGAAACAGAAAAAGGATCGGGTATTTTTAACGGTGATATAGGAGTAATAACGTCAATAAACAAGATTCTGGATATTATTACAATCGACTTTGACGGAAGGATATGCAAATACAATAATGCTATGCTTGAGGATGTTGAGCTTTCTTATGCAATAACAGTTCACAAAAGTCAGGGAAGCGAGTTTGATGCGGTAATACTTACCGCATTCAAAGGATTTGACAAGCTTTATTACAGGAATCTTCTTTATACAGCTGTAACACGAGCTAAAAAGCTGCTTGTAATTGTTGGTTCTGCAAATAGGATAAAATTCATGGTAAAAAATAATCGTCGTACAAACAGATATACTCTTTTAAAAAATATGCTTCTTGAAGATTCGGGGGAAACATATGGGTTTTAGAAATTGTTTTATTTTTGATAAGCGTTTCTGGCTTGACATTATTTTTCCAAACAGATGCGCATTTTGTAAAGAGATCATTCCGTGGGATGATTACTCGTGTGAAAGCTGTGCAGAAAAGCTTCCGTATATAGATAAAGAAATCTGCGAGCGATGCGGCAAAAGAATTTGCATATGTGAAAGTGCCGGAATATGTTATGATCGCTGCTACAGCGTGGTCTGGTATGAAGAAAGCATAAGAAATGCCGTGGTCAGATTCAAAACGGAAAGTCCTGAGAACTTCGCAGTTTTTTTCGGTGAAAAGCTTGCTGAAAAAATATTAAAGGACAATTTGAATATTGATATTGTTACTTCTGTTCCTTCATCAATAAAGGTGTTAAGACAGCGTGGTTACAACCAGGCTTCTGAACTTGGCAGGAAAACAGCTGAGTACCTTAAAACCCCTTTTTATCATAATTTGCTTAGCAAGAAAAATTCAGCAGTAAAGCAACATGACCTTTCTATGAAGGAAAGAGCGGAATATGTTAAGGGACTTTATAATTTTTCGGGAAATGTCAGTGTGAAAGGTAAATCAATACTTCTATGCGATGATATAATAACAACAGGCAGTACCTTGAACGCCTGTGCGGCAGTGCTTAAGGAAAACGGGGCGAGAAGTGTTATCTGCGCAGTTGCGGCAAATACTGACTATATAAATAACAAAAACGACTTGCAGTAATTTTTTTACCGTAAGCCGTTTTTTTGCCTGTTTTTTTCATATACTAAAATAAAGAAAGGATAAGAACATGAGCGAAAATGAATTTAACTTTTTAAAAATACTTTGCGAAACCGAAATCAGACTTATAAAAGAATATAACAGGTTGTTTTCCTCCGCAGGAGAACCTCAGTTAAAAAGTGACTTGCAAATCATTTGTGCATCGCATAAAAATCATCTTGCAAGTCTAATTGAATTAATGGAGAATGACAAATGAAAAACAATGATATTGAAATTCTTGATAAAGCCGCAGAACTTCAGCGTCTTGCTTGTTCTGATTATAACAGCATTTATAATTCCATAGCAGGAACAAATCTCTCATCGAAAATTTTGACAATTCTTTACGATGAACTGAAAAATACTGAAAATGTAAAAACTATGCTGAGAATGCGTACCGATGTTAATCAACAACAAGCTGATAAAAATCAAATCGATAGCTTTTTAAATGAGATGAAAAACCTTGATATTACTCGTCGATAACATGAACTTCCATTTGGTTGTATGGGATATCTATGCGATTTTTATCAAATGCGTCCTTTACCTGCTCAAGCATATCGTAGTTTAATGACCAATAATCATCTGAAGATACCCATATTTTTGCAACAAGTTGAATTGAAGAATCGAGATGTGCTGACATTCTTACAAGAGGAAGTTCAGGTTCGAAAAGCGTCTTTGGGTTATTAAGAGCAATATCGTTTATAATTTTGATTGCCTGCTTATAATCCGCATTGTAGCTTATGGTAAAGTTCATGTCAAGCCGTCTAATGTGCTGCTGAGTGTAGTTGGTAATGGACGAACTTGTTATCTGACCGTTTGGAATGTGAATAGTTTTATTGTCGGAAGTAACAAGACTTGTGTAAAGAATTGAAATTTCATCTACTGTTCCTGAATTATTGCCTATATCAACGTAATCGCCTTTGGAAAAAGGCTTTGAAAAAAGGATAATAAATCCTCCGGCAAGATTTGAAAGACTGTTCTGCAAGGCAAGACCGACGGCTAGTCCTGCCGCGCCAACCGCAGCGACTATAGAACTCATCGGCACACTTAGAGCGGATAGACAGATTATTATTATAAAAGTATAAAGTATAGTTTTGGTAAGAGAAAGTAAAAACGCATGTGCAGTAACGTCTATCCTGCTTCTTTCTAGACCCTTTCTCATTATTCTTAATGTTATTTTTGTAATAATGAAACCAACGATTAAAATTATAATAGCCGCAACAAGGGAAGGAAGTATTCTTTCCAGCCAGACTAAAAATTTCTCAATCATATTATATGTCTCCTTATGAATTTAATATATTTATATTATAACAGCATATGCAATTAATTTCAATACAAAAATTATATTATATAAATTCTAAATTACAGCGTAAAAATAATAAAAACTTTGTGTAAAAAAATGCGGAAAAGCTCTTGTAAAATGAGATGAAATGTTGTATAATATATGTGTATTTAATGATAATCTAATCCAAAGGAGAAATTTGTATGAGTCCCAACCTATTGTTACTATCAAAAACTGTAGAAATGACCCCTGAATTTGTTGCGGCAGTCGTTATTACAGGATTTGTTCTGACATTTGTATGTCTTATTATTCTTATTCTCTTTGTTCAGTTTCTCGGTAAACTCGTAAATAAGTTAAGTAAAAAAAAAATCCTGAATCAGCCGAAAAATAACGGTGCTGTTCCTG
This sequence comes from uncultured Clostridia bacterium, assembly GCA_944382845.1. Taxonomy (GTDB): domain Bacteria; phylum Bacillota; class Clostridia; order Oscillospirales; family Ruminococcaceae; genus JAAZZIT01. The sequence goes on from CALWNN010000046.1 coordinate 27,787, forward strand.
CAAGTAAGGCTGATGCTTCCAAAGCGGTTTCTCCTGTTGTTTCGGACGGTATAGATGATGAGGTAGTAGTGGTTATAACTGCGGCAATCGCGGCAATGAGTGCTTCAAGCGGAAAAAAGCTTGTACTGAAAAGCATCTCAAAGTCTGCTACTCCTATGAGAAAGCCTTGGGCTATGGCAGGACTTCAGGAAAACACAAAGCCTTTTTGATCTAATTTTAATTTCATAGACTATCTGAAAGGAAAGTAAAAATATGATTTATAAATTTCTGCAAACATTACACGACATGATACTTGAGTCGGGTATATATCAGATCTGCAACGGCTTTATAGCTGACGAGGGTTATAAAATAATTATAATGATACTTATATCGTTTGTATTTATGTATCTTGCAATTGCTAAGGGATTTGAACCACTTCTTCTTCTCCCTATTTCATTTGGTATTCTTTTGACTAACCTTCCTGATGCCGCAATGTATCACTCGTATTTGTTCGAAGGAAATATTGACTATGGCAGAATACTTCACGAGGGCGGACTTCTTGACATTTTGTATATGGGCGTTAAGCTGCAAATCTATCCTCCGCTTATATTCCTTGGAATCGGTGCAATGACCGACTTCTCGCCGCTCATTGCAAATCCGAAGAGCTTTATTCTTGGTGCTGCCGCTCAGGGAGGTATATTCTTCACCTTTATCGGTGCTGCACTTTTTGGCTTTACTGCTCAGGAGGCGGGTGCAATCTCAATTATAGGAGGCGCTGACGGACCTACCGCTATTTATGTTTCTTCGAAGCTTCTCGGTGGAGGTGGATTTGATGTAGAAACCGGAACAATTGCTCTTGCAGCATACACATATATGGCGCTTGTTCCTATTATCCAGCCGCCAATTATGAAGGCTCTCACAACTAAGAAAGAACGTCTTGTAAGAATGGGACAGTTAAGACCTGTTTCAAAAACAGAAAAGATCATTTTCCCCATCGCAGTAACTGTGGTTGTTACTCTTATTGTTCCTTCTGCTGCTCCTTTGGTTGGTATGCTTATGTTTGGTAACCTCCTTAAGGAAAGCGGATGCTGTGACAGACTTGTTAAAACTGCTCAGAATGAACTTATGAACATTATCACAATCTTCCTTGGAATTTCAGTTGGTGCAACTACTACTGCTGAAAAAATCATCAACCCTAAATTCGGAGGGGTTATCGTTCTTGGCGTTCTTGCATTCTCATTTGGTACAGCGAGTGGTGTTCTTTTCGGTAAACTTATGTACCTTGCAACTAGAGGAAAGGTAAACCCGCTTATTGGTTCTGCCGGTGTTTCAGCCGTTCCTATGGCTGCACGTGTATCTCAGAAGGTTGGTCAACAGTATGACCCGACAAACTATCTCCTAATGCACGCTATGGGACCAAACGTAGCAGGAGTTATCGGTTCTGCGGTTGCAGCCGGTGTTCTCCTTAATATCATACCATATTAAGTCTTGACTTGATTAGCAAAAGGTTATATAATATAAACTGTTCCGTAGAATGCGGAACAGTTTATTTTTTTTGTTCCATGTGGAACAATATGGCAAAAAGAAGGTCGAATTATAATGAATAATAAATATTTTGGTATGCTTTCACGTCTTAAATATATTAATCGCTGGGGACTTATGAGAAATACCATAAACGAAAATTTAAGTGAACATAGTCTTGAAACAGCTTTTATTGCACATCTTCTTGCAGTTATAAGAAACAGGCGATTTGGAGGCTGCGTCAATGTGGAGCGGTGTGCGCTTCTTGCCATGTACCACGACACGACGGAAATTCTCACAGGCGATCTTCCCACTCCTGTTAAGTATTTTAATCCTGAAATAAAACAGGCATATGATAAAGTTGAGCAAACTGCAATTGACAAAATGCTATCTTATATACCTGAGGATTTAAAGGAGGACTATATTGCTCTTTACGAAAAAAGGGATGAGGATACTGAGCTTTGGAGTCTTGTTAAGGCGGCCGATAAGATATCTGCCCTTATAAAATGCATTGAAGAAAGACAAATGGGGAATGCTGAATTTGCAAAGGCAGAAAAATCTACTATTGAATCTATTAAGAAACTAAATATTCCCGAAGCGGATGTGTTCCTATCTGAATTCCTTCCCGGATATACTCTTACTCTTGATGAACAGGCGTAACAATACTTTTTAGGAAACACTTAAATGAAACGCAAACTTCTATATGGAATATGACAGAAAATTTCAAGTTGGGATAAAAAATATCCTTAATTAATATCGGACGTACGGAAATGATTTTCCCTGAATTTAGTGGATTTTTTATCGTGGGCAACTTTTATTACAGCAAAATATTACATGGTAAGATCTCTTGTTCTTGTTGAACGGAAATATGATATTCCAACTTTTTGAGGGAACAGAATGTGCTGTTGAAGATTATGTATGAAGTTCACATCAAAGATATCTGGTTGTAGAAAAATGATTTTTATAACGCTTAGAAATTTAATTGTATAAATGGATTTTACAAAGATGGCTAAGTCTGTGGGTGAGTAATAATAAACCTACTCTGTCATTACGCTGTTGTCAGACCTTGCACACCAGCATCTTTCTGTTATTATACAGTACAGTAATGCTTTAACAACAATTATTATTCCAATGTTAAGAATGTTTGTCTGTGGATTATAGTGGCTTTTAAGAGCATATGAGGTGAATATTATATCGAAAACCTTTCCGGATACCATTGTATACAGCATTGAAGGAAAAATTACGAATAATAGTGATATGAAAAATACAAATGTTGTGTTTTTAACTAGAACGGATACAGTGCAGACAAAGAGTGATAATACGCACCATTGAAACGATTTGATCAGACTGTCTGAAATATAGTATTCAATAATAGAAATATCGCTGTCAAATGAATATCCCAAAAGATTATATACCGGTAAGTTGGAATATGCCGCCGATTTTCCTGAAATAACAGGGATAACTTTTATAATATACATTGCAAATGCAAAAATAAACACAAATACACCGCAGATAAGAAGCTTTGACAAAGCGCTTTTGCGTTTTCCTTGAGAAGTTGTAATAATTAAATTTCTTGACCCTGTCATATATTCGGATGAAAATACAGGAATAATTACAATTATAATTGTTATGGCAATTATATAATCATAGCTGTCGTTGCTTAAAAAATCAAACCAGTCAGTATCGTAAAATAAAACTGCCGGTCTGTCAAGAGAATTATAATACTCACATTTTTCCAAGAGATAATATACTGTGCTTTGCTCTGCGATAGCCCTGTTGTACTGGATGTTGTGGTTTTCATACTCTTCAAGAGAAATAAGGTCGCTTCGATAATCCGAAACTACGGTATCGTGAATTTCAATCAGATTTTCAATTTCAGTTTGTCTTTGTTTAATGATATCATATGTTTTCTCTGTATAGCTTCCTCCGTAGGTTTCGATATATCTTCTGTAAACCTCAGGGGAATAATTATGCTGTACATAATGTGGGATAAAGGAGAAAACAACTTGAATAATTATGGTTGCAATAATTACAAAGCCTATTTTATTAAAAAGTATTTTTTTAAGCTCATACCAAAGAATCATTTTCTTTTTCCTGTCCGCTTTCATTAAAATAGTACATATATACGTCCTCAAGAGTAGAATCAGTATTATAAGCTCCTTCAAAAGGCTTTGTTTCGGAGACTATCCTGAGCTTTACAATGTCTCCTGATTTTACAGCCACGGCATTGCTGTGTTCAAGAGTATATTTTTCGGCTGTATCCACGTCCGTATCATACAGCCAGATTTTATTTTCAACGTTTTTAATAACCTTGTCTGTGTCCCCAAACTCAATTATTTCTCCCGATTTAAGAAGGATAACTTTATCTGCAATACTTTCAACATCTGATACTATATGAGTTGCATAAATTATTATTTTGTTGCGGCTTATCCGAGATATAATATTCCGAAACCTTATTCTCTCCTTCGGGTCAAGTCCTGCCGTAGGCTCATCAAGAATAAGTATTTGTGGATCGTTTATAAGAGCAACCGCTATTCCGAGACGTCTTTTCATTCCTCCCGAGTAGGCACCGTATTTTTTCTTTCGGTCATCGTATAGATTTACAAATTCAAGCATCTCGTTTATTTTTTTCTCGGAATGGTCAGCTTCCTTCAATACACTGAAATATTTCATTATCTCATAGCCTGTGAAGTTTGGATAAAATCCCGGACTTTGCGGAAGATATCCAAGAACTTTTCTGAAATCCTTATCCATTGAAACGGTATTTTGACCGTCTAAATAAATGCTCCCTGTTGAGGGCTTTATAATTCCGGCAAGTATATTCATTAGGGTAGATTTTCCTGCTCCGTTTGGACCAAGAAATGCGTATATTCCTTCTTCAAGTTCAATATTTATATTATTTAAAGCTTTTTTTGTTTTGTATCGCTTTGAGATATTTTCAAATTTCAACTTCATATTATAACGTCACCTCTTTGGCTTTGCAAATCTTCTTAATCCTATAGTAAAGAAGAGTATGATCACTATAACTGTAATTGTAATACAACAGGTTATTCTTGGAATAAATACTCCAAGAATATTTAAATAATCAAAAGCATTAAAATAGGTTTTTAAATTTAGCAGACCCTGTGGAGTAATTGCCTGCAACGCTTTATAAATACGATATTGCTCGCTTATGGTGTTTACGTTGTCGCCTGTTGTATACATAAAATAGTGTGTAATTATCATAAGCGGCAGTACAAATACAACAAGGGAAATTGACATTGCGCCCATTGTCTTGCGAAAAATTATGGATAAAGCAGCCGTAAGAGTAATTACAAGTATAAAAAACAATGTCTTGCAAAGAAATTTTATAAGATAATATTCGCCAATAGAAATAGTGAACGGACAAAATTCAAAATATTCAACCATTTGAAGGGGAAGGGAAAGATTATTTACACCGAAAAATAAATAACCAAATATTATCTGACATAAAGAAACCAATGCAATTATTGTAACAGCAGATGCAATAAGAGTAAAGTACTGTTTTAAAAATAACTTCTTTTTACCTCCCGGAGTGGAGAATACTATCTGATACGCCCCGGTTGAATAATCAAGAGTGAACATTCTTACGGTAAGCATAATTATAAATGCAATAAGGGCATAATCCCAGTAGGTATTGTCAAAAAAGTACAGAGTATTAAACAGGTCACCTGTGGATTTGAGCTCCATTTTAATCTGTCTGTTGTATTTATCCACAGCTTTTTGATTTAAGGCTATTATGCTTTTATCGGGATTTTCCTTACTCTCTTCCTCAATAATAGTTAACATCGCATCATTTATAAGCCTTATTCTGTTTTGCGGAAAAGTCTTAAAATATTTTTTTGCATCATTATATGCCTTTCTGTATAAAAACATATCATCGGCAAGAGTTGAGCCATATTCTCCTTTGGTCGAATGATACATTTCACTGTTCAAATAGTAGTCTGTTGTCATCTGCTCCGACTTTTCCTTAAGAAGAGCAAGCACTGAATTGCTGTCATCAGAAACGTCTGAAATATCTGAAATGAGTTTTTCGTAAGGTTCAGAAACTTCTTCCCGTGACTTGTACGCATTAACAACAAAAAACACAAAAAAACCAAAAAGTAAAACTAAACAAATTATAATCAGTTTAGAAGCAAACAGCTTTTTAATCTCAAATTTCAATTATAGATCACACCATTCGCATTGATAGTCTTGTACTCAGTATCACCTGATTTTAGAGCAAACACAACTCCTCTTTCATCGTCTATTATAAAAACATGGTCGATATTGGATGATGTTGCAAATATGAAGTATCTTTGTGTGTTGTATGGAATGGGATCGCCGTTTTCGTCATATTCAACAAAATCAACAGTTATTTCACGAGGATCGCTTCCGTCAATGCCACAGACAAAAATTTTATATGGCTCTGATCTGTTCTGATAGTAGATATTGCTGCCGTTTATGCAATAATTAACATAACAATTCTCAATTAGTTTTGTCGATTTGTGTGAACTCAAATCCATTGAGAATAAGAAGGGTGTGCCATTTTCGTACTGAATATAATAAAGGTTGCCGTTATTAATGCAGACCTGATTTACCTTGTCTGAAAGTTTTTTCGATTCCTTTTTGGTGGTATCAAAGGCATAAAGTTCGTCGTTTTCGTTGGTATAATAGATATTATCGCCCTCAACGCACAATGAATGGATAGTTACATCGCTTATGATCTGTGTGTCGGAAAATTTTTTGCTTTCGGTATCGTATGTAAGATAATAAGTTGGGCCTATTATATAAAGAATATCGTCATCAGATGCCAATGCGCCCAGTACGTTTGGATTATCAGGATAATATTCCTCTTCAAAATCAGTGGAATAGGTGTTTTCATAGACAATGATATCATCTTTATCGCTATGAAACCTCACTGTATTTGAGTCAATATAATAAAATCCATCGTCTGCTGCAATGATAGAAGAGAAGCTAAAATAATTAAGGCATCCAACCGAGGAATTCGGATCGTGAGCACAGCCTGTAATGTTACAAAACCCCTTTACAACTCCGCTTTGAAGATCCACATGATAGTTTCCCAGAGAACTTACCACATAAAGATAATCACTGCCTATGGTAGAGTTGAGCATCATTATATTAAACGGTTTTTCGTCCATGGAAAAATCATTGCTTGTGATGTTTAACTCAACTGGCGTCAGATTATCCTTTGCCTTGTTTGGGTCAACATATATATTCTTGTCCTCCGAGCATCCGCAGGCAAGGACCATGATAATTGCAATGCATAAAAATAATTTTCTTTTCATATTAGTCACCTCGATTTGATATTACTCTGAAACGGGGAGTTGATAAATCAAATGTTTCGGCAGGATTGTTGTTTTTCATATTTGCGGGAATTGCATGAGCTGAAATTGTATGCGCACCTTCGCTCAACGATTCAATATCGCTTATAGGATACTGTAGCGATTTTTCACCATTTTCACAATCAACATACAATGTATAACCGTTTTGGGATATTTTCTGGAGATTTCCGTCAACGAACAGCATAATATAGTAAGTAATATCGTTTTCTCCGCTGTTAAATTTTATATAAAGCTCACTTCCGTCAAGTACCGTGTCCTCAAGATAATGATTTTCTGCAATTTCTTTTGAATTAGCATCTATCGGAATTTTTCCAATATCAAATCCGAAAACTCCTGATGTATTCATGCTTATCATAAATTCATCAACGTTTTTACTTTCAACAGGTGTAAAAGATTCATAATTGCTGTTGAACATTGAGTATGTAATATGTCCGTAGAGAAAATTACTCATATCTTCAGGAACAAGTGATGGATAGTCGATACAAATAAGCGTAGCAACTCTAAAATCCTCACTCACTTTAAATGTGATGTCAAAATAATTATCACTGTCGGGAAGAAGCGAGATATTGTTTTCTGTCTGAAATTCTCCTCCGTTGACAGAAAACTCTATAGGAGTTTCATCTTCAATAAGATATAATCTTGTTGAATAGTCGATGTCTTTTAAAGATGAATCGATATTTGAACGATAATAAACGCTTAATGTTTGAAGTTCACTGTTATTTGCGTCAATAACATACCCTACTGAATTTCCATTGCTCATGACATTAATGCTTTGTTCAATGTTGTAGTTTATCTTATTGTCTGTAATGTTTGTAAGATCTGTACCGTCATCATTTTCGCTCTGTGTATTTATCATGGAAGATGAGAGGTCATCATAAGTTCTTTTATTTTTTGAATCTGCTCCACCGTTTTGTGAGCATGAGCACAGTATCGCGGCAAGCAGTATAAGTGCAATCAATCTTTTCATATAATTACCACCTCAAAAATAGTATTAAATAATATATAAAAATGAATTCTATATTTAAATCACTACATTGAAAATTTATCCTTCATTTATCTAAAAAGTAATAACTGATAATAATTTTCTGTTATTGGCTTGTTAACATTATAACACCGTTTAAAAATTCTGTCAATTATATCTTGATATAATATTTATATTTTGTGTATATGCACAAATATTGGTTATCAACGTTGTTGATGATTACTAAATATTTCATCAATAATAAAAAGATATAAAAAATCGCCTTCCCATGAATAAAAAGGGAAGGCGATAGCTTTTTCTGTATAAACTTACACTAAAAGAATTTATGCTTTTATGTGCCGGGACTTTCAAAATATAAATTCCTTTTAGGAATAATATATTTTAAAAGCAATTTTTATTTATATAGGCTAATGAGAACAAAATCATATAATAAAACTTTAAAGACGGCACACATCATAAAGCAATAATTATTTTCCGTAGTAAGCCTTGAGGTACATTTCCTTGATCTCGCTGAAGAGAGGATATCTTGGGTTAGCACCTGTACACTGGTCATCAAATGCGTCCTCAACCATCTGATCAAGATTTTCAAGGAATGCCTTTTCGTCTACGCCGTAGTCTGCAATTGTCTTCTTAATGCCTACCTTAGCCTTGAGTTCTTCGATTGCGTCGATAAACTTGTTAAGTGTATCTTCGTCATTCTTTCCAACTATTCCAAGAACATTAGCACATTCACAGTATCTTTCGAGTGTGTGTGGATACTGGTACTGAGAGAATGTTCCCATTTTTCTCGGCTTAGGATCAGCATTATATCTCATAACCAATGTGATAAGGAGGGCATTGGCAACTCCATGTGGGAGATGATGATATGCGCCGAGCTTGTGAGCCATCGAGTGACATACACCGAGGAATGCGTTAGCAAATGCCATACCTGCCATTGTAGAAGCGGTTGCCATTTCTTCACGAGCCTTAACATCTGTCTGTCCGTTTTCGTATGCAGAAGGAAGATACTTGAAGATAAGCTTCATAGCTCTGAGAGCAAGACCGTCAGTGTAATCTGTAGCCATAACTGAAGCATAGGCTTCAAGAGCGTGTGTAAGAGCGTCAATACCGGATGCAGATGTAAGTCCCTTAGGAGCACTCATCATCATGTCTGTATCAACGATAGCCATGTTAGGCATGAGCTGATAGTCAGCAAGAGGATACTTTGTTCCGGTTTTTTCATCAGTAATAACTGCGAAAGGTGTAACCTCAGAACCTGTACCTGAAGATGTTGGAATAGCAATAAAGTATGCTTTTTCACCCATTTTCGGGAATGTATAAACTCTCTTACGGATATCGATAAATCTCATTGCCATGTCATAGAAGTCAGCGTCAGGATGCTCGTAAAGTACCCACATGATCTTTGCAGCGTCCATTGCAGAACCGCCGCCGACAGCTATAATTGTATCAGGTTCAAAGGCTCTGATAGCCTTAACACCTTCAAGAGCACAAGCCAGTGTCGGATCCGGTGCAACATCAAAGAACGTTTCATGAACGATTCCCATCTGATCCAGTTTGTCTGTGATTGCCTTTGTGTAACCGTTCTTGTAAAGGAACTGGTCTGTTACGATAAATGCCTTCTTTTTGCCCATAACTGTCTTGAGCTCGTCAAGAGCAACAGGGAGACAACCCTTCTTGAAGTAAACCTTTTCAGGCGCTCTGAACCAAAGCATATTTTCTCTCCTTTCAGCAACTGTCTTAATGTTTAACAGATGCTTAACTCCAACGTTTTCAGAAATTGAGTTTCCGCCCCATGAACCGCAGCCAAGGGTGAGAGAAGGAGCAAGGTTAAAGTTGTAGAGGTCTCCGATACCGCCAAGTGAAGAAGGTGTGTTGACAATAAGACGGCAAGCCTTCATTCTTTCAGCAAACTTGTAAAGCTTTTCTCTTTCATTAACATTGTCGATCCAGAGTACAGATGTATGTCCGAGACCGCCGTTGTTGTTGAGAAGAGTTTCAGCAATATCAAGTGCGTCATCAAAATTCTTGGACTTGTACATACCAAGAATAGTGGTAAGCTTTTCGTGTCCGAATGCTTCATCAGGGTCAGTGCTTGTAGCTTCACCGATAAGAACCTTTGTATCCTCGGGAACTTCGAAGCCGGCCATTTTAGCAATTGTAACAGGACGCTGACCAACAATCTTAGCGTTAAGGGCGCCGTTTATAAGCATTGTGCTTCTGATCTTGTCAGCTTCTTCATCGTTGAGGAAATAGCAACCTCTCTTGATGAATTCCTTCTTTACATCGTTATATATGCTCTTGTCGGCGATAACAGTCTGCTCGGTTGCACAAATCATACCGTTATCAAATGTCTTAGAGTGAATGATAGAGTTTACAGCATTTACAATGTCAGCAGATGAATCGATAATTGCAGAAGCGTTACCTGCACCAACACCAAGAGCGGGAGTTCCTGATGAATATGCAGACTTGACCATACCTGGTCCGCCTGTAGCAAGGATGATGTCGGATTCTTTCATTATAAGGTTGGTAAGATCAAGTGACGGAACATCGATCCATCCGATAATACCCTTGGGAGCGCCGGCTTCAACAGCTGCATCAAGTACGATCTTTGCGGCAGCAATTGTACATTTTTTTGCTCTCGGGTGAGGAGAAATGATGATACCGTTTCTTGTTTTGAGACAGATAAGAGTCTTGAAAATAGCAGTAGATGTTGGGTTTGTTGTAGGGATAACAGCGCCGACAAGTCCGATTGGCTCATAAATCCTCATTGTGCCATAAGCCTTGTTCTCTTCAAAAACACCGCAGGTCTGAACATTCTTGTATGCATTGTAGATGTGTTCAGCTGCATAGTTATTTTTTATAACCTTGTCTTCAACTATTCCCATGCCTGTTTCCTCAACAGCCATTTTAGCAAGGGGAATTCTTGCTTTGTTAGCAGCGATTGCAGCTGCTTTAAAGATCTTGTCAACCTGCTCCTGTGTGTAAGTGGAGAAGATTTCCTGCGCGGCTCTTACTTCAGCAATTTTTGCTTCAAGAGCTTCAACAGAATCAACGATGCTGACTTTGTTCTCGTTCTTTGCCATAAATAAACCTCCATTTTAATTTAAACATGGTTTATGCGGTGAACATTCTTCGTTTTCACCTTACAGTTACATTATATCTGATTGTTATTTTTTTGTCAATCTTTTTATTCTACAACATTTAATCAAATAACTTTTGTGTAATTAGGCATTTTACACAAATAGTGAACATACTTTTATGGCACTATAACAATAAATCCTGATATTTTAAAACTCACGAATTAGATTATGTTGTTGGATTGTATAAATATTATATTTATAATAACTCAAGATTAACAGATATTTAATTTTAGCAATATACACAAAAAACTATTGACTTTTGTTGAAAGATGTAGTATACTAATTACAGTGATAAAAGTTAATTCACATTATGTATATTTTTCTGAAAGGAGTCCTGATTTATGGAACTTAAAAATTTAATTGCACACGGCGACGAAGTTGAAGTATATGAATATGAAGGCAAGGCAGTCAAGGTATTTTTAAATCCGGAGAAGAAAGAGAAGTGCCTTTACGAGGCTCTTACACAGGCAAGAGTTGAGACGACGCTTGTAAACTCTTGGCTTAAAATGCCTAAGGTTCAGGAGGTTTCTGTACTTCCGGACGGAAGATGGGCTATTACCATGGATCTTATTAAGGGCAAAACTATGTATGAGCTTATGAAGGAAGATCCTTCAAAGGTTGACCTTTACATCGATAAGATGGTTGAGATTCAGATGGAACTTCACAGCCAGTATATGCCTCTTCTCAGTAAGCTAAAGGACAAAATGGCAAGACAGATAAAGTCTCTTGGCGTAATTGACGAAATCAAGAAGTACGAGCTTCTTACGAGACTTGATTCAATGCCAAAGCATATTAAACTCTGCCACGGTAATTTCTCACCCAAAAATATTATTATTAATGATGAGGGTACATATGTACTCGACTGGGTTGCTGCGAGACAGGGAAACGCTTCTGCTGACGTTGCAAGAACATATCTTCTCCTTTGCCTTGAATATCCTGAAATTGCTGAAAAGTATATGGATAAATTCTGTATGGCAAGCGGAACTTCAAAGAGATATGTTCAGGCTTGGCTTCCTATAGTTGCCGCAGCTCAGCTTATTAAGAATAAGCCTGAAGAAAAAGATCTTCTCATGAAGTGGATCGATGTTGTTGAGTATGATTAACTACTTTATTTAAATCATTTCCTACAAAACCTCTCTGTTATGCAGGGAGGTTTTGTGGCTTGTGCTTAAAAACGGAACGAATATTCGTAAGAGGGGTAAGATATAAGAAGATTATTTAACTTTAAATATCCTTGATTATTTTTAATTAATATTGTATAATATTCTTTGAAATCAAAATATTAATAATCGGAGTTATACTTATGCAGAAAATATTAGGATATATGAGAAAAGCAATTCAGGATTTCAATCTTATAGAAAACGGCGACAGGGTAGCGGTCGGCGTTTCAGGAGGAAAGGACAGTCTTGTGCTGCTTTCGGGACTTTGTTTGCTTAAAAGGTTTATCGGAATTGATTATGAAGTTGTCGCAATTACAATTGACCCCTCGTTTAACGGAAGCATGAACGACTACTCGGCAGTAGATGAGCTGTGCGAACAATATGGAATCGAATATCATATTGAGGTTACAAATATCGGGGAAGTTGTTTTTGATATACGAAAAGAAACACATCCATGCTCTCTTTGTGCCAAAATGAGAAGAGGTGCGTTGCACGACGCCGCTAAGAGGTATAACTGCAATAAACTTGCACTTGGACACAATATGGACGACGCTATCGAAACATTTATGATGAACCTGTTTGTGGAAGGTAGAATAGGGGTTTACGCTCCTAAAAGCTACCTCTCAAGACGTGACCTTACTGTAATAAGACCTTTAGGGCTTGCTCCCGAAAAGGAAGTTAGATCTGCTGCCATACGAAATGCACTTAAAATAGTAAAATCAAAATGCCCTGCAGACGGTCATACAAAGCGTCAGGAAATGAAGGAAATATTAGCTAAACAGGAAAAACTTGACCGTGGAATCAAAGACCGTATCTTCGGTGCGATGAGAAGATTTGATCTTGACGGCTGGGCAAGTCCTGAAATGAGACCTGTAAAGAGAAAGGATAATCAATGAACAATTACGGATTTTTCGGCGGAGGATTTAACATTCCGCCATTTGCTCAAAACCCTTTTTATCAGACTGCTCCAAACATTTCTTATCATGACGATGCTCCTATCTGGTTTGTTGCTTTGGCGCCAATGTTTTCTCTTTTTCTTGAAAGTATAGCAGGGGATAAGATTGCGGCTGTTGTTCTTTGGGTATTTACTTTTGTCCTTTGTGTTCTTATATGTAAAAGAGACTATAATAAATATGTAAAGCCTATTGCCTTTAATAATTTTAATATTGAAAAAACAGTATATATTCCCTTGCTTTATCTTATTAAAAGAAAAAAGGTTTTTCCAACAAACAAACTATATGTTGTCGTATGTATTATAAGTCTGCTTGTAGCGGCTACACAGAACGGATTTGTTCAGGCTCTTTTATATAACGATACAACTTATATAAATACTATTAAACAAAGTGCGTGCTACAGAATTGATGATGTTGCAAATGATAAAAATGTTCTTGATATTACAATTGAAGATGCTATTAAGGATTTTTCAAGGACAAATGAAATTAATTGGAGCTGTGAAAAGATATCGTCTGGGGAATTTGAAATAACAGCTGATTTCGATGCCTATTACAACAGCAGACTTTGTAAGCTTTCATTATCTTTTCAGTTACTTTACGATGGCTTCAGCTATGGCGGACTAAGTGTTAAAACAATTGAAATAGATAACAGAGTTCTTTCTGAGGCAGATAAAGCGGCTCTCGTAATGAATATTTTTACCGATTATTCTGCCGACGATTCGTCAAATAAAAGCGATAGCAGCTATATCGAAGTTTGATTCCTTATAATTTTAAAATAGCTCTATGTATCTTTTGTTTTCAAAGATATGCATGGAATTTCTTTTGATTCTGATAGAAAATTAAAAAATGAAATGATTTCAGAGAAACAGAGCATAACGTAGAGAAATAAAGAGAATTAAAGCGTTTGAGGGATATAAATTAATTTTTCGGCATTTTAGCTATTGACAACTGATTTTTAGTGTTGTATAATAGCAAATGTTGTGAGTTTAAAAGGAATAAGCCTCTGACCCAAGGCAGATATCCTTGTACAATGAAAATTTGAACGGAGGAAAAAACTATGTCAACTTATATGCCAAAAGCAGGCGACATTACTCGCAAGTGGTATATTTTAGACGCAGCAGGACAGCCTCTCGGAAGAGTTGCTGCTAAAGCTGCACACATTCTTCGCGGAAAGCATAAGCCAACTTATGCGCCACACGCTGACTGCGGAGATCATGTAATCATCATCAACACAGACAAGGCTATCCTTACAGGAAAGAAGCTTGACCAGAAGATGTACAGATGGCACACCGGTTGGATCGGCGGACTTAAGGAAGTTAAGTATTCAAAGCTCATGGCTGAGCAGTCAGATAAGGCAATGACAATTGCTGTTGAGGGAATGCTTCCTAACAACACACTTGGACGTGCTGCTGCAAAGCGTCTCAGAGTTTATAAGGGTGCTGAGCATAATAATGCTGCTCAGAAACCTGAAATGTACGAGTTTTAAGGAAGGAGCATAGAATATGTACGAATCAAAGCAGCCATATTTCTATGGCACTGGAAGAAGAAAACACTCTGTAGCAAGAGTTCGTGTATATCAGGGAAGCGGTAAGATCACCATTAACGGAAGAGATATTGACGACTACTTTGGTCTTGAAACTCTCAAGCTTATCGTTCGTCAGCCTCTTGCTCTTACAGATACACTTGAGAATTTTGACATTATTTGCACAGTTGCAGGCGGCGGTGTTACAGGTCAGGCAGGTGCTATCAGACACGGTCTTTCAAGAGCGCTTCTTCAGTATAATGAAGAGCTTCGTCCTGAACTCAAGAAGGCAGGATTTCTCACACGTGACCCAAGAATGAAGGAAAGAAAGAAGTACGGACTCAAGGCAGCCCGTCGTGCTCCTCAGTTCTCGAAGAGATAATTATTTTATCAAGAAAATGGCTTGTTTACAGGGTTTTTGCCTTGTTGCAAGCCTTTTTTGATGTCCGTTTGATGTCCGAACGGTCAAAAAACATAAAAAATCAGCGGTTAAGGTGTAAATCCTCAACCGCTTTTTTGTTGTATATACATTGAAAATGTCAACATCTGTCAACATATATATTTTTGAATTTCAACTTTTTTCAACATCTACATTTTTTGAATTTCAAGTTTTATGAGGTTGTTTCCCCACTATATATGAAAAAATATCAGGTTTTATCAGGTTGTTATCCTTTTTTATATCTGCCCAGTATTCTTTTTTATAGTGGGGAAAATCTCTTTTTTTATAGTGGGGAAGTATTCAAAATTTCTCTTGCTTCGTTCTCGCTTCGTTCCCTTTTTTATGGACTCCAAAAATTCCAAATACTCACCGCTCCCGCACCGCTTCAAGCGGATTTTTCACGGCTTCCTCTTGGCTTCGTTCTCACAGTTCGCTCACAGTTGATTTTTGCATTTTCTCTTTGTTCGCTCTCTGTTCGTTCTTCTGTTCGGCTTCTGTTCGTTGAGAAAATCAAAGTCAAAAGAGAGGTCAATATCAAGGTCAATTTCAAAGTCATCAAAGGAAAAATCAAGGTCATCAAGATTGAAGTTTATCGACACTTCCTCGACAGTTAAATTGTAATTTTTCGCCTGTTCATCACCTGTTAAAGTGGTATTTTCTCGGAGTTCGCTCGGAGTTCGTTTCATTACTCGCTCACCGTGATATAAATACCCTCGCTCTGTTCAACCAACTCATTATACATATTTTCAAATTGGCTATTGCCTGCCGTTGCTCGTGAGTCTTTTTCTGCAATAGCAGTATT
>CALWNN010000047.1 GCA_944382845.1 uncultured Clostridia bacterium
TGACAGCCACAACCACCATATCCTTGGGGTCGATTCCCATTTTTTCAGCGTAGTATGTCTTAGCGGTTGCGCCAAACATCTGCATAGGCGACTTACAGCTTGAAAGATTTTCCGTCATATCAGGGAAGTAATGCTCGCAGTACTTTATCCAGCCCGGCGAGCAGGAGGTTATCATAGGAAGAGTTCCGCCGTTTTTAACTCTTTCGATAAACTCGTTTGCTTCCTCCATAATAGTAAGGTCAGCGGCAAAATCCGTATCGAACACCTTGTCAAAGCCAAGTCTTCTCAATGCGGCAGCCATTTTTCCTTCAACATTTGTTCCGATAGGAAGTCCGAACTCTTCGCCGAGGGCGGCTCTTACCGCAGGGGCAGTCTGAACGATAACTGTCTTTGTTTCATCTGCAAGGGCGTCAAACACTCCTGCTGTGGAGTCCTTTTCGGCAAGTGCGCCTGTAGGACATACGGCAATACACTGTCCGCAGGATACGCATGAAGTTTCGCCGAGTCCCATTTCAAAAGGCGACGCAATGTGAGTCTTGAATCCTCTTTCGTTAGCGCCGATAACTCCGATTTTCTGCACCTTTTCACACACAGCCGAACAGCGGCGGCAAAGTATGCACTTATTGTTATCTCTTATCATATGTGCGGCGCTTGTATCGATCTCATATTCGTTTGCAGCGCCGTCAAAATAATGTTCATCGTCAACTCCCATATCACGGCAAAGCTTCTGAAGTTCACAGTTTCCGCTTCTCACACATGAAAGACACTTTTTGTTGTGGTTTGAAAGAATAAGTTCGAGAGTCATTTTTCTCGATTCCATAACCTTCGGAGTATTTGTGAAAACCTCCATTCCCTCATTTACGGGATAAACGCATGAAGCAACAAGGCTTCTTGCCCCTTTGACCTCCACAACGCAGATACGGCAGGCGCCTATCTCGTTGATCTCCTTGAGAAAGCAAAGGGTAGGTATTTCAATTCCCGCACTTCTGGCGGCTTCAAGGATAGTCGAACCCTTTGGCACGCTTACAGGCACGTTGTTTATTTTAATGTTTACCATGTCCATTTCTGATATTTCCTCCCTTTACTTTTTGAAAATTGCGCCGAACTTACATTTTTCAATACAAGCTCCGCACTTGATACATTTATCCGGATCGATAACATGAGGATTTTTAACTGTTCCTTCGATTGCATTTGCAGGGCACTGTCTTGCGCAAAGCGTACAGCCTCTGCACTTATCGGCGTCAATGTAATACTGAAGCAGCGATTTGCAGACTCCTGCCGGACACTTCTTGTCCACAACATGAGCAATATACTCGTCCTTGAAGTAGCGGAGAGTTGAAAGAACAGGGTTAGGAGCCGTCTGTCCCAATCCGCAAAGGGAGTTATCCTTTATGTAGTAGCAAAGCTTTTCTATCTTGTCAAGATCCTCTAATGTTGCTGTTCCCTTTGTTATCTTGTCAAGCATTTCATAAAGGCGCTTTGTACCAACACGGCACGGAGTACATTTTCCGCAGGATTCGTCAACGGTAAACTGGAGGAAGAATTTTGCGATATCAACCATACAGTTATCCTCGTCCATAACTATAAGTCCGCCCGAACCCATCATCGAACCGATAGAAATAAGGTTATCGTAGTCGATAGGGATATCGTAATGCTCCGCAGGGATACATCCGCCGGAAGGTCCGCCTGTCTGTGCAGCCTTGAATTTCTTTCCGTTTGGTATTCCTCCGCCTATTTCTTCAATAACCGTTCTTAAAGTCGTTCCCATAGGAACTTCAACAAGACCTGTGTTATTTATCTTTCCGCCGAGAGCAAACACCTTTGTTCCCTTTGACTTTTCGGTACCCATCGAAGCAAACCACTCAGCGCCGTTTAAGATTATCTGAGGGATATTTGCGTAAGTTTCAACGTTATTAAGAACTGAAGGCTTCTGGAAAAGTCCCTTTTCGGCAGGGAAAGGAGGACGTGGTCTCGGCTCTCCTCTGTTTCCTTCGATAGATGTCATAAGAGCTGTTTCTTCACCGCACACAAAAGCTCCCGCACCAAGTCTGAGACCGATATCGAAATCAAAGCCTGTGCCGAAGATATCCTTTCCTAAAAGTCCGTATTCTCTTGCTTGATCAATAGCGATCTGAAGTCTTTTAACAGCGATGGGATATTCTGCACGAACGTAGATATAGCCTTGATTTGCGCCGATAGCATATCCTGCTATTGCCATAGCCTCAAGCACAACGTGCGGGTCGCCCTCAAGAACGGAGCGGTCCATAAATGCGCCGGGGTCGCCTTCGTCAGCGTTACAGCAGACATATTTCTGATCTGCATCGGGAACGATATTTCTTGCAAGCATCCACTTTCTGCCTGTCGGGAAGCCTGCGCCTCCTCTTCCTCTCAGACCGGAATCGAGAACTACCTGAATAACCTCTTCCGGGGTCATTTCGGTAAGAACTTTACCCAAAGCCTCGTATCCTCCTGTTCCGATATATTCCTCGATATTTTCAGGGTTTATAACACCGCAGTTTCTGAGAGCGACTCTGTGTTGCTTTTTATAGAAGTTTGTATCATTCAAGGATTTGATACCGTTTTCCGTAACGGTTTCCTTATAAACAAGTCTTGAAACGATACGTCCCTTGAGCAGATGCTCCTCAACGATTTCCGGAATATCCTCCGGCTTTACCATTGAGTAGAATGTTCCCTCGGGGTAGATTATCATAATCGGTCCTAAAGCGCAAAGTCCGAAGCATCCGGTTTTTACAACCTGAACCTCGCTTGAAAGACCGTTCTTGTCGATTTCCTCGTGAAGTGTGTCAATAATTTTCTGGCTTCCGGAAGAAGTACAGCCTGTTCCGCCGCAAACCAAAACGTGTGAACGATACATTGTATTTCCTCCTTGTTACTTTATTGTGTATTCAGAAACCACCTGACCTCTGATAAGGTGCTGATCGATAATTTCCTTGGCTTTTTCAGGGGTAACCTTGATATATGTGACTTTTTCCTTGCCCGGTTGTATCACCTCAACGATAGGCTCGTATTTGCAAAGACCTATACATCCTGTCTGAGTCACCATTACGTTTTTGATTCCCTTTTCCTGAACTCCCTCAGCAAAAGCTGTAAGCACAGGTCTTGCGCCTGCTGCAATTCCGCAGGTAGCCATTCCCACTACAACACGGGTAACTGTATCGTCCTCTTCACGGAGTCCGACCTGTCCCTGCATTCTTTCACGGATAGCCTTTAATTCTTCTAAAGATTTCATCGTAGTCCTCCTGTAGTCATATTTGTGAGCCGCCTTGTTTTATTCCTGTCACAAAACAACGCCGCAGTCTGTTTCCTCTTTATTTTCTTTAAGATATTCCTTTATGTATTCGGAAACCTCAGGGTTATCAAAAGGTATTCCGCCGAGTACCTCCCGAAATTCTCTTGTATCGAGAGTAAATTCCCTGTCGTCAACTTTATATCTGTAAAGAAAATCAATGTTGCCGTTTAAGGTTATAAGGCTTCGCATAGTTTCCGTCATATCCCCGAGAGGCATTCTGTCGATATGGGAAATAACAAATTCAGCTGTTACCGTCGTTCCCACTCCGACTTCAGAATGTATACTGAAGCTTCCGCCGGTGCTTTCCGCCGCAAATTTATAAAACGGTACGCCAAGTCCGACTTTTCTTGTTGTTCTCGTTGTATAAAAGGGGTCTGTTACGCGGCTAACCTGCTCGGCCGTCATACCGCATCCGTTATCCTTGATAATTATTACCAGTCTGTCCTTTGCGGTATCCGCCAAAACCGAAATTTCAATTAAGGTCGCCCCTGCCTTGACGGAATTCTGTGCCACGTCAAGAACATTTAGTGAAAGTTCGGTCATCATAAAAACGACTCCTTTTAATCAGTGTATTTTGCAAGTATATCCGCCACGTCGTCAACTGTAAGTCTGCCGTAAACGTCCTCGTTCACTGTAAGAACGGGAGCAAGTCCGCAAGCTCCTATACAGCGGCAGTCAACAAGGGAGAACTTTCCGTCGGGTGTTGTTTCTCCGCCTTTTATGCCAAGTATCTCGCTGAGTTTGTTAAAAATATCTCCCGAGCCTTTAACGTAGCAAGCAGTTCCCAGACAAACCGAGATCGTATATTTTCCTTTCGGATTAAGAGAAAACTGAGAATAGAAAGTAACTACCCCATAGATCTTTTCAAGGGGAATATCCATTTCCTTTGCAATTATCTCCTGCACCTCGATCGGAAGATATCCGTAGATCTCCTGAGCCTGCTGAAGAATCGGCATAAGAGCGCCCTTATCGGACTTATGCTCAGCGATGACTTCCATCAGCTTTGCCTCTTGTTCTGCGCTTCCGTTAAACGGAATGGTTGATGTTGTTTTGCCCATTTCTAAACCTCCTGTAATAAAGTAACAGCAAGCCGTTTTTCACGGCATAAGTCTGCAAGTTATAATTATTCGCACAATCAGGGCTATAATAATATTTTTATAATCCTACCCACGAAAAAATCACGTTTTCAGACATATTAATTATAACATATACAAACCAAAATATCTACAAAAATCTTTAACATAGCTTTAACGATTTTTTTGTGCATTTTCAACAAAATCCTCTGCTTTTTAGCCCTTTTGAAAAGGTTTTAGCTTTAAAAGTGTACAAATTTAGTGCTTTTTCGGAATGAGTTCATATTTTTTCGTCATGCTTTTTTTGCATAACATAAAAATGCCGTTCAAATAAAAAATATACGCTCTTTCATTTGTGTTAAAGTTATTTAAATCAAAGCAGAGCCGATTAAGGTTTCTTAATGTCGGCCCTGACGATTGCAACCGTTGCTGAAAGCATTGCCCGCACACAAATTTCGGTTTTTCAAAGACTTGCGCTTACAAAAAAACAAGCCCCTCTTTCGATAGAAGAGGGGCAAATACACATAAGTATCAGTTGTTTGTTTTCTTGCCAATAATGCTGTAGACAAGGCTTGCTATAAATCCGCCTGCAAGAGGTCCGACGATAAACACCCAAACCTGGGCGATAGAGCTTCCGTCGGTGTTTGAAATTGCAAAAAGTGCAGGTCCTATGCTTCTTGCAGGGTTTACGGAAGTTCCCGTAAGTCCTATTCCAAGAATATGAACAAAGGTGAGAGCTGTTCCTATGTAGAGAATGGCGTGCTTTCTTATAGCTTCCTCCTTGCTCTGAACAACGTAAAGAACAACAAGAACAAAAACGGTAGTAAGGATAATCTCAGCAAGAAGAGCGCCGAAGAAATTCATATCTCCAAAGCCGTTGGCGCCGAAAGAGCTGTCGCCGATACCATTTCTGAGTTTTCCATCATAATCTTCTCCCAAAGCTCCGCAAAGGACAAGGATAACAAGAATAAGAGTTCCTGCAATTGAGCCCGCAATCTGAGAGATAACATATCCTACAAATTCGTTCACCTTCATTTTTCCGTCAACAAAAAACGCAAATGAAACCGCAGGATTAAGATGACAGCCGCTTACCTTTCCAAAAGTATAGCCTACAATAACTATAGACAAACCGAACGCAAGCGCAATGCACAGATAATTTCCGCTGAACATTGCAGTACCACAGCCGAAAATCACAAGTATCATTGTTCCGAAAAATTCGGCGATGTACTTTGATGTTAGTGAATTCATAAGTTTTTCCTCCAAAAAAGTATTACGTATTTACGCACCTTTATTTTAACTCAGATTTTCCGATTTGTAAAGCATTTCAGCAAATTAATAAATTTTTTGTGATTTTCCACAAATTCAGCTCTGTTATTTTAGACACTTTTTTAATCTCACCCGGTATCACGGCGTTGACGACTCCGTCGGGGGAACAGACCGGAGTTTCCCGGCACAAAAAGAAAGCCCCTCATAAAGAGGGGCAACCCGACTATAGAATTAGGCTTTCAGCACAATGATAAACGATTTTACCTTTGTAAAACAAATAGGGTGCAGAAACTTTCCTGCCGTCCGGCATTTAAATCGGAGCAAAGCGTTGATACTTACATCTCCTTCGGAGCTATACATCTCTTTCAGAGCTGTGCTTAATCACGTTGCGACGAAAAGCAATCTGTCGCTGACTGCAGCAAGCTGCAGATGGGAGCTTTGCTCCTCAGTTTTTCAGTGGGG
>CALWNN010000048.1 GCA_944382845.1 uncultured Clostridia bacterium
GTTTAAATCGGAGCAAAGCGTTGATAAGGATGTCTGCTTTTCAGCAGAATTGTCTGCTTTTCAGCAGACGGCTTAATCACGTTGCGACGAAAAGCAATCTGTCGCTGACTGCAGCAAGCTGCAGATAGGAGCTTTGCTCCTCAGTTTTTCAGTGGGGGATTAAACCCCCACTGAAAAACTGAATGTCCCCCTGCCTCCAATAGGGGGCAGGGGGACATCGGCGACTTAGTTATACATATGAGTTTTTATTGCAAAAGTGCGCCTTAATCAGGAAAAAAGAGGCTGTTTAATATTTTTGCCCCCGGAAAACAGAAAATTGAATGTTATGATGAAGCCGTAAACGAAGAAAGGGCGTTGACATAACCTATTCGGAGGAGTTTTCGCTGATTTCTGAATAAACGCAAATTTTTCGGCAAAAAAATGATTTTATTCACAAAAAGTATGTTGACAAAATTTCATTAAATGGTATAATTATAAAGAGGTACGTTGTATTACCTCGAAAACCGGTAACGGACGCTGTGGGTCTTTGGCTCCGTAACGGTATACCACTCGCATAACGGCTTATGCCGGCAAAGACTAAAAAGGAGGGCTTTATGAAGTCAATAGGGATTGTAAGAGAAATTGACCAGCTTGGAAGAATTGTTATTCCTAAGGAGCTGAGAAAGGTTTACGACATTGCTGAGGGAGAACATATGGAGATCCTCACAGAAGGCGACGCCATTATTCTCAGAAAGTTCAATCGCTCATGTGTATTTTGCGGTGAGGGCGATGATCTTGTAAACTACAAGGGCAAGTTTGTATGCAGAAGTTGCCTTGGAAAATTAAACGACAAAAGCAGGTAATAAAAAACCTGCTTTTTTTATTGGCTGTGCCGTTACAATGTTTTTTTGTCAAGCGGATTCGTACTTTCTTACTCTCAGCTTTACACCCAGCTTGTCTGCGAGTGCCTGTGAAGCGTCGATCTGTTCCTTTGGGATAACGTCCACAACGGTCATTACCACTTCCGGAACGTATTCAAGACAAGATACCGCAAAGTCCTGCATTGCCTGAAATGCGTTTTCAAATGATGGTCTTGTAACAGCGTTGTAGTCTGCTTCATCGGGAGCGTTAAGGCTGATTGACATAACGTCCGCAAGTCCCTTGAAAAGAGGAGCTGTGGGCTTTTTGTTTATAAGGTCGGAAAGTCCGTTTGTGTTTATCCTTATAGGGGTTTTGCATACGCTTCTTATAAATTTCCCACAGTCAAGAAGAACGTCAAGAGCCTCTGTAGGTTCTCCGTAGCCACAGAAAATTATTTCATCAAAGGAAGAAAGATCGTGTTTTTTGAGAGCGTCTATGGCTTCGTTGCTGTCGGGGTCGTGGTCAAGCCATAAGCTGTCAGAGCCGTATGCTCCTTCTCCGTTGTTTCTTATGCAGAATGTACAGTTACAGGGGCATTTATTTGTCAGATTGATGTAAAGCTTGTTTCCGATAATGTATGTTATATTTTCCTTCATAAAAATCACCTCAAAAATATTATACACCATTTTTTATATATTTCAACCCCAAATGAAAACAGAAAAGCTCTTTTTTATGGATACATCCTTAAAAAAGAGCCTTCTGCAATGTGGAAGTAAATAAATATGAAAAAAAATCTGGCACGCGTTGTTTAATTTATATTATCGGGCTTGTTTTCCTGGAGAACAACGTCAACATCCATTCTCTTTCCGTCTCTGTAAAGAGAAACGCTTATTGTATCTCCGGCTTTGAAATCAGCCTTTTTTGAATTGAACTCTTCGATAGTCGTAATAAGTTCACCGTTTATGCCGATAATGATATCTCCTTCGACAATTCCTGCTTTATCCGCACCTGATCCTTCGGTAACGCTTCTTACTATAAAGCCCTGAGGAATGCCGTAATACTGTGAATATATCTCTGTAATGTTTTCTCCTGAAATGCCTACAAGAGGCCGTCCTTTCACATAGCCGTATTTCATAAGATCTTCGACAATAGGCATTGCGTTGTCTATTGGTATTGCAAAGCCAAGACCTTCGCCGTATGTTGAATTGATTTTAGCCGAGGTTATGCCTACCACCTGACCGTATGCGTTTATAAGAGGTCCTCCTGAGTTTCCGCTGTTTATGGAGGCGTCGGTCTGTATAAGTTGCATTTCTCTGTCCTCGACGGTAAGCTCTCTGTCAAGAGCTGAAATTATTCCGGCAGTAACAGAACCCTGAAGCTCAAATCCCAAAGGATTTCCTATGACTACAGCAACTTCGCCTACGACAAGGTCTGAGGAGATGCCGAATTCAGCAGCGGGAAGATCATCCTTATCCACTTTAAGAACGGCAATATCCGTAAGATCGTCGCATCCTATAATTTCCGCATCGAGCTGTTCGGAATCAAGCTCCTTTGACAGCACTACCGAAACATCAATTGCCCCTGAAACAACGTGAGCGTTAGTAAGGATATATCCGTCCTCGCTCATAATGATCCCTGTACCTGTGGCAAGATCCTGCGAGTAGGTGCTTGAAATTCCCACAACAGACGGAGAAACCTTTTCAACGATCTCGGGGATAGAAAGCGCATCTTCGGGAGAAGCAAGCTGAGTCAGGGTGGGGATATTAGTTCTTACCGTTTCAGTCGGATCTGAATCATTTGTGCTGTCAGATACAAAAGAATCGGTACCAGAGCCGGTATTTGCCATATCCACTCGGTTGTTCTGAGAAATAAGCGTATATCCTATAAGCGAAGTCGTACAAAGAGCGATAACTGTCGTAACTGCAAGAAGCGAACCCATTGCTCTTGATTTCTTTTTGTTGTTTCGTCCGGGGTCATTTTGTGGATAAAAGCTGTATTCATTATACCCGCTGTATTCGTTTCTAAAATTATTTTGTTCAGAATTATTATAGCGGTTGTTATTCATAAAATGCCTCCGATAAGAATATAACTTCTCTGTTTTCTCTTTAATAAATATTATATCTCTTAATGTGATAATTAAATGATAATATGGGGAATTTTTGCGACATCGGTGCGGATTTGCTCTTGACAACTGAGGCTGATTGTTGTAAAATAAAACTACAGACAGCGGACTGCATAAATTTTGTGTTTAAAGGTTGAAATTTTTTTACGTTTTATACAATTGGCACAAGTCCGACTGACATTTTATCGGAAAGGAGATATGTTTTATGAAATCGGTAATAACCATTAGCCGTGAATTCGGAAGCGGAGGAAGAGAAATAGGAAAAACTATTGCAGACAGGCTTGGAATAGGCTTTTACGACAAGGAGATACTTGAGGAAGCCTCAAAGCACAGCGGAATATGCGAGGATCTTTTCCGCAAGCACGACGAGACTTATACGAACAGTCTTTTATATTCACTTGTAATGGGGGCTTATCCAGTATCTCCCGACGGAAAGATCTACCCGGATATGCCTTTGAACCACAAGATTTTTCTTGCACAGTTTGAGACTATAAAGAAGATTGCGGAGGGAGGTCCATGTGTGTTTATCGGAAGATGTGCGGACTACATTTTAGAGGGACATTGCCCAACGATAAACATTTTCATTTATGGAGATATGCCGGAAAAGAAAAAGCGCATACTTGAGCGTTACGACATAGAAAAGGACAAGGTGGAGGATTTTATCAGAAAAACCGACAAGCGCAGGGCAAACTATTATGGTTATTATACCGACCGCAAGTGGGGCATTGCCAAGAATTACGATCTGTGTATTAATTCTTCCGAGATAGGAATTGAAAACACTGTTGAGCTTCTGCTGTCATATATAAAGCTCCACGATTCAGATTGAGAATATAAAATTATAACCAAGTTGCCGATGTCCCTCTGTTGATTATTCAGCAGGGGGACATTCAGTTTTTCAGTGGGGGATTAAGCCCCCGACTGAAAAACTGAGGAGCAACGCTCCCATCTGCAGCTTGTTGCAGTCAGCGATGGTTGCTTTTCGCCGCAACGTGATTAAGCACAGCTCTGAAGGAGATGTATAGCTCTGAAGGAGATGTATAGCTCTGAAAGAGATGCAATCAACGCTTTGCTCCGATTTAAAACACAGCGCCGGGGAATACCCGCCTGCAAATTTGCAAAAAAGCAAGCCCTGTCTCACAAGAGAAAGGGCTTGCTTGATTTGATCAGAGACAACCATATTTCAGCGGAGGGTTAGATAACCTATACTGAAACCTCTTCCGGGGAGTAACGCCCCTCGGTGGCGATTTATAACCTCAGTTCTCAGAGAACCGGCTTTTTCCTGAAATGATCAAAGCCGCAATTGCTGAGCAGACAGGGATGAAAAGAAGCTTTGCGGACGCACCTGTGGCCGGAGTCTTGTCGTTGCTTTCGGTCTGCTGGTCCTGTTCCTCAGTCACAGCGGAGTTGTTTTCAGTCTGCTGGTCCTGTTGCTCAGTCGAAGCGGAGTCGTTTTCGGTATTTTCGTCGGATACCTGTGGTGTAAGCGCTATTTCAAGAGCGCTGTATGCCGTATCAAGTTGTTCCTGAGTGGAATCCATGTTTGAAATAACAGCGATCGCATCTGTGCAGTCAACACCCTCGTCGAGAGCTTCAGCAATCAGAGCGGTAAGAGCGTCCCTGTTTGTTTCCGGAATTACAGACGCCGTTCCTCCCCAGCTTGAATTGTCGATTCCAATGTCGGAACCGTAGCCGTAGATGGAATACTGAATCCTGATAACATCTCCATCAGACGGAGCATAGCTGTCAATAGCAGTATCGGACGACCGGTTGTTTAAAAAGAATATAAATCCGGATTCTGCGGTGTAATCGAAGGAACTGAGAACGCCTTCGGTGTTTCTGTCCGTAAGGGCGGACTTGTCAACAACTGCCGAAATGCATTTTGCAAGGGTCACATCTCCTGCGTCAACATCCTTGAAGCCTTCAATGTAATAACCCCATTGCTCGCCGGAGCCGATTATGTTATCCTCTCCCACGGCACGTTTTAATACATCAAGACCTGTGTCCCCTTCCTGTAAAGGGACTTTTTCAGGAGCAAAAACATACCCCTGTCCGATAGTGAATTTCTCAACGGCAACATAAACGTAATCATGTACCGCCTCTGCGTTATCGGCATACGCAGTCGAAGCCATAATTCCCGCCGTCATACCAGCAGCAGCCATTATGGCTAAGAACTTTGACAGTCTTTTCATATAAGACCTTCCTTTCTGCTTTCATAATGAAAGCACACCCTTGAAGCGCGGCATGAACAAATTTACCGCAAAAAGGGGGTACTCCGGCAGGTCTCCTGACTTGAGGTCCTCCGCGCGGCAAGCCTTCCCGAATTTCTTCAGTGACCTCAGGTTCAAGTTGTATAACCAAGTCGCCGATGTTCCCCTGCTGAATAATCAGCAGGTCTGCCTCCTATAAGGGGGCGGGTTCATTCAGAATTTCAGTGGAGGATCAGACCACCGGATTGAAACTCCTGAGGAGCAAAGCTCCTCGGCGACGATTTAAAAACTTCTTGTCCTGCTTATGCCGTTTGTCACTCTTACAGTAGCTGGGACTGCTGCGGATTTTCACCGCATTCCCTATTAAGCCCAAGCCGTTATTCAAGGGCGCCGTCGTACCACAGTCATTTTACCATAAAGATGGTATTTCGTCAACCTCAGACGCGGCTTACCTTACCGGAATCTTAAGCTTCCAGCCTGTCTGAATATAGTCTCTTGTCATGCTTTTATACTTTGAAATGTTGTTTTCAACTATCTCGTCAACTGTGACCTTGTACTCTTTGGCGATCTTTGTAAGGTTATCTCCGCTTTTAACGGTATAATAAACGTATTTCGCATTGTATGCTGCGCTTTCAATTGCCGCAGGCCCTATCCAGCCCTTTTCGGCGACAATATAGTACCATCCGTTTTGCTTCTTTGAAGCCTGAAGAGTAACTCCGCCTTTGATTGTCTTTAAAGCTTCTGAGGAAGTGGTGTTTGATTTTCTTATATACCAGGTTCCTGATTTTATTTTAACGGTGTAAACCGATTCTTTATTTGTCGGAGTAGATTCTGACGGCTTTTCGGTAACTGAGTCTTTGTCCTTTATATATTCTTCAAAGTCAAATCCAAGGTCAAGGTCGATAAACGAGGACTGAGCTCCGTAGTATTTTCCGTCTCCGATGGAACTGTACTGCCAGAGTATCATTTTCTCCTTGTTTTCTTCAAGAAGCTTGCCGTACTTTGTGTCCGGGAAATTATATCCGTCAAATTTTTCCGTGTAGTATGCAAGCCACAACGGATATTTAATTTTCGTTCTTTCAAGCCTGTCGTAAAGCCAGCTTATTGAGCAGTAAAGCAATGGCTGATATCCTGCGTCCTTTATAATGCCAAGAGCGTAGTTGGCTATTTCTGTAAGCTGGCTTTTTGAAAGCTCTAATTCTGCTCCTTTTTCAAGCTCAAGGTCAATAGCTACCGGAGCTGAGATTTTCTTTCCGGAAAGAAAAGAAAGAGCTTTTCTTGTCTGCTCCTCTGCGTGTTGTTTTGCCTTGTCAAAGGAATTTGAAACAGACGAATAGTGCCATGTGGCGAACATATACGCTCCTATGGGAACTTTGGCAGAGGCTGCGTTCTTGGCGTTGGCGTCAAATTTTGTGTCCTTGGCCGCACCGTATGCGCATCTGCACATTACAGCTTCAACTCCTTTTGAGGCGGCGGTTTTGAAATTCATGTTTCCCTGAAATTTAGAAATGTCAAGTATCATGTTTTTTCTCCTTTCGTAAATTCTTATTTGCTGTTGTTTCTAAGTGCTTCAATGGCTTTTTTCAGGATCTCCGGAACGGGAAGTCCCATAAGCCCTGCGTTTTCAATAAGTGATACCATTTCATTTACAATATATGCCGCTATAACTGCGCTTCGTATGCAGGATGTACCTGCGGCAATGTCAAGACGGTGTGCGCAAAGAACGAATACAAGTATCATGCACTTGCGGGTGATCCCCTTGAATCCTGCCTTGGATTCAAGGGCACCGCTCTCTGATTTGTCGGAACGCTTGAATATCCCCGCAACGATTATCCCGGTGATAAAATCCGCACTCATTAATATTATAAGAGTTTTCAGATCAGATGTGAAACCTCCCATAAGCTGAGAAACGATCCCCATAAGAGTTCCTGCGGTTATCATAAGCTTTGATCTTAAAGCCAAAATATACCCTCCCTTCATTCAGCCCACACGCTGTATATATAAGTACTGGCATTATAATTGGTAAAATTATCATACAGGACAGGTATGATTGACGACTTGTCTTCGGGAAGATCAAAAGAGAGAACCACAGCGTCCGCTTCATTGGCGCTGTTATGGGAAGTGAGCTGGTTTGCCGTCATTTCGCTTAAATTCAATGCGCCGTCGGAAGACGTTCTGTAACCGAAATAACACCCGTATACGCCTGACGTGGCTGTGACAGCCAATTTGAAACAAAGTCTTGAGTAGCCTGAAAGATCAATCG
This sequence comes from uncultured Clostridia bacterium, assembly GCA_944382845.1. Lineage (GTDB taxonomy): Bacteria > Bacillota > Clostridia > Oscillospirales > Ruminococcaceae > JAAZZIT01. Next base: position 7,433 of record CALWNN010000048.1, read on the forward strand.
GAAGCGCAGTCTGGCAGGCTCCGGTATATGTTACTCCTGAAGAACGGCGGGTCTTTAAAATAATGTTGTTATCGTCAAAGGTGACGCTTTCTTCCGCTCCCTCAGGGCAAACCACCCAGCCTCCCGTTAGAGAATCGTACTGCTCTCCCTTGTTGTATAGCATATATCGGCTGCTTTCGGGGACCTGCTCAACTTCGTACTGAGCGTTTATGTGATCTGATATGGCTTTTACAGTCGCCTGATCGTGGCAGGTGCTGTAGATTGCAAGCTTCTGCATCATTACAGGAGCATAGGTCGGCTTGGTGTCGATAAACAGACATTTTTTATAGCCTCTGTGACCGGTGTTGAATAAAAGCTCTCCGTCGAGGTAGATGTATGCTTTTGATTCGTTTATGCACACCGCTATAGTGTGATAGGCATAATTGTCCGTGGTGATATATTTTATCAGCGACGCGGTGGGTGTGGTGTGAATGTATAGGTTTGTGGCAAACCATGCAAAAAATATGGAGAATCCCAATCCGTCTTCTCCGCGCATGGACATCCATACGGCCTGAGACGTGCTGTTGCCGTGATTCTTTATACGGAAATAATAGGATATCCCCGGAAGTGATTCGTCAAACTCCATGTTGAACTCGCTGCTGCGAATGGCAACGCCCGGAAGCTCTCGGCGGTATACCGTTCTTTTGCGACAGTATTCCATGTCAAGCACTTTGCCACTTACTCCGTCAAGCCATTTTCCGCTTCCATAGTTCTGAGGATAGGTGTTTCCTTTGAATTTCTCGGCGTCGTAGCAAACCAGCATATGTCCTCTGTCAGGCATATCCTCGGCGTAGTTGCGCCTCCATACCACACCTTCGCCGAGCATAAGAGCCGAAACGTTGTCACTGCCCTTTTTTACGTCAAATATTTCTTTGCTATTCATTTTTCCTCCTTTAATAAAAATCTCCCTCATATATAATTGAAAACAGCAGGAAAGTTGCACGCCGCAATGCAACTATGAATGTCATATTTAATAGTTAAAACAAAAATTGTATACCTGCACTGTTTTTCTGCTCTTTTTCATATAAATCTACAACAATTTTTTCATCTGCTTGACATCTGTAAAGCTTGTGTGCTATACTTGATTTAGGAATGAGTCAAGATATAGATATAGATATACTGCGTATACACAAAGAAGGGATATATATGGATAGCTTTAAAAAATACAAGATCGACCGTATTCCGAGGGAGCTTCTGTTTGTCCTTGGAAGAGTGGCTATGATAGTGCTTGTGAATATTTTTGCGGTTTTTATGGGAGAGATTTCCTGTTCAGTGATCGCTACGGTTCTGGGAGTGATATTTGAAAACTCCAACGAGTTTGTGACTTTAAAGCTTATTCCTTTTCTAACCAACGATGTCACTACGTCTTTCGTGGGTTGGCTTATCCTTCTTGGACTGATGCTAAGGATATTCTGGGACGACGGAAAGCGTCAGACCGCTTACGGAAGATTTGACATAAGGGTGGGATTTGCCGCAGTATTTTTTATGTTTGCGGTTTATTTTATACCGAGTATCTTTGTTGAAAAAACAAAGGACGCTCTTGAAGCAGGAATCGTTCTGTTTTACCGTCCGTGCCTGTGGATGTCTGAACAGCTTAACGGCAATGTAAGCGCCTGTGTTATGATAACCGGCGGACTTATTGCACTCTTGTGCCTTGTGATTTATAAGGTATCATCGGACAGGTATCTGAAAAAGTATGCGTCCTGATAACTTTAAAGCCAAATTATGACGAGTAATTAAAACACGATTGTCTACTTGATATAGAGCAGTTGTGTTTTTTAATCGCAATTTAAGTTTAAAATTTTATATAATAAATTGTAAGTAAACAATCATGAGACACAAAAGCGGAAAAGCATGGTAAATTGTATCGTAACAAATATAAATAGCACGCATTTTTGTACAAAATAAATAAAAACCGGTCAGAAATTTGTAACGAAAAATTTTTATAATCTGCGAAAATTACTTGATTATGAATGAGAAAAATGGTATAATTACTGAAATACGTGATTTGTATTAAAAAGAAAACTCGGAGGTGTGATGTTTTAAATGAAATCTTTTTCCTATGTGGCTAAGGACACAGCCGGAAAAACTCAGAAGGGAACAATGGAGGCTGAGAACGCTCAGGAGGTCCTTCAGAAGATCCATGATCAGGGCTGGTTCTGCGTAAGCTACACTGAAAATCTGGGCGGAGGCAAAAAGGGAATTTATAAATTCAAGACAAAGGAGCTTTCATTCTGTTGCCGTCAGCTTGCTGCGATGATGTCTTCCGGTCTTACTATTGTAAAGGCTCTGGATATCCTTTATAAGGAACAGGAAAAAAAGGGTGCGATGCAATGCTGGCTGGACGTTTACGAAGAGGTGCAGAAGGGCGCTACGTTTACGGAGGCTCTTCAGACCAAGGATGGCGCATTTCCCGACTTTTTCGTATCGATGATAAGCGCAGGCGAATCTTCCGGTAATCTTGACGTTGTAATGAACCGACTAAGCGAACACTACGCAAATGAAAACAAGACCGCAAATAAGGTAAAGGGCGCAATGATATATCCTATCGTACTTGGTATACTCTGCGTTGTAATGGTAATCGGTATGTTTACCCTTATCCTTCCTTCTTTTGCCGGAATGATGGAAGAAGAGGATATGAGCGGAATCACAAAAGCTCTTCTTGCATTCAGTGACTTCCTTACAACAAAATATTTATACTTGATTGCAGCCGTCGTGATCATTGTGATCGGCGTCAGATACGCACTTAAGGTGGATTCGGTCAGAATGAATTTTGACATGATAAAGCTTAAGGCTCCCGTGGTGGGAAAGCTTATGGGAAAGATCTATACAGGCCGTTTTGCAAGAACACTTTCCTCTCTTTATTCGTCCGGTATCCCTATGGTCGAATGCCTTGAACGTTCGTCAAGGGTTCTGGGAAACAAGTACATAGACAAAATGTTCATTCAGGTCATAGACGAAGTTAAACAGGGTCAGCCTCTTTCGACTTCGATCCAGAAAACAGAAATATTTGAATCTATGTTCTGTTCTATTATTTATGTAGGTGAAGAATCGGGTACTCTTGATGAGATCCTTGCAAAAACTGCGGACTACTACGAGGAAGAAGCAGACTCTGCAATAAGCAGACTCGTAGGACTTATGGAACCTCTTATGATCATTATCATGGGTGTGGCAATCGGTCTTTGTCTTGCAGGTATCTTCCCGATGCTCTACGGTTCAATGGGTAATATCCAATAAAAATCTTTCAAATAAAATAAGGGGTGAAATAATCAATGCTGTCATTTGACATTTCGGACAGACAAATCAATGTAGTTAAAGGAACCAACACAGGCGGCAAGATCAGGATCGACCGTTCCTGCCAGCTTACAGTTGAGGACGATATGATCAATAACGGAGAAATAGTAAACCTCTCCGGCGTGGCTCAGCTTATTACAACAACTTTAAAAGCGGAACAGATGATGGACAGAGAAGCAGTTATATCCTTCTCGTCAAGCAGTATCGTATTCAAGGAACTTGTTGTTCCAAGGGCAAAGGGAGAACAACTCCTTACCATGGTCCAGAACCAGATGGTTCATGAAATGGGTATTACAAATGAATACTCAATTTCATATACTGTAGTAGGCGACGCAGGGGAAGAAAATCCCGGCGCGTTAAAGGTTCTTGCTACTGCCTGTCCTTCAAGCATAGTAGAAAGCTACAGAAAGCTTTTCTCCATTGTGGGCATAAGACTCAGATCGGTAAATATCTGCTGTAACTCAATTACAAGAATAGTTCTTGCGGACCAGAGAAACTTAGAAAAAATGCCTCTTCTTGTTATTCAGATCAATAAGGATTTTCTTGGTCTTACTCTCTTTGAAAACGGACAGATGGCATTCGCAAGATATACGCCTATATCTGAAGACGACTACGCCAGCGAAAATTACATAATCGAAGCTATTAATGAGAATATCTTCAGAATGACACAGTTTAACAAGGCAAGAGGAGGTCCCGGAATTTCAAACGTTATTCTCTATGGACAGATAGGGGACTATATCGCGCTTTCAGACGCTCTTCTTCAGATGGACGTCCAGGCTTCGATCTTACCGGTGCCAAATACTATCACAGGATTTGAAAACTTTGAGTTTACCGACTTTGCCAACGCTATCGGCGCACTTTACAGAAGAAATAAGCTGACTGAAAGGATCAATCTCCTTGAGATCGATTCCAAAACGGGACGCTCAAATGCGGGACTTAACTCATTCCTTATAACAGCAGGTATTTCGCTTGTTGCTTCACTTCTTGTTATATTCGCTATAACATTTATAGTAGGCATCAGAGAAAATAGTATAAGAGAAGATATCGCCGATGTTCAGGCTCAGATAACAGACGCAAATAACAGGATCGTCGAGGCTTCTAAGTACAATCTTGTATATGCGAATCTTACAAACTACAACGACAAGATAAAGCTTGCGTCGGATTCGCTCAATACAATGCCTATCATCACTAAGTCTACCTTTGATAAGCTTGCCGCTCAGGCTACGGAAGCGGGAGGAAATGTAACCTATAAGACATTTACCTACAATGTTTCCGGAAGTATAACTATCGGTGATATTACCCTTGACAGCACAAACGACCCGAGAGCTTTTGTCAAGGTGCTTGTTGAAAGCAATGAATACGCAGATGTTTCCTATACCGGATGGAGTACCGACGACGAGACCGGAAAGATCAAGATTTCATCTATCACTCTCAGGCTTAAAGGCAGTGAGATCGAACAGGAGGATGCTGAATAATGAAACTTACATACAGAGATAAAGTACTTCTTATAGTTATTCTTTTGTGTATAATCTGGGCTATAGGAATTATGCTGGTGATAAGGCCAAAGGTTCAGGCAGTGGGCACGGCTGAGACGGAGCTTTCAACTGTTCAGGCTGAATACGAAAAAGTTCAGCAGGATCTTGCAGCTGCGGAAACTGTAAAGGTTCAGTGCAACGAGCTTCTTAAGGAGGCTCAGGAATATGCGGCAAACTTCTACGATGTTCCGAAATCCTTTGAGGCTGAAGATATCCTTATCACACTTCTTCAGAATTCCTCAAACCCTATAGATGTAAGCGATATGACCATTAACGGTCCTGTAGCTGCCGCACTTTCTCCATATGTTGCAGATGTTACAGAGGTAGATATCCCGATCATCGACGCTGCGGATATCGGAAGAACTCCCGAACAGGCAACCACAGGAAACACATCTTCAACAACAACAAATGCTGAATCGGTTGGATGCTATAATTATACAATAACATTTAAAGCGTCTCCTGACAACCTGCTCAGCTTTATTGACAAGATCCCTACCAGCAACAATAAAACAAGCCTTGTAGTGACTTCTCTTTCAATCGACGACTACGGTGCGTCTGAATATGAAGGAACAATGGGATTCAGTCTTTATTTCGTAAAGGAGCTTGAGGGCGAAAATGTTGACGAAGTGCTTGAATCAAACGAAGAGGCAGATATGGACGCAGTTGATGCTGCCGAGGAAGAATAAATAGCATACGCTTAAATAACGGTGAAGGCGGTGTTTTCGCTTTCACCTAAAAGCGTTTTTAACTTTTGTTTTGCCTGTGGGACGGGACAAAATAAAAGCTTCAAAATAACAAACCAGATGAATTTTTAAGAAAGGATGGTTTCAGTAATGAAAAAGCTATTTGGCAGTATTCGTTCAAATAAGGACGGAAGCGTGCTTCTTGCCGTTCTGACAATTATGAGCTTTGCAACGATACTTGCCGCTACTGCATTTTCCTTTGTTTCACAGGCAAGCAAGCAAAGTTATTCAAACTATAACGAAAAACAGGCTTATTATACAGCTTCTACCTGCCTTGAAACCTTTGTGGACTCAGTCCTCACGCCGGGAAGTACACAGTGGGATACTTTCGTTCAGGTAGCACAGACCGGGGCAACAAGTACTCCAGTAGATCTTGGAGATATGGGTACTTGCGAAATATCCATTGAAAGACCGGCAGGTCAGAGCCTTATCAAAATAACCGCTACTGCAACTGTAAACGGAAAACAGGAAAGCGTAGTGTGCTACCTTAAGGAAAATACCGTTCAGAAAACCGCAAAGTTCACTAACGCTATTGAACTTACGGGAAGCAACTCGGCAGGCTATAACAACCTTAACGTTATCGGAGATATGGCAGGTTCCAACGATTCAAATGAGTTAGATATGTTCTACTCATTTGACAATAACCCTGTAATATATGGTCAGTTTTTCCAGTATGGTTCTATCGAAAACCACAACCACCTGGATTTTCAGGATTCTATTTCCGGCGAGGGAACCTCCCTTACCGCTACCCAGTTTATCAATTTCACAAGAAATGATACATATGTGAAGTCCAATATCAAAAAGGAAAATAACAGTAATTCAAATTATGTAAATGCCGGTGAAGCGTTTACTACAAATGCTACTCATACCATTCTCGGAGCTGATTCTGACATTGACGCCGCAACCGGTATCAAGACCGCCGATATCGATCTCTTTGCAGGCGGAGTCGTATTCGGACTTCAGAATGAATCTTCCGCTCACACCGACTCAGCAAGGCTTGTTGCTCAGAGATATAATGCGCTTGCGGTGTCGGGTATGGTCACAAACTTCGGAGGCGGAAACGACTACGTTCAGTACGGAAATGTATACTGCTATGATAACGGCGGCATAATGGGCGGCGATATGGTAGTTGACAGCGGATCTTTCAAGGTATATATTTACGGCGATGTGTATGTTGAGGGCGATCTGTATATCACAACAGGAGCGGAATTCCATGTTTACGGTAATCTCTTTGTAAACGGAACTATTACAGGTACTCCCACAATGCATGAGGATACTAAAAGAACTGCGGCAGGTCAGTCTACCGGAAAGATTTACAACAACGGCTACGGCGGAGCTCAGCCTTTGTCAAGCGGAGTATTTACTTCTGTAAAGTCTGCAAGAGGAGCAACTCCTACACTTGAATACGAGGGAACAGAATATATCTATCACGCTGAAGATATCCTTATTTCCGATGATACAAATGTAAGCACTATTTCAACAAAGTATAAAGAAGTTGTAAATAATAAGGACGCCTACTACCTTTCAAATTACACCGGCGGAGATTATGAGGGAATACATTTCGACAAGATCATAACAGGAAACTGCTATATCAGCAAGAATGACTTGAACAGCTTTGGCGGCGGAATGTCAATTCTTGTCAAAGTGACCGAAAGCTCCGGAGATATTATTATAGTTATGGAAAACGGTTTGCAGTTTAATAACGGAAAGAAGATACTTGTTAAAAATGAAACCAAGCATCTTGAGGCGTCGTCATCAGGTAAGCCCAGCTTCTGTTACTTTACTGTTGATACGTATACTCCTTCCGCAACTGTAACTCCCGTATATGCAACAAATCCCGACGGCTCTGTTAAGCTCGACAGCAACGGAAAGAAAATAGTTATTGATTCAAATCACTCCGGCTTTGTTACAGGTGCGACAGTTGAAACCAATTCGGATTTTTGTATCCTTGACTACGACACATGGAAAAACAGCAACGTGGGAGTAAGTGTTGGCGGTGTAAGCTGCGGTACAAAACAACTTAATCTTACAGGAGCTCCCGATACGGCAAACAGCTATTCTCCCGGATACGGATATATAATTTACCTTCTTACAGAGGGAACAACCATCAAATCCAACAACCCGGCTTTGTTCGAGGGAACTTTCTATGCAAGACAGGCTTCTCTTGATGTAAACAACGGATTTAACGTTGATTTTTACCTGGGAACCGTCGGAGGAACAGATAAGACTATGACCGGAAATACATTTGCTATAGGATCTGTTATCGTCGGACAGCTCACTACAAGAAACGCCATCTACTGCGCATACTGCCCTCCTTCGGATAAGTCAGACCTTTCTAATGTTGGAGGAGGAACAGAAGATGACACGGGAAGCTATGAGATTCTTAAATATACTCAGGATCTCAGCTGATAACGGAAAGGGTGATCTGAATGAATAAAATAAAGAAAAACCTTGCCGGTATGACCCTTGTGGAAATTCTCGTTTCTATGACGATCTTCGCAATGATGTTTGCTATGGTCATAGGCATAATGATCACCAGCATCAGAATGAATGCCGAAACCCAGGTATACGATCAGGAGATAGACACGCAGGTAGAAGACGTTGAACGCTTTAATCCTATGGGCGCATATATCGACGGGATTACTTCCGGCACCACGAATGTAAGCGAGTATAACGCAAGCGGCGCCACAAATAAAAACACCATGACATTTACTTTCGGATCCTATGCAATTTCTGTTGACGGATATTCCTATGTTGTAAACTCCTATGACGCAGAAAACGCAATGGGAATGAAATTCTTCAGCAGTACAAGACCGGATACGGCAAACGGCAAATACTGGATAAGACTTATAAACGCTTCTTCGGAACAGGAAAAAACTCTTTATCTTATTCTTCCCAAGGACGATCACGGTGTTTTCTACCAAAAAAACGGCACTGAAACATTTTCTTCTCAGATGATGAAAAAGGTCGAGAAGGATAAGGCGTTGAGCATTGGCTTTGACTCCACCGATTCGGGAAATCTGTACTTCTGGTATTCCGACAAGGAAAAGACCGACGAGGCCAATATGACTGAGGGAAACGGCTATTATAAGATTGAATATTCCAATATACTGACTATGGCAGATTCGGCAGGATATATAGATATTTATTATACCGACGACGGATTCAAGTCGAAAACCGAGTATCTTGATGGCATATAAACGGGGGTGTACAGTTTGAAAAAGAATAAAAATCTTCAGAGCGGTTTTACCCTTGTTGAGCTTATAGTGGTAGTTGCGCTTATGGCGATAGTTTTCGGCGCACTTATGAACGTTCTAAAGCCTACAAATATATTTTTCAACGAATCTGAAGCCTTCAAGGACGAGGTAATGATCTCGGCAGGTCTTACAGACGCCTTGGGCGATGAAGTAAGATATTCCACAAACGTAATCGTTCTTCAGAATTACGTTGGAGTGCCAAGCCTTGTTTCCGGAAAACAGTTCAGCGGACTTCCGGATGTTGAGTTTGACTCCGCTATAATGTTTGACAACGATAATGTCAGAGGTTCAGCGTACAGCGATTACACACCGGACGGAACCGTTGCAAGCAGGAAGGGTGCGAAGGGTCAGATTGTAAAGTTTGCTCTTAATGAGTTGGGAGTTGATTTCGGAAGTGCAAGTTCTCTTTACAATCTTGATTACTATGCTGATTATCAGTATGAATTTACCGCAACGGGAAACATTGACGAAAATAACATGGCATATGTTGATTTCGGAATAACAATGTACGACTATTCGGCTGCGCAGGCTAATTACGATTATGATGAAATGCCGTATGAGTCAAGTGAATACCTTTATCTCAAAAATATCAATCTCAGAGATGATGACGGATATAAAATGTATGTAAAGGATTTCGGCGGTTCTGTTGAGGACTCTGATTACGCAGGCTTTGAAAGAGCTTCTGCGGACGCATCATTCACCTCGGAACAGCAGAAGTATTACGACAAGTCCAATTCTTCAAATGTCCATACGTTTATTTTCTATTATAAGGGAGTAACCGTTACGCCGCTTCAGAATGTAAATCTTACATTCGACCCGGGAACAGGCGGATCAACGGTAATGAGTTATACCGCATTAAAGGGAAGACAGTGCCGAGTTACTCCTCCTGCTGTTCCGGAAGCCGGATATGAAAGTGAAACCGTAAACGGTGTGGTATTTTCAAAGACTTTCTCAGGTTGGAAATCAAATGTAACAGGCAATATATACACGGCAGATGAAATATACAACTATGTCGCTTCGGCGGACGAAACTTTTACCGCACAGTATATTCTGGCGGGAGCTACATTTGATGTAAGCTTCTATAACTCGTCGGGAACGCAGATAGGCTTAACTCAGACTGTGGATTACGCAGGAGCAGTTTCTCCGCCTGCTGTGGAAGTTCCTGCCGGATATGATGGTTATGTATGGAAGTTCAAAGGCTCTGATAAAGATGTTATCGACGACAGCGAATTTGCAAGCGTAACGAGAAATATCGAAGCCGAGCCGTATTTCTACAAGAATTGCACTATAACTTATTACGACGAGGACGGAACAACGGTACTCAATACAGAGACTGTAATGTCAGGTCTTAACGCATCAACATTTGAAGTTCCTGAAAAAACGGGTTATATAGGCGAATGGGAAGTACACGGAACGGACGACGCAGGAAATCCTATAGTGACTCCTTTCTCACCAATCAACGTAACCTCTGATCTTACAGTTGTTGCTAAGTATACGGAAAATACACCTACAGGATACTTGACGGTCACTCATTCGCTGACAAATTTATGGAGCAGCACTGCAGGCCAGTTAGGATTCGATATAACAAATTCCGGAACAGAGGTCATAACCAGCGGAACTATCAGAATCAAAATTGCCGATGGAACGGTATCAAATATCAGCAACTACTGGGGTAACCTCAGGTATACCTACAATGCGACTGCACAAGCAATCGGCGGAGATATAGTTATATCGTTCTCTTCAGTTGAGATCCAGCCGGGTGCTACCGGAAACATCACTTTGCAGCTTTCAGGAACAAATCTGTCTGATACATTTGAAAGCATTACAATTACAGCAAACTGATAAACATCAGAAAAACAACAACCGCCCTGCATTTTGCAGGGCAGGCTGTTGCTTTTAAAGAAGTGCCGAAAATAAGGTCAGCATTTCTTTAAGAGCATTCCCAAGGCGCAGGAATAATTGTGCGCCGAGAGTACGGGAAATGGGGACGGCGATATCAGACGTCTTTGCAGATGTCCGAGAAATTCTGTTCACCAAAAGGGAAAGCAAAACCTGCTCCCCAAAGGGAAAGCAAAACCTGCTCCCCAAAGGGGAGCAGGGGTGTGTTTGATATGAAATCGCAAAGGGCGGGGACTATTGGATAAATCCTGAAAATCTCAGGTAAAGATCTCCTAAGTAATTTCCGAAAAGAGCGGAGACAGCAATTCCTATTGAAAGGAACGGTCCGAAGGCGAACTTTGAGCTTCCGGTCTTGTGCTTTAATATCATCCCGACTACAGAACCTGTTATCATTCCTATAAATGCCGCAACAATAACAGCTTTTGTTCCTAAAAAAAGACCTGCGGCAGCCATTAAATAAACATCTCCTCTGCCCATGGCTCTCCCCTTTGAGAAAAGCTCAATAAGAAGAAAAGGCACAGAGATAACGAAAAATCCGATTATTCTTGATTTTAGGGTTATGCTGTTAAGCGGATATTCGGCAAATTCGTTTATGAGAAGTTCCACAACTCCCAAAAGGGCAATGAATATAACAACAGGCGTGGAAATAAGCTGAGTATCCCAGTCCATAAAAAACACAACAATAAGGGCGGCATACAAAAGGCAGGTAAGTATCGCTTCGATTGGGTGATACATTATATCATAGTAGCAGAAAACAAGTACGAAAAGCACTCCGGTCAGTGCCTCGACAACTGTGTACCTTGGAGATATCTTTGCGCCGCAGCTGTGACACTTTCCTCTCAGTATGCACCAGCTTACAATAGGTATAAGATCTCTTTTTCTTATTTTTGTTCCGCAGGTCATGCAGTGAGAACTGCTTTTTACAATTGATTCCTCTTTGGGAAGTCTGTAAATACACACGTTCAGAAAACTGCCTATGACTATTCCGAAACAAAAGACCATAAAATAAAGCAGAATATAGTATCCTAACATAAATTAATCCCCCATAGAATTTGTTAATTCAATTTTATCACAAATCCCTTGACATTACAAGGATTTTTTATTTCAATTAAATCAGGTAAAGTCAGAGAACCTTTGAAGAATATTGCGAAAGGAAGGTAATCAAATGAAAAACGGACCCATCGGACAATACCTTATTGAAAAGGGACTTATAAACGAGCAGCAGCTCAACGAAGTCCTTGAAAAGAAAAAGCAGGAAAAAAACAAGCTTTTTGGAGAGATAGTCACCGAGCTTGGATATGTAAGCGAGACTGACTTTGCCAAGTGCCTTGCGGAAAGGCTTAACGTTCCATTTATAGATCTTACGGAAACGGAACTTAAAGCCGATGTTGTAAAGAAAATTCCTGAAGCGGTTGCAAAAAAGTATAATCTTATTGCGGTGTCTCTTATCGGCAAAAGACTTACCGTTGCAACAAACGACCCTATAAACTTTTACGTTTTTGAGGACGTTAGAGTTATAACCGGATGTACGCCTGTACCTGTGATGGCGACAAAATCAGCTATTACAAAGGCTATCGGCAAAATGTACTCGGAAGGAACAATGTCAAACGTTGTCGAGGACGTTAATAAGGAGCTTCTTGAGGAAGAAGGCATAGAAGAGATTGACTTTTCGGCGGACAGGATCGAAAACGCGCCTATTGTTAAGCTGGCGACGCAGATAGTTGAGAACTCGTTCCGTATGGAGGCGACCGACATTCATATCGAGCCTTTCAAGAATTATACAAGAATAAGAGTCAGAGTAAACGGCGATCTGGTTCAGCTTATGGAGGTTTCAAGCGCTATCCACAATTCACTTGTAACACGTTACAAAATCATAAGCGGAATGAACATCGCAGAAAAGCGTATACCTCAGGACGGTCGTTTCTCTCAGGACGTTGATGGAGTTCACCTTGACGTCCGTGTATCCAATCTTCCTGTTGTACACGGAGAAAAAGTCGTTATCCGTATTCTTGCCACCGGCGACGTAGGAGTAAGAAAAATCACAGACCTTGGTATGAACGATTATAACTATAAAATGTTTGAATCCTGCCTTAAGGTACCTCAGGGAGTGCTTCTTGTTACAGGACCTACCGGTTCAGGTAAAACAACAACTCTTTACGCCGCTTTGGGTGAGCTTGCCAAACCAAACGTCAACGTAATCACAGTTGAAGACCCTGTTGAAAAAGCTATCGAGGGAATAAATCAGTGTCAGGTAAACGCTAAAGCCGGAATGACCTTTGCTGCGGCTCTTCGTTCTATCCTTCGTCAGGACCCTGATATAGTAATGATCGGAGAAATGCGTGACCAGGAAACTTCCGAGATCGCTATCCGTGCCGCTATTACAGGACACCTTGTGCTTTCAACGCTTCATACAAACGACGCCGCCTCAACAATTACAAGACTTGTGGATATGGGAGTTGCACCGTACATGGTGGCTACATCACTTATCGGAGTTGTTGCTCAGCGACTTGTTAAAAAGCTCTGCCCGGAGTGCAAGAAAAAGAGATTGTCAACAAAAGAGGAAAACGAGCTTATGGAAATAGATCCTGACAAGCCTATCGAGATTTATGAAGCTGTAGGCTGTAAGGAATGTTCAAACACAGGATATAAAGGAAGAACCGCTATTCATGAGATACTTATGGCCACAAACGAGATGTCCTCGATCATTGCAAGAGGCGCTAAGGCTGACGAGATTTCCGCCCTTGCAAGAGAGCAGGGAACAAAGCTTCTCCGTGACAACGTTTCCGAACTTGTGCAAAAGGGAATCTCATCCATGGGGGAACTTGTTCGTGTAACTTACGCAGTATAACCAAGTCGCCGATGTTCCTTGCCGAACAAGCGACGGGTTCTGTTTGCAATTTTAAGCAAGCTTAATCGGCTTTGACCAGATTTAAATTAAAACACAGCTTTGACAAATTTAATTCTGATGATAATTTCAGATCGCTGTCTGTGTTATAAAATATAGAGTTTTCAGGAGGAAAAAAACAATGGCAACAGTTGATATTGACAAGATACTTGACGAGTCAAGAGCGCTGGGTTGCTCCGACTTGCACTTTACAGTTGGTATCCCGCCTATAGTCAGACAGGGAGGAAGTCTGAGAAAGCTTTCGGCTTATTCTGACATGACAGAGATCGACATATTAAGAGTCTGCGAGCAGATGTGTAATGAAAGACAACAGCAGTCTATCAAGGACCATATCGATACCGACTTTACTTTCGTTTCAAAAAGAGGATTCAGACACAGAGTCAATGTTTACCGTCAGAGAGGCAATACCGCTATCGCTATACGACTTTTAAGAAACGATATCCCTACCCTTGCAGAGCTGATGCTTCCGCCGGTGCTTGCTGAATTTGCAATGAGACCAAGAGGACTTGTTCTTGTAACAGGACCTACAGGTTCAGGTAAATCTACAACACTTGCTGCAATGATAGACCACATCAATGTTAATAAGTCCGCTCATATTATCACAATTGAGGATCCTATCGAATATATGCATGGTCATAAACGTTCAATGATAAACCAACGTGAAGTCGGTCAGGACATTGATGGATTTGCGCTTGCTCTTCGTGCGGCTCTCCGTGAAGACCCGGATGTAATACTCGTTGGAGAAATGCGTGACTTTGAAACCATAAACGCCGCCGTTACCGCCGCTGAAACGGGACACCTTGTAATGAGTACTCTTCATACTACCGACGCTCCGTCAACTATTGACCGTATCATCGACGTTTTCCCCGCACATCAGCAACACCAGATAAGAACTCAGCTTGCTTCGGTTCTGGTAGGAATAGTAACACAGACCCTTTGCCCCACCCTTGACAATACAAACCGTGTGGCTTGCTGTGAGATACTTAATGCAATCGACTCTATCAAGGCAATGGTACGTGACGACAAGGTACACCTTGTTCACTCGGCAATGCAGACCGGAAAACAGTACGGAATGCAGACTCTTGACCAGGAGCTTGCAAGGCTTGTCAAGAACAGGACTATCTCCATGGAAACTGCTATAGATAAGTGTCTGAGCGTTCAGGAACTCAAGAGATTTATTGCCATGCAATAAGCTTGTTGTGTTGCGACCCGGTATCCAAGAAACACCGATTTTAAGCCTTCTTTTAATGAGAAGGCTTTTCTTTTGTACATATTGCACAAAAGAAATTTGGTGTTTTGGCTAAATTGTCGCCTTATAAAGAACGATGTAAATCTTTTGTAAACATTAATTGCATCATGACGGAATTTCATCAAAACTTCAAGTTGCGAAAATATTATAGTTAAAATTTTGCCTTGGGTTTCATATTTGTAACAAAAGAGAAACCATTTTGTGCAAAATGCCAATAAATTATCAAAAAAACGGGCGCAAATTGTAAAATCTACAAAAGTTATTACAGAGTGGTTACAAGTTTTGTGCGGGTGTTGACAGGGGCGAAATTTCGTATTATAATGTAGATACACTAAGAAATACATATAAACTTTGAACAAGAAATTACAGCAAGCTTTTGGGGATTATTACTAAAAACAAAATGCAAAGACTGCTTTGGGAATTAAAGAGGCAGAAGTAATTTTAATAAAAGGTGTATGTTTTCTTTATAGGACAGAGTGCTTACAGAAGCACTTTAAATTTTATAATATTATGGAGGGATTTTTCTATGAAAAAGACACAAAAGGGTTTTACCCTGGTTGAGCTCATCGTTGTTATCGCAATCATCGGTGTTCTCGCAGCTATCCTTGTTCCTGCCATGATGGGATATATCAAGGATTCAAAGCTTACATCAGCTAACTCATCCGCTAAGACCATTTACAATGCTCTTACAAGTTTCGCTCAGAAATGTCAGAATGCTGGGATCACAATTCCTAATACTCAGGAATATACTGATGATATCGACGTAACAAATGAAACAGGAGAAGCTACGGTTGCTGCTCTTAAGGGTTCATCTAACCTTGCAACCGATGTTCAGACTCAGCTTTCAATCGTTGTTAATACAACTCTTAACAAAGACGCTGACGGAAGCGTTTGGAGAGCTAAATTCAACGACAAGGGTTTTCCTGATGAAGTTGCTTGGGCAAGATCTTCTACAGACATCTATGTAGGATGCAACCCGACTCAGCAGGAAAAAACCACAGCAGGTGGTATCACTGCATTCACAATGCCGTAATAACAGTAAGAACTAAATTTGTATAATAAACCCGTTCCTTTAATGGAGCGGGTTTTATTTTTATTGATTTTCTTATTTGCGTAAAATAAAGCGGCAGAGTGGGAACTAACTCTGCCGCGCGCAATATTATATTATGGAGAAAATAATATGATGTTCATCTGTTTAAATTATCTCATGTTACTGTGATGATTATGTGATAGATTTGTAAAAGTCTGAATAAATTACTATTCGTTTATTTGTTTGTAACCGCAATTTTTAACCCGGTCTGCCCGGTCTTAAATGAACTGATTATTCTTGTGTTGCTTGATATCTATATATGGTATGCATAACATATAGATTTGGGTGAAAGGAAATGTGCTGTCGTACTATTTTAAAAGGAGAGCAGACGGCTTGGCAGTAAGAGGCTGTCAGGATATTTTATGTGGACGGTGGGCAGTTATTGCAATACAGCGTTTAGATTCTGTTTACGGCGGTATCGCTTGCGTTTGGCTATAACTTTACAATTTTGAGTGTACAAAAAAACAGGAACCCGAAAAACGGGTTCCTGCAATTTTTATTCGGTTAATATCAGCTGTTTGAGTCTGCTTCAAGGAATGCTTTGTATTCCTGGTTGAACTTGTCAAGCTCTGACTGGATCTTGGAGCTGTAGGTGTTTCTCAGCTGTGTCCATGTGTACTGATTTCCGGTTTCTTCATCAGATTTACTTACCGATGAGTACATATAAGCAATGATTGCTTCCTTAGTTGGGTTAGAAGCGGCGTCATTGTTTGAAAGGTCGGTGGAAATTCCGTAGCCTGCGTCAAATACCTGTGTGAACTTATCTGAAAGAAGTTCGATGTTTACAAGGTCGTATGCAGTTTCAGACCAGTTGGGGTTGTTTTCCATGAACTTGGCCTTGTTTGTCTGAATGTATGATTCCTGTGTATTAACGATTTTAGCACATTCCATCCAGCACTTCATTGCCTCAGACTTTGTCGAACCCTTTACCCACATATATGCGTTAGGTGTAGAGGACTGATAGTAAACGTCGGAGTTGGGATCCTTAGGAATCGGAACGCACATCCAGCTCTCGCCGTCGGCAGGAGTATGTGTGTCGCTTGAAGCCCATGTTCCCATAGCATAGAAGAGAATGTTCTTCTTGAAACAGTCGCTTGCCTGTCCGATCCAGTCACCATAGTAAAGGTTATCCTTTGTAAGGTCGTAAAGGAAGTTTGCAGCTCTTTCAAGGTCAGCGTCGTTTACGTTTGAAACGTACTGCTGAGTAGTCTCGTCATATTCGACAAGGGATTTACCTGTAGAGTGGAAGATGTGTGCGTGAAGCCAGCCGTTTACTCCGTAGTGTATGTTTTCTTCATCGCCCAGAGCAACCCATTCCTGCATAAGCTCTTCAAATGTGTTCCAGTCCCATTTTCCTTCAAGATAAAGCTGATACGGGTCTTCAAGACCGTTTGCTTCAATAACCTGCGTGTCGTATGTAAGAACCGACTGGATCTCAAATTTAACAGGCGCAACATAATGCTTGCCGTTAATTGTGTAATCCTCAGCGGCTTCCTTTACATCGCTCCACAGTGCGCTGTCAAAGTCAACAATGTCGTCTACCGGCTGGAACATTCCCTGTACAACGTTGCATGGGAATGTCATATTCTGCTCATACCAGAACATATCAGGAACATCATCTGAAAGAACTTTTGTTGCAAGGTCGTCGTATTTCTTCATTGATGTAGTTCTGATATACTCAATGGTTCCGCCCTTTTCCTCGAAAAGCGAGAGATCGGTTCTCTTTTCGGCGCTGCCCTTGGCAGGATTGATGTCGAAATACGAAAGCCATTTGATATTGGATTCAGCACCCTCCGGAATAGCCTCGATGTCGGCTGCGTCAGCCATATCTACTGCAATATTCTCGGTAGGAACAAAATCGTCTGAGGTTGAGTCGCCGCTGCCTTCGTCTTTTGAGCAGCCTACAGTTCCGAAAATGCAACTAATGGCAAGAACACCGGCGAGAAGTCTTTTTAAATTTTTCATAACGCTCTCCTTTCAATTAATAAAAGATTAATGTCAGTTGATTTTGGTTTAACGGTGTAAAAATATATTATACGATTAAACTTCATATTATTTATATCACAAAATGTAATCGTTGTCAAGTGCTTTTTTATTATTGTAACTAAATTTTAAAACAAATGTAGGACTTATATGTGTAATATGACAATATAGAATCGTTATTTTGGTAAAAATCTATATAAGGGCAAGACTAACCTTGACAAAACGCAATTTTGTGATATAATAAATAAGTAACCGCTGCCGGAGGCATATGAAGGGAGCTGGCGAAGGAAAGAAATAAGAAGAATTGCGACAGCGATAGCGGAGCAAGGCGACTATATTTCTGACTGTATATGAGCAGGTCGTGGGTTGTCGGTAAAGCGATACAGCGGCGGACAGGATAGGATCAGACAAAATTTAATATGCTGATATGGCTCAGTTGGTAGAGCAGCTCATTCGTAATGAGCAGGTCGTCGGTTCGAGTCCGACTATCAGCTCCATAAAAAGCTCGGTTTTATCGGGCTTTTTCTTTTTGTCAAGCAAAACCACCGGTTATGCCAACCACCGGCATTGCCGGCGGATAAAAAGCTTTAGCTATGGGTAGAAAAAAGAAACCTCCTATGATTAATAAAGTAAGGTATGCCAACCGAACTAAAAAACCACAAGGAGGTTATCGTCATGACAAGAGACGATATATCAAGTTTAGCACATAGTAAATGGAATTGCAAGTATCATATTGTGTTTGCAACACTCTTCTGAATCACACACAGGTAAAACGGATGTGACGGCTCCGGTTTCCTGTGTGTTTTCTATGTAACCGGTTGCCCGGAAGAAGTCATCATAATCTTCTTTCGAGCAACCTTTGATGAAGATGTGACAGTGACGCTCATCATTTTCATCGGTAATATAAATGCGCTCCACAAAGGAGTGTATCAACGTTACCAGCACATCCGGTTGTGCGTCCTCTGCATATTTACCGAAGGACAACAGCCTTTC
>CALWNN010000049.1 GCA_944382845.1 uncultured Clostridia bacterium
ATTCTTCTGGAAGTATGTCATGGAATGATACATCAGATATTCGCAAGGATGCAGCAAAAGAATTCGTTAAAAGTTTGAGAGACATTGATAGAGCTGCTATTGTAGATTTTGATTCAAGCGCACAAACCTATCAAACACTAACATCAAATTTGAACAGCTTATATAGTGCAATTGATCTAATAGATAGTACCGGCGGCACTTCCTTGTCGAATGGTATGTCAGAAGCTATAAGCAACTTTGGTATTTCTTATACCGATACCAAAAAAATTATTATAATGCTTACTGACGGAAGAGGAAATTATAACAGTTCCTACACACAAACTGCCATTCAAAACAACATTACAATCTATACTATTGGACTTGGTTATGATATTGATGAAAATCTACTTAATACAATAGCAACATCAACTGGCGGTAAATATTATCATGCAGATGTAGCTGATGATATAAATACAAGTTTCTCGAATATTGGAAAAGATATAGGAACCAGTGACACAGATGGAGATACTTTGCCCGATGTAGTTGAGGACAACCTTTATTGGTTTAATGGTGTAAGTCTATCAAAAGCCACAAAACCTTCTGACATTGATCTTTATTTAGGATTTGATTCAAAAAATCCGAACACTTTTTATAAATATTTAAATGATGGTCAAATTGTAAGAGAATATACAAAAATCGCCGAGGATAGATATGAAGCAAAATTGTTGGACGGTGTAATCTGGGATATTCCAAGTTTCCAAGAAATTCTGAAAGATACACTGGATGCACATGAAGCTGAAAAAATACGTGAACAGAATAAAATCACCGAGCAGCAGCTTGAAGTTTGTGAAAATCTTGAAAGTTACGGAATTGTGCTAATAGATGAAGAAATTGGACATCATATTTTAACCTATCACGAAAATGCACATTGCTATGAATGTGAATATTGCAGTACTACATTTGATGATCCTAACTTCGAAGATGATGTGAATATATATGAAGAAGATAGGGCTCTTTTTTACACTTTAAATAGTTTGAAAGACTATTATACAAACTATGAAGATGATAAAGAAATGGTTTATGGCATTGAAAAGCTAAAAAACAACGTTAGAAACGAGTATACTTGTAATAATTGTAATGATTATCGAGCTTTTTGTTCCCATGAACTACTAATTGATGATACATCTCATAGTAATGGTGATTGTACACCATATTCATGCTCAAATCTTAATGGAGAATTTGTGCCGCCAGAAAGATACGATATTAATTGTAAAAAATACGATTTAATCGATTATGATTATGAAGTAAGCATCAATTATGTCACTTATGGAGATGCTATCTTAAATGTCACTTTAGAAGCAACATTTAAGATGGCTAGGGATTTAGTTATAGACGAAGTTATTACAAAGTTCTGCAATTCAGAGTTAAATGGTAGTAAATTTAGTTCAGAAGAGCAAGAATTAATAGCCCAAGGTTTAGCCGATGGTATGGTAGAAATATATGATACAAATTGCAGTTCAGAAAGTGATGCAGTCCAAATCATGTATGATTCTATATCGCAATCTTTCATTGATTCAGCTATTGAAGGTTTACCATATATAGGGAAAGTATATAAATTCTATAATATTGCTACTGATTACATAGATTATATTAACGTGGCTGCATCAGATATCTCGCTACCGGAGAATTATACATGCAATGTAAATTGCTTTGTAAAAAACAGCAACGGCGCTTCTCGAATAACTTCTAATTTTGAATTGTGCAGACTTTATCTGGGTTATTCAACGGATTATTCATTTATTTTTTATGAACCGTCCCAAAACTACATTGCGTATGATGATTTAACTTCTATTGGCGAGCATATTTCCACAGACCTTTTGTCGGGATATCCTTTTGATAGTCATCAAATTGGAAATTATGCCCTTATACTATACTTTGAATGTCCTAGTAGAGGTGACTTTCAGATTGAAACATTCAGGCTATCATTGTAAAGAGGTGCTTATGATAAAGAAAATAGTATTTTGTTTAGCTGCAATCTGTGTTGTAGCTTTTACAGGGTGTGATTGTTTTTCTGGTGCATCCGAAAGCATAGCCTCACATGAAGAAAATCTTGGAAACGATACTTCTGAATCGGGAAAAGAGACAACGGATGAGCTTCATATTAAGGGAAATGAGGACATTATATCAAACCCCGATAATATTGTTGATAACGGTTTTGTAATTATCAATGATTCTGACGATTACCCTGAATTCATAGAAGAATTGCGTTATTGTGAGAATATATCGAATAACCTTTATTCAGTAACGAACTTTTACGGTGATGAAGTGTTTAAATTAGAATCTGTAATTTGCCCGATTTTTGTCGATGACCTTTCTCCGTTTTCTGAAGATGGAATCAACTTTGGATATATTGATATAAATGGCAATGTTGTCATTGAAGCTAAATATTCAAAAGCTGGATATTTTTGCAATGGTACTGCGTTGGTTGCTGATGATTCAAATGAGTTTTATATTGACACCAATGGACAAATAACAGAAAACACAAAATTTTACGGATATGAAGGAACAATCAATGATTTCACATACTGCAACGCTTTTACAGGAAAATATCTTATGTATTGCAGAACCGACAATGATAAACGAATATACGGGTATGCAGAAAAAGACGGTGCCTTGCATGATTTGAATGAGTTTTATATGCTTTCATCGTTTAATGGTGAATATGCCTTTGTGTCTGATATAAGCGGTAATAGTTTTTTCATTAATACTGATTTTGAACAAGTAACAAGAGATATCAAAATCGATTTGTATTATGATATCGATTTTTGCGAAAACGATTGGTGCGGCGCAAGATATATCTTTGAAGACGGATATTTTGTTGCCACAATCAGGAATGAGTCTACCGATTATGTTCCGCAAAGAAAGCTACTAAAAATCTGTCCCGAATTATACACCGAATAAGTTTTATTCTTTTAGTCCATGATTTAATGTATTTATAGAGGATTTAAATATTTGCTGTTTCTTTTTATGTTACATTGCAATCATAAAGCGAATATAGTTATTCTCTATTTATAATAGCTCTTGATATTTCAGATGCATTAGATGCAGTATCAGCAGATCTAAAAAAACTTCACTACTCTCAGATAAATATCATAACAAACGCAATTAAAAGTCAAACGGCAGATGTTGTAGTTTTCTACATCATCTGCCGTACTTTTTATACACAAATATATAATCTGCTGCTCTGTTTTTTACAAAGCAGAATATAGTATTACCCGTAACCCTGCTCCTGCTCGTCCTTAAATCCAAGCTCCTGTTTCTTCTCCCTTATCATTCGCCTCAGCTTGCTGTCAACTGTATATCTGACCGACCTATACTTCTGCGTATAATCATCTTCAATACATCTACTGAGATTAGCAAACAGACCGAGGATTGTATTTGCAAGTACAGCATTCTCAAACTGCTCCATATTGTTCAGCATATTCTGAGCGTATTCGTTACCGTCATTTGCGGACTTTGTAAGCCACTCCACAGCCTTTTCCTTATCCTTTTCAAGTCCTTCTGCACCGAAAAGATAAAGTTTGCCGAGCTGATAGCTTGACCAGTTGTTCTTATCAACGGACTTTTCAAAATAGTAAACAGCCCTTTGAATATCATACTTTTCTTCCTGCAAATAAAGCTTGCCAAGTGCATACTGCGTGTACTCGTTATCTTCGCCAGACAACAAATATTTCTCCGCTTTATCCAAGTTCTGCGATACAATTTCACCCTTGAAATACATCTTTCCGAGCTTGTAACAGGCAAAAGTATCTCCGTTGTCAGCACATTCTGTAAGCATAGCAAGCCCTTTATCAATATTCTGTTCAAGATGTTCTCCCGATAAATATTCCAAAGCAAGAAAACGCTTTGCATTGATATTTTCAAGTTTAATAGCTTTTTCGAGCAGTTCAACCGCTTTATGCTTATCCTGAGCAATATGCTCACCGATAAGCATAGCCTTGCCGTACTCATACAGACCATTCTTGTTCTCAAGCTTAGCAGAACGTTTGAAATAATCAATAGCCTTATCCATATCAGCGTCAGTACCAAGCCCGTTTTTAAACATAACCCCCAGCTTGTAATACAGATTATCGTCTGCCTGATCGTCCTTTTCAATCTTCAGAAAATCCGATAATGCGTCCTTGTAGTATCTTTGGGCGGTTTCTTCACTTTGACTTACATATTCTCCCTTGCTGTACATCTGAGCAACAGAGTATGATGCATAAGGCTGACCTTGCGAAGAAGATTTCTGATACCACAAAAACGCCTGCGACAAATTTTTCTCCACACCATTGCCGTGGTAATACAAATTAGCGAGACTGTACCGGGCGAATTTGTTGCCCTCCTGAGCTGACTTCAAAAACCATTCAAATGCTTGAGCGTAATCCTGTTCAGTTCCTAGACCATGGCAATGCATTTTGCCTATACGATACCGGACGTAAGAACGCAAATCCACGGGTTTCATGATCTGACCCTCATATTTCGGTTCGTATGGAAACATAAAATCCGAATCGGGTTCTGTTTCCATAAATCCCTGCAATGCCTCTTGGTAGTATGCGTATGATTTTTCTTCGTCCTTTGCGCCAAGCTTGTCGGTAGAATACAGCTTTCCTAAATCGTGAATGGCAAGAACGTTTCCTGACTTTGATTCGGTAAGCAAAAGCTTTTCCGCATTCTGAAAGTCCTCTGACGTTGATTGCTTGTTGTAAATCAAGTTGCAGGCTTCTTTATATGTTTTACTCCATTTGAGATAGTATTTACTTTGAGATTCATAATCTACCGTATCGACTGTTACCGCATTTTTATCGCTCCAAATGAAATCTTCGGCTGTCAACTCATCGTTATCTGAAAATATCACTTTATCATTTTCAGATTGCTCAGATTCATCAAACAGCGGAGGTATTTCTACAGTTGAACTATCAGAATTATCTTCGGATTGTTCCGTTGGTTCGGGTTTGTCCATTTCTGCATCGATGACAAAATCATTCATATCAAGTACAGTTCTGATTATCATATTCCGCACAGACTGAAAAACTTTGTTGTCAACCAATGGCGGCAGTTCTTTTTCCTTTTGTGTATAGGTCTTGTATTTCAAACTCTCCAAGCTGCACCATTTTTCATAAAGCTGACGGATATTATCGTCTTTTGCAAGTTCCGAAAATATATTATTGACCGTTTCTTTGACATCGGGCGGAAGATACCCATAGACTTTTTTGCCTTTGATACTTTGTAACTGAGAATATAGTTTGCGGATAAGATTTTCAAGCTGCGGATTACCAAAGCTTTCTTGCTTGATTTTTTTGACAATGCTTTGAAACTCTGTTTTTGATACAGCTTTCAATTCGTCGCGGCTTAACGTCTGCTCCTGATATATGGACTGCAGATCATCATGAAATATATCGTTTGCAAATACGGAACGGATTTTATCTATGCCCTCCCGTGTTAAAAATCCCTGCTTTGAATTTGTTGAGTAAACAATCAGATGAATATGTGGATGGTGTGTGGTGTCGTGAAAAGCAGCGTACCATTTCAGATTGCATACGCTCGTTGAGCTGATTTATCGCCATCATCTGCAAGCGGAAAAGATTCTGATACGGCTCGTCGAGGAACGGGAGGTAGTTTTCTATGAACATTTCTTCGTTGCTGACGTAGCCGCCTGTGCGACGGATAGTTGGGAGTACTTCGGTCGTGATCCATTTACGAAAAGGCTTTGCTTTAGGTTTATCAGACCTTACAAGAATTGAATACAAACCTGATTCGTTTACAACATATGCTTTCTGTTTTCTTCCGAGCGAATCGGTGAGTCCGATTGAATCGTACTCATCTTTATCAAGTCTTTTGACGACCTCTCCGGCACTGTTTGCTTTCATTTCAAGCACTCGGCAGATATCTTTTAATATCCACCAAGGTTCTCACTTTTCCAAATTCTTTACTTTCAAATATCTTTATCATATTATTCATCTGCATTCTCCTTGTCAATTTCTAAAATAAACCTTGCAAGAGCCTCGATTACATTTGTAGTCACTGCATTTCCTGCCTGCTTGTAAAGCTGTGCGTCTGACATTCCTGTCCCTGCCACCTTGTTGAACTGCTCGTCTGTAAACCCCTGCAAACGCCAGCATTCCAAAGGCATGAGCCTGCGAATATATCCGCAGTAAATAACGCCGTGTTTATCGGTGACAGTTATTGTAAACATCGGTTCGTTTGGAAGTTTAAATCTTCGACCTTGCTGACGAACTTTCTCCTTTTCGGGAGTAAGCACCGCAATCGGATCGCTAATCACGATCACTCCCGACTTTTCTCCCTTATGGTGACCTATTCCGCTGTCCTGCCTTGACGTTATGCACCTTGCAAGTTCAGTCACTTTCGGTTCGGGATTCATGTCAATGCACATAGCGTAATATCCCTGATTACAGCTTGTTGTAATGGTATGAGCCATGTCTTTCCCAACTCGTCCTCGCCTTGAATTGAGATTAGGGTAGGCAAGATCAATGCTATCACCCGGCAATGCTATCTGATAACCGGATTTGGTCTTTACCTTGATGGGAAGTCCTATGATCTCGTAAAGTCCCGTTTTCCCTCCGAAACCGCCTGCCGTTCCCGTAAGAGTTATGCTCAGTCCGTCGGCTGAGTACACTCGGCAGCCCTCTCGCCCGGGTATGCGTTGTACAAGAGTTTTTGGATTTGCGTCTGTGAAAGACAATACTTTTCCGGCGCATTTTTCTCTAAAAAATCCGATAATGAACACTCTCTTTCGGGATTGGGCGACTCTAAAATTTGCGCTGTTAAGCACCTGCCATGCGACATCGTACCCCAATTCATCCAATGAACTGAGGATGGCCGCAAACGTCCTGCCTGAGTCATGCGATAGGAGACCGGGTACGTTCTCAAGCAGCAGATATTTAGGTTTTTTAACGGCAGCGATCCTCGCAATTTCAAAGAAAAGAGTTCCTCTTGCGTCGTCAAATCCGCCCCTTTTTCCAGCAATTGAAAAGCTTTGGCAAGGGAAGCCTCCGCATATAAGGTCGATATCGGGTAACTCATTTGGATCGATTTTTCTTGCGTCATCGTAATACACCTCGCCTTCTGTATCGTACATTGTTTCGTATGCTTTTTTAGCATATTTGTCTATCTCGCAGTACCCGACACACTCAAAGCCTCCTGCTTTTTCAAGTCCTGAGCGAAATCCGCCGATCCCTGCAAAGATATCAAAATATTTTATCATTTATCACCGATCCTTTCTTGTTTGTGTAATAAAAAAACGGCTAAGTCTTTTTAAAAACTTAACCGTTACATTGACAT
>CALWNN010000050.1 GCA_944382845.1 uncultured Clostridia bacterium
TGCTTAATCACGTTGCGACGAAAAGCAATCTGTCGCTGACTGCAGCAAGCTGCAGATAGGAGCTTTGCTCCTCAGTTTTTCAGTGGGGGATTAAAACCCCCACTGAAAAACTGAATGGAACCCTGCCACCTATGGGAGGCAGATCATCCAATATGAGGCAGACCCGCCGAATATTCGGCAGGGGGACATCGGCGACTTAGTTATCCTGTCTTTACACATTGGTATAATAAAATACCGCAAGCTGGGTTCTGTCACGAAGCTCTAACTTTTCAAGCAGCCTGCTCAGATAGTTTCGCACCGTACCCTCGCTTAAAAACATCTTTTCTGCAATTTCCCTGTTATTGAGCCCCTTTGCAACAAGCTCTATAAGTTTCCTTTCCCGGTCTGAAATATCAATATCGCCGTAGTCGAGTCTTTTGCCGTCGTTCATGATCGATGGTATTTTTGTCATTACCATATCGCCGAAAACACTTTGTCCGCCCAGCACTGCCCTGAGCGCCGGAGCGATTCCCTGATAATTCTGCTTTAAAATATATCCCTTTGCGCCCATGCTTATTGCCTTTACAATATACTCGTCATCTGAAAACGTAGTAAGGTAAAGGATTCTTGCCTCAGGGTAAGCTTTCAGAATTTCCTCGCCGGCTTCTATTCCGTTCATTTCTTTCATTCTTATATCCATTAAAACAACGTCCGGCTTGTGTTGATTATACAGCGTTATCCCGTCTTTACCGCTTGAACCTGTGGCGAGGACGGTTATGTCCCCTTCGTTTTCAAGTATGGTCTTTAGGGATAACGTAACAAGCATATCGTCGTCTACAATTATGATATTCATTGCGTGTTTCTCCTTATTTGATTTTTATGCATATCTTTCGCCCTTCGGGAGGGTCATATAAACTCTGAAGCTGTCCTTGGCCGGAGTTATCTCAAGTATCCCGTTAAACTCTTTTACACGGCTTTTCATATTTGAAAGACCGATACCGGAATTTTTTATAACGCCTCCTTTGCCGTTGTCGGTAACGGAAAGCTTGTAAAATCCGGGGTGTTCGGACATGATAATATGCACCTTGTCGCCGTTTGAATGCTTTATAATATTTGAAACAGCCTCTTTTAAGACGCCTAAAATGCAAAGCTTTACGTCTTTGTCAATATCCTCGGTGATATTGTAATCAAGTCTGACTGAAAAGTTTTCGGGGAAAGTCCTTATACAGTCCTCGGATGCAAATTTTAAATCTATAGAATCATCGTGAATGTCGTGAACGCTTTGCCGTATATTTGTCATTGCGTCGTCAAGTGTGGATCGTATCATTGAAAGAGGTTCTTTTAAATTTTCCTGGGTGTTTATTATTTCAACAGCGCCCATCTGCAATATGGCTCTTGTGAGCATATGCCCCACATTGTCATGTATCTCTCTGGCTATACGGTTTCTTTCCGTAAGAACGGCAATTGAAACGGCGTCGTTTGTTTTTCGGGTAAGAAGCTTGTTTTTTTCGGAAAGCTCCATATTTTCCTGTGACAGCATATCTCTTGCGTCGAAAAACTGCCTTTTATAGATTTCGTATCTTTCGGTGAGTATATATACCACAGCCGCTGCGGCAAAGCCTGCAATGACCATTATAAGAGCTTTCATATCTGCATATGAAGAAAACCTTATCGCTCCGAATACCAAGAGAATTATCGCTCGTTTGCAACTGCAAAGCATATAAAAAAGTATTATCGGAGAAACAAAAAGCACAGGGGGGAATATGAGCGTAAGCGCTCCCAGAACAAAAGCCCCTGCCGTCATGAGCTTTTTTCGGCTTTGATGAAGAGACATAAGAAAAACAACAGCGCTTGATATTATAAGGAAAACAAGAATATTTTCAGCTGACATTGACCCGTCTGCCAGATATATAAGCACTGAGAATAAAAGCAGAAAAATAAGATCGAGAAGCTTTTCCAAAAGTTATCCCTCCTTTAACCGAATGTTTACAAAATAAAGTATATCACAGTTTGTCTTTTTTTTCAACTTGTCAAAGAAAAAATGACATTTGTCACATAATATTTCTGACATTCTGCACTTTATATTGTGCTTGTTAAATGCTATAATCATATCATGAAAGCAAATAAGGGTCTTATATACGCTAAATAAATCTGAAAGGGGTACATTTATGGCTGAAATTGTTGTGAGGATACACGACCTTGTAAAGAGATATAAAGATATTGTGGCGGTAGACCACCTAGACCTTGACATTAAAGAGGGTGAGATTTTCGGACTTCTTGGTCCCAACGGTTCGGGAAAAACCACCACTATCCACTGTCTGCTGTCGCTTCTTTCCTATGAATCGGGAGATATAACCATTTTCGGAAAGCCGATGACTCCCACAAGCTACGATATCAAAAAGGATATAGGAGTCGTAATGCAGAACGTGGCTGTTTTCGATCAGCTTACAGTTTATGAAAACATCGACTTTTTCTGCTCTATGTATGTTAAGGACAAGAAAAAAAGGGTTGAGCTTGTAAAAGAAGCAATTGAATTTACCGGTCTTGAGGATTTTACAGATTTCTATCCCAAAAAGCTTTCCGGAGGACTTCTGAGAAGGCTGAATATTGCTTGCGGTATCGCCCACAAGCCAAGGCTTATTTTCTTTGATGAACCAACTGTTGCGGTTGACCCTCAGAGCAGAAATAAAATTCTTGAAGGGATAATCGAGCTTAACAAAAACGGTTCAACTATTATTTACACATCCCACTACATGGAAGAAGTGGAGCAGATCTGCACAAGGATAGCCATTTTAGACGGCGGAAGAAAAATTGCAGAGGGAACAAAAGAAGAGCTTAAGCAGATAGTCAAGGTAACGGAAACAATTGAGATTGAAACGGCTGCAATTGAAAATTCTGTGCTTTGTGAAATAAGAGGGGCGGAGCATATTCTTTCTGCGGAATACTCAGACCACACGTTAACAGTGTGCTGTTCGGGAGGAAGCCACAATCTTATGAGCGTTCTTGAAATTCTCAAAAACAGAAACGTTATGATAGGTCAGGTCTATTCAAAGTTGCCTACGTTAAACGACGTGTTTCTTGAGGTCACCGGAAAAGAACTCCGTGACAGGGAGGGGTAACAATGTTTTTTTCATATGTAAAATACGAGCTTAAAAAGTATTTCAAAACAAAGGACGTGTTTTTGTGGCTGTTGCTTTTTCCTGTGGCGCTGGGATTTTTGTTCAAGATTGCCTTTTTAGGCATCTGGGAAGAAAATATTTTTACGGCGATACCTGTTGCTGTAGTTGCCGAGGCTGAAAATCCTGCCTTTGAAGCAGTCATTGACGAGCTTTCCAAAGGGGAAGAGCCTTTTCTTGAGGTTAATTATACCGACATGGAGGACGCAGAGAAAAAGCTTGAAAAAGAAGAAATAAAGGGAATTTTTCTTGTGTCGGACACCATTTCTCTTACTGTGGCGGAAAACTCCATGACTTCAACTGTTTTAAAAAGTTTTGCGGACAACTATATACACACGGAAAACACAATTAAAGACATAGCAAATTCTTCCCCCGACAAGGTGATGAGCGCAGTTGAAACACTTTCGGGTTGGAATGAAGCTGCGGCAAAGGAAACAATTTTAGCTGCAAGGGAGTCAGATCCTTATGTTTCATATTTTTATAACCTGATAACCATGGTATGTTTGTTTGCGTCAATGGCCGGAGTACGCATTGCTGTGGAGAATCAGGCTAATCTTTCCTATGCCGGTGCAAGAAAGGAATGTACCGCTATGCCTAAATTAAAGAGAATACTTGCCTCATATTTTGCAACCTTTATAAGTTCAACTGTATGTTCTTTGATTTCGGTAAGCTATATACGCTTTGTTCTGGGAGTTGAACTCGGAGAAAACCTTGTTCCCATATATATAAGCACAATTTTCGGGTCAAATCTCGGCCTGGCAATAGGCTTTGCAATCGGAGCAATCGGCAAATTCAGCGAAAGCATAAAAGATGGAATCGCAACAGGGGTATCCCTTATATGCTGTTTTTTAAGCGGACTTATGGTAAACATAAAAGGAATTATTGAGCAGTACGCCCCGATTGTCAACAGAATTAACCCCGCCTCTATTATTGTTGACAGCTTTTTTGCAGTAGCGGTGTTTGACGATTACAGCCAATATGGATTTCTGATATTAAAAATGACCGTTATGAGCGTAATGTTTATTGTTCTTGGAATTTTCCTTGTAAGGAGGAAGAAATATGAGTGTATTTAAGCTGTTCTTCAAGATATTGAATAAAAGAAAAAGCGCTGCAATAATATGGTTTTTTATATTTGTGCCTGTTCTCGCCTTGAACGTTATCACCATAGGAAACGAAAACAACGAGTATGAAAGTTCCTCAGCGTCAATCGGAATTGTGACAAATGACAAAAGCGAGGCGGGAAAGAATTTCTGCGATTTTCTTGAAAGCCGCCATGACACAACTTATTTTGACAAGACAGATACAGACAGATTCAGGATGCTCCTTTATTATACAAATCAGGTTTGCATTTTTGAAATCCCCGAAGATTTCGGGGAAAGGCTTGAAAAAGGGGAAAGAGAAGACCTCTTTGAATGTTACTATATCCATCCGGTTTACGGAAAAACTCTTGCGGTATCCGACGCAGAGGAATTTATAAAAATAACCTCCGCTTATATTGACTCAGGCAAATCGGCAGGCGAAAGCACTTCCCTTGCCTTGGAGCAGTTGAGTAAGGGCGTTGAAGCGCGGCTTATGCAGAAGGTTGAACAGACAAACGGAATGGAGCAGATGACTTTTATGTTTTTTCTGATTTTATCATTTGGAATTACTGCGATTTACATTCAAGCTCTTTCAACTGTCTACATTGAAATCAACAACAAAGACCTTTCAAACCGCATAAGCAGTTCCTGTCTTAGCGGCTTTTCAAAAAACATTCAACTTTTTGCAGGTTCAGCTATATTTGTTTTCGGTATGTGGATATTATTAATTATTATAGGAATAATCATTACAGGTTCAGGCTATACGGGAATCGAATGGTATTATGTTTTAAATGCCTTTTCCTATACCCTTGTGACAACCGCATTGGCTGTTTTTATTTCAAGTTTCGGCTTTTCCGCAAATATCATAAACTTCATCACAAACATTCTTTCTCTGGGAATGAGTTTTCTCTGCGGAGCTTTCATTGACATTGAGTTTTTAAGCGAATCGGTAAGGACTATTGCAAGGTTGCTTCCTATGTATTGGTACACGGAAAACGTATATCTTATTTACGACAAGGGAGCAATTACCGGCGAATATTACCTGAATATTCTTATTCAACTCATGTTCGGAGTTCTGTTCCTTGCTCTGAATGCGGCTGTAATAGCCTGCAAGCAAAACGGAATTTTCAGAAAACGGTCATGATAAGCTTGGCGTCAACCCTTCCCGGCTCTTGGTCTTTTTAAAAGGCTGAGAGCCTTTTTGCATGAAATCTAAAAAAAGTTTTAAAATTCCTGAAGCTATTGCCTTTTGATTAGAATTTAGTTATAATAGAATAGTATGCTGACGTGTTAGCCGGCTAAATTAATAGGAAAGGAAGTTGTTTATGACCGGTGAAGAAATTGGCAAGGTAGTGGAAATACTTTTAGAGTATCTTGTTCCTACTCTTAAAGTTTTCGGCTATACTCTGCTGTTTTCAGTTCCCTTAGGCATGGTGGTGGCGCTTTTGAGGATGTGCAGAATAAAGCCGGTTTCGTGGCTTACAAGCCTCTACATACTTATTATGCGCGGAACGCCCCTTATGCTTCAGGTCATAGTTGTCTACTACGCTGTGCCATATCTTAAAAATTCTCAGGCTGTGCCGGGACTGCTCAGAAATTTTCTGTCCCAGATAGATATCCGGGCAGACAGTTTTATGTTAAGCGCTATCCTTGTTGCATTTACATTGAACTATGCCGCCTATTTTGCTGAAATTTTCAGAGGAGGCATTGAATCTATCCCAAAGGGTCAGTACGAAGCCGCTTTTTCTCTCAGTATGACTAAGACCCAGACCTTTTTCAGAATAATTTTACCTCAGGTAATTAAAAGAGTTGTTCCCGCAAGCGCAAACGAGGTCATCACACTTATAAAAGACACCTCGCTTGCAAACGTTGTATCATATGCGGAAATAACTTTGAAAGCACGACAGCAGATGCAGCTATACAGCTCTCTTATGCCGTTGTTTATCGCAGGATTGTTTTACTTTGCAATGTCGCTTGTTCTGACAGTTATCTTTTCATTTATCGAAAAGAAGCTTGATTATTATAAATAATAAGGGAGGTATCTTTTATGGCTGTGCTTGAAGTGCGCAATCTGTCTAAGAGCTTTGGAAGTCTTGAGGTTTTAAAGGATATTTCCTTTAAAGTTGAAAAAGGACAGGTAATAGCTGTTATAGGTCCGTCGGGAAGCGGAAAATCAACTCTCTTAAGATGTATAAATCAGCTTGAAAAGGCTGACGGCGGAAGTGTTTGCGTCTGCGGAATGGATATGCTCCAAAAAAACAAGTCCGGAAAGACCGTTTATGCCGACAATAAAATCTTAAGGGAAATAAGGCTTAAGATTGGGCTTGTTTTTCAGAATTTCAACCTGTTTCCTCATATGACCGTTTTGAAAAACGTTACGGAAGCCCCTATCCGCGTACTTAAAATGCCAAAGGACAAGGCGGAAAGTCTTGCTTTAGAACTTCTTGGGAAAATGGGTCTTGAGGACAAGGCAAATTCTTACCCTTATGAGCTTTCGGGGGGGCAGCAGCAGCGTGTTTCAATTGCAAGGGCGCTGGCTTTAAATCCCGAAGTGCTGTTTTTTGACGAGCCTACCTCGGCTCTCGACCCTGAGCTTACCGGGCAGGTGTTGAAGGTAATAAAGGAGCTTGCGGACAACAACATGACAATGGTGATAGTTACTCACGAAATGGCTTTTGCAAGAGATGTTGCAAATTATGTTGTGTTTATGGACGGGGGAGTTATAATTGAAGAAGGCTCTCCTGAGCAGGTATTCGGCAACACATCTAACGAGAGAACAAAACAGTTTCTTTCACGGTACAATCAGGGCTGATATTTAAGTTAAAAATAAATTCAAGAAAGAAGAATAGTTATGAAATATCTTGTACTTCTCTGCGACGGAATGGCAGATTATCCTGTAAGCGAGCTTGGGGGAAAGACGCCTATGGGAGCGTCAGATACTCCAAATACCGACAGACTTGCGAAAAAAGCAAGAATAGGACTTGTAAAGACCGTTGCCGACAACATGAAACCGGGAAGCGACGTTGCCAATCTTTCGGTTCTGGGATACGACCCGAAGATTTATTATTCGGGACGTTCTCCTCTTGAGGCAGGTTCGATAGGCATTGACATGAAGCCTACCGACGTTTCATTCAGATGCAATCTTGTCACCCTTTCCGATGAGAAAAACTATGAGGACAAGACTATCCTTGACTACTGCGCCGATGATATTTCAACCGCAGAAGCCAAGATTCTTGTGGAATGTCTTGCAGAGCATTTCAATAACGACGAGTTTCAGCTGTATTCCGGTGTAAGCTATCGTCACTGCCTTATATGGAATAACGGCACAATGGACGTGGGAACGTTAACTCCTCCCCATGATATAACAGGAAAGCCGATAAGGGAGTATATTCCAAGGCATCCAAACGCCGCAAAGCTTTACGACATGATGGTAAAAAGCTACGACATATTAAAAGACCATCCCGTAAACCTTGAAAGGATCAAGAACGGCAAGCGTCCTGCAAATTCAATGTGGTTCTGGGGAGAGGGAGTAAGAAGAGCGCTTATGCCTTTTACTGAAAAATACGGGCTTAAAGGCTCGATGATATCTGCCGTTGACCTTCTTAAAGGTATCGGAAAATTCAGCGGGATGAACGTTGTTGAAGTTGAAGGCGCAACAGGATATATCGATACAAATTTTGAAGGCAAGGCAAAGGCTGCGATTGATGAATTTGCAAAAGGACAGGATCTTGTTTACATCCATGTTGAAGCTCCTGACGAATGCGGTCACAGACATGAGATTGAAAATAAAAAGCGTTCGCTTGAACTTATTGATGAAAAAATTCTCGGTCCTGTGCTTTGCGAGCTTGAAAAGTATGACGACTACAAGGTTCTTATCATGCCCGACCATGCAACTCCTCTTGCTCTTCGCACCCACACAAATGATCCCGTACCTTTCCTGATGTATCACAAGAAAGGCGAGGTCGAGGGGGTTGAGTCGTTTACCGAGGAAACAGCGGGATCTACCGGCGAGTACATTGAAAACGGCGCTGAGCTTTTACAAATGTTTATTGATATGAATTAATTGAAGTAACCTGATAAAATTCAAATAAGAAAATCCCTGTAGCACACTTAAAGCTACAGGGATTTCAGTCTGTCGAAAAAGTCACCCGAAAGGGTGGCTTTTTTGAGTCAAATATGGTATAATGAAAAG
>CALWNN010000051.1 GCA_944382845.1 uncultured Clostridia bacterium
ATTTCGCAAAATCAACGCCTCTCCATCGTCAAACGAATGGAACTTGGCATCTATGTAGACAGTAACGCACCATACGGATTCAGACTTGAAAACAAGCAGCTTGTGGAGTATCCTCCCGAGGCCGATATCGTGCGATGGATATTCCACTCCTATCTCAACGGTATGTCTACAACGGAAATTGCAAAGGTGCTGACCGAGCGAGGTATCCCCACAAAAAACGGCAAAGAAAAATGGAAATCCACTAAAATCTCCTATATGCTCTCCAACGAAAGGTATATCGGAGACTGCCACTATCAGAAAACATACCGTGACACGACTGTGCCGTTCAAGCAATCCAAGAACCGCGGCGAAGAAGATATGTACTATGCCACCGGCACACACGCTTCCATTATCGAGAAAGGAACCTTTGATAAAGCGCAAGTCCTCCTCCAAAAACGAAAAGAGCAGTTCACCAAATCAATAACATTCAATACCTACCCCCTTACGAGCCGCATTCGATGTTCCGAATGCGGCTCTTTCTATCGCCGAAAGGTTCGGAGCGGTGGAGTCAAATGGGTCTGCGCCAAGCATGAGGAAAACACAAAATCATGCAATTCCAACTACTACAGCGAGGAACGAATCTATGACGGTTTCCTATCAGTGGTGAATAAGCTACGATTCGGGCAAGAGAACATCCTCGGTCAAGTTATCGCCAAGCTTGAAAGCGCAACACAGAAATACAAGCGAAATAACAAAACGGCGATGCAGATCAGTCAGAAGATTGCGGAGATAAACGCCACAATTCTAAAACTGAATGAGCTTCGCTCAAAAGGATACCTTGCCCCCGAAATACATCAGTCCCAAGTCAGAGAGATGCAAAAGCAGCTCTGCACACTCAAAGAAGATCGGCAGGATCAATTCGAGTCCCGAATACTTACAATGCTCCAAGATGTGCGGAAACTAAAATCTCTGATTGACGAAATAGAAGAACCCTTGGATGAGTTCGATGAGAAGCTTTTCGAGGAAATTATCGTAGGAATGGCACTCAATAACGCAGATGAATTGACCGTCACTCTGCTCGGCGGACTGAAATTCACTGAATTGATATAGGAGAAACCGCAATGAAAAAGACACGCTTTATTCCATACGGATACACCATCCGTGAAGGGCGAACGGTGATTGAACACACCGAAGCCGAAATTATCCGAGAAATCTTTGATGAGTACATCAAGGGTGCTTCCCTCAAAGAAATAGCGGAGTGCCTCACGCAGAGGAAAATCCCCTATACCGAGAAGACGGATACATGGGATAAAGCGAGAATTGCAAGAATTATCGACAACGCAAAGTACATCGGGGACGATGAATACGACCCAATCATCGATGAAGATACATACGAGGGTGCGGTATCCATGAAAGCCGCACGGCAGCGCAATACCGTACAAAGAGAATGCGAAGGCATCGCCCTGCTCCGCAACAGAATCAAATGCGCCGATTGCGGAAGCCCGATGCTACGCAGAGTCTGCTCGAAACGACAAATCAATGAAAGCTGGACCTGCCAAAATGCAGAATGCGGAAAGAGACTGCGTATCAGCGACGGCGACCTCCTACAGAAAATCGCCATCCTCATGAATCGCATTATCGAAAACAGCGAACTGCTGATACCAAAGCCCAAGATAAGGATAGTTGACTCCCCGACGGTCGCAAGCCTGCAACGGCAAGTGGATACCGAACTCGAGAAGGAATACCCGAGCGAGGAATACATTGTCGAGAAGGTTAGTGACATCGCAAGTCAGTTATATAAAGAAACCCAGGCAAAGAAAATGATTGTCGCTCAAATTGCAAGGAAACGAGCCTCAATGATGAAACCCCAGGAAAACTTTAATTGCGATTACTTCTCCGACCTTGTAGACTATGTCACACTCTCAAGTTCGGGGAAAGTCAGACTCTACACCAAGGTAGGGACAGAAATCACCGAAGGAGAGAATGAATAATGGCAGTAACCAAAATTCCAAAGAAAACAATCACCCTCATCGAACCGAAGAAATCCTTCATAGTAGACAAGGCGCAACATCGTCAAAAGCGAGTTGCAGCATACTGCAGAGTGTCTACCGACAGCGAGGAACAACTCACATCCTATACCAATCAGATGAAGGTGTATACCGAAATGATTGCTTCAAAAAAGGAGTGGGAGTTCGCAGGGCTGTATGCCGATGAGGGCATCTCAGGTACGAGAGCAGACAAAAGACCTCAATTCCAAAAGATGATAGATGACTGCCACAAGGGTAAAATCGATATGATCATAACAAAGTCAGTATCGAGATTCGCACGAAATACTGTGGATTGCCTTGACTATGTCAGATCACTCAAAGAAATCGGCGTGGGCATCTACTTTGAGGAACAGAACATCGATACGCTGAAAAGTGATAGCGAATTGTACCTTGTCATATACGCAGGATTCGCACAATCCGAATCCGAAAGCATCAGCAAGAATATTACTTGGACGCACCGAAAGAACTTCGAAGAAGGCAGACCCATCTTTATGTATAACCGAATGCTCGGCTACAAGAAAGGTGAGGACGGGAACCCCGAAATCGTCCCATCGGAAGAAGCAATAGTGCAAAGAGTGTTCGATATGTACCTCTCCGGCAAGTCCACCGATGAAATCTCCGAAATCTTGCAAGGCGAAAACATCGAAATTCCCGGCAAGAAACTGAACTTCAGTAAATCAATGATTATCCGAATGCTGAAAAATGAGAAATATTGCGGAGATGCCATCCTGCAAAAAACGGTGACACTTGATCCAATCTCAAAAAAGCGAAAAGCCAACGAAGGTGAAGCGCCCATGTGGCTCGTCGAAAACAGCCATCCTGCCATTGTCAGCCGTGAGATATTCAACAAGGCGCAAGAAGAATCTGCCCGAAGAAAGGCAAAAACACCACAGTCTGAAAAGATGGCGCTGACCGCATCGGGGAAGTATTCCAAATATGCGCTCACAGAAGTAATGATGTGTGGAGAATGCGGGAGCAGGTACAAAAGAGTAACATGGAACATCCGAGGCAAGCACAGAATCGTGTGGCGATGCATGAGCCGCCTTGACTATGGCAAGAAATATTGTGCCGACTCCATCACCGTTGATGAGCGGGCACTGCAAAGGGCCATTGTAAGAGCCTTGAATCGATTTAATATCGAAGACGAATCTACCTACCTAATGCTGATGAAATCCACTATCGGGGAAGCCATAGGAATCAACGGCGGCTCAGATGAAATCGACCTGCTTGAAAGAAGAATCGATGCCCTTAATAAGCGTATGCTTGACCTTGTAACACTGAGCGTTCAGGAAGATAGTGATGCCGAGGACTATGAAGATGAGTTCAAAAACATCTCCATGCAAATCGAGCAACTCTCGGGGCGCATCACGGCAATTAGAGAAAGTGAAAGTGAGGACGGAGAACTTCAAGCGCGGATTAAGGAAATCCAGGACACCATTGACAAACGAAAAGAAAATAAAGATACCTATGATGACTCAATTGTCCGGCAGATGGTAGAATGTATAAAAGTCTACCATGACGGCAGACTGCAAATTATACTCGGCGGCGGATATGAACTTGAAGAATACCTCGAAAAATAAAAACAGCAAGCAGCGAATAAGCCGTAGTTGCTTATTCGCTGACTCTATTAAGCATTGCTTTCGTTATTATCGCTTTCTTCATCTTCGCCAAGCTGTCCGATAGCGAAATTCTCAAAAGCTTCAGAATCGTCAAAATCCTCATTTTCGTCCGGTTCAATCCAGAGAGAAACATCCCGAGCATAGAGTTTGTTCATGAATAGTTTGCCCGCATTACTTTTCCTTTTTCCGTTATATTCTAAAAGCATCGCTTCGGCAAAGCCCATTGACCCCTTCCGGCGATCCCTGGCGGTACGAGTCAGTTGCTTAATGGAAACAGCACCGAGTTTCTCGCTGAACACCTCATCCTTTAACTGATCTTTATATACCACGCAAAGCTTGGTAACTGCATTCATAATGTTGGCGGAGAAAGAATTGGAGTCTCCCTCCCATGTGCCGATGATCAGGCGAAGAACACGGTTAAGAACCTGATACCCGTATTTGGAGTAAATAGCCTCCAAAGTGGATACAGCGCAGATGTGTCCCGGTGCTCTCTTGGCAGATATCTTCAAACCGTAAGACTCCACCAAATCTCGAATCATAAGCTGTTCTTGGTTCTTAGCCTCCAAGTTCGCTACGAAAATTTCAAAAGGCGCAAGGTTCTTTGCGAATTTCATCTGATTGGCAAAGATATCGGCTTCATGTTCATAGCACAGATCATCATAGATCATGCACCATACCGGAGTTTCGCGAGAGCCGGAAGCAAGTGCAACAATTTCAATGGTATGCTGCCCGTTAAAAACATAATTGATCCCGTCTCTTCGGCTGACCTTTACGGGATTGATTTGAAACAGATCGAAGTTTTCTGCCGTTTTCTCAATACGCGCCTGCGACAGATTCCGTTGATAATCCTGGTTCGAAACCAGGTTTTTGATTGGAATTTTCTCGAAATGAACATTCGGCACAAACGGCGAATAATCATCCATGTTATATATCCTCCACTTCCGACAGCATATCCGCTATCGTATTTCGCAGCTCACGCAAAGCCTGTGCCAAGTCACCTTTAGCCTGGGGAGAAACGATGGTGAGGTCTGCCGTATTCTTTGCCCGTTCAATAGAACTCTTCCATGAAGGAATCGTTAGAGTCAGACTGCTGATTTCCGCATCCGGATCATACTCGGGCATATCCTTCACGGAAGGCCCCGTGGAAATATCTCCCTCGGAATAAACTGTTTTATTCCCTTGCACAACCGGTCGCGTGGCTTTGTAATGCATAAACTCAGCAGGATTTCGATCAATCTTCCGATTGATTCGCCGAAGATCCTGCGGATTTAGTTCCGCCATTTCCAACACATGCTTATGGGCAATCTTGTACTGCCCCGAAAGAATCTTGGGCACTAATTTCGGCTCTTTCTTTCCGATTTTTTCTAACGCTCTCGTAAATATGGCATACTTCTGCACAGTGGCAGCCGATACATTATTATCTTCGGCAATTCTCTGTGCCGTCCAATGGCGGCAAGCCTTGTCCGCATCCTCTTCGTCCATCGTGGATATATCCAGGGTGTGCTGATTTCTCCCTATCTTATTGCGAATTCGGGTAACCAATTTTTCATTCTCGTACTGCATACCAATAAGGAACTTG
The DNA here is from genome assembly GCA_944382845.1 of uncultured Clostridia bacterium. Taxonomy (GTDB): domain Bacteria; phylum Bacillota; class Clostridia; order Oscillospirales; family Ruminococcaceae; genus JAAZZIT01. The sequence goes on from CALWNN010000051.1 coordinate 5,226, forward strand.
CGAGTCTCTTCGGTAATATTTCTTCTGCCGAGTTGATTGGCACATATCCAGGCGACAGCAGCCTCTCGGCACTCAAATTCCATATCCTTTGTATCAAAGGGAATGCTGTGGCGCATACAAATTTCGTAACGGTTATGACCGTCTACAATGGTGTCATGCCATACAACGATAGGGTCACGACAGCCGTCATTTATAATATTCTGCTCGAGTTGCAAAAACTCTCTGTGCCGCAGCGGACGGATTAAATGTCTGAATTCTTCGTCTATTTTCAGCCGTTTCAACTCCATTATCGCTCCTCCAATCCATCAATTTTTTGGAGAGAACTGAGTGGAAAAACGCCTGCATTTTCTTCTGCTATAATCTCTCCGGTCAGTCTGTATGCGTAAGCGCTATCTAATCCTTCCACCAAGGAGCAAAGTTTATTGACAAATGAGGTGCTGTAAATTTCGTAGGAGTTATCCGGATGCAGCGCAGCCAAATTTACACGATGAGTATAATTTGTTCTCTTGTCCGTTCCTTGGATAGCAAGCATCATAGCTGAAGGGCTGACAAGGAACTGAACATACTTGGGTGTCCCGAGCAAAGTCAGTGTGCTACGATGAATGCGAATACGGTATTTTTTCAAGTCAACCGCTATAGTCACTTGTTGTCGAGTCTGTTCGCTCATGATTTATTTCTCCTTCCGGCAGTGCAACTGTGTCGGCAGTCACAGTTGCTGTCGGACTTTGCCGAACTGCCTTATTTTCCTTGATTGAGTAGATGGCATAGCCATCGAATATGTTCACGAGCATAGACTGCTTGTGCTCATTTAATGTCATACCGAATTGGTTCTGCCAACCGATCGGATATACCGGCGACCTTGATGCCGTTGATTTAGCACCTTCCGCATCATATGTACGCTGATACACCTCGGTGGATGTTAAATCAAATGCTATCAGGTATTCGCCATTAGCGCGGATGATATTCCCGAGCATCTTATAGCGGTGATCGGGATTCCAATCCATCATGTCAAACATTTTCAGGAAGAACAGCGTACAGGTTGTTTGCCTCGGCTTCCTTTTGTCTTGACCGATTGAACACCACTGGAACGACCCTCGTTCATTCTCACCACAGGGACGGAGAGCCAAAATCTTAGTATGAGGATTGATCAGCGCCTGGACATAGTCTGTGTGCGGAAACTTGGTCAGGCAAGCTGAATTCACATAGAATTTGCGGTTATTGAATGTAACCGCAGGCTCACGAATATGAGCAAAGAACTCTCTGCGGACAACCTGGAATTCCTCCAGGTTGAAGTCCGTGCTCATTTCAATCAATTCTTCCTCGTCTTTTAATACCGGAATCTTGTGCAGCTCTGAGTCCGCCGGGGGAGCAAAGGCCTCTGTCATTGTCCTTTGATCAGTAATATCATTCATAAACTACCTCCTGAATATCTACGCCCTGCAATTCCTGCGTGATAAAACTTTTGAGTTCTTCAAACGCCGTCACATGGAGCTTGTTGCCGGTCTCGAAAAGTTGGCCCTCCAAACGGAGCATCCAATCTTCCTCGCTCTGCCGCTGAAGTTCCGTTACGGACTTCTCCTGTGCATAGAACTGCTTACCAAAGGAACTTGTCCATGATTCAGGAATTGCACGAATGCGCTTTCCGGATGGCATCAACGGCTGCACATTTATACAGTCTTCTTCGCCGTTTTCTTTAGAAAGCACATTAGGCTTGAAATATGCCTCGGAGTCAACGGTATCAAAGATATAGGCAACTACGCCATCCTGCTCATAGAGAGTGCCTAAAATGCGGTATTTGTATTCGATGTTCCAACCAAGAAGGTTGAACATCGTCTCACTGAAAGCAGCGGTTGGGATTAACCGTGGATATAGGATGCCTTTCTCCGGCTTTGACGCCATGACACTATTACGGTTTTCTTTGGTGGTCGGTCGAATCGCAAGTTTTCGGCTAATGGGATTTATCAGAATCTCAATATAATTCTGTGTGCCGAATTTCCGGACACACGCGGTACTGAACTTGATAAACTTATGATAAATAATGGCGTGAGGCTGACGCGGAGCATCGAAGAACTCGCCGCGGGCTATTTCAAAACCGCGTAGATCAAAGTCACCTGCTTCCACCTCAAACTGAATTTCTTCCTCCGGCTGCGGTTCTTCCTCGGGAGATGAATACACGCTTTTGGAAGCCAGGTAGTAGTCTCCCTCTTTGAATCCTGCCCATCGGGGATTAACGGTGACGAAACCTTTGAGGACGCCGTCTTCTACAACGCGAATTTCGGGAAGGATAGACTTGTTTCCGTACTTAGCGTTATCGAGCATTTGCTGAACCGCAATATAATCGTCGCGGGAAACGATGCCGGGGTGATGATTGCGATATCGGCTTTGCGGTCTTTGACCCCTGTTTTTCTTTGCCTTATGGGTACGGAAGTTTGGCGTAAAGGTTTTGCGAGTGAGGACATCACCGCAATGTCGTTCATTGCGTAGTATTTGAACTATACCGTTGGAAGTCCAGTTGATATTTCCCAAATAGGACTTGCGTCCGAGAGCATTGAAAGCATCGGCAATCTGCTGTGATGAATAGCCGTACAGATACATATAGAATGCAAGTTTAACCGTAGGCGCTTCATCTGGATTCGGAATCAGTGTTCCGTCAGCATCATGCATATACCCGAGCAATTTGGGAGTCAGAGGGATACCATTGTCCAATCGCATACGCAGAGATGTTTCCATCGACCTGCTTCGTGTGTGTGACTCTTCCTCGGCCATTGTTGCTTGGAAAGACAATGCAAGCTGTGAGTCATCATTTAGCGAGAAGATCCCTTCACTTTCAAAGAAAACACCGACAGGCGGATTGCGTTCGGCAAGGTCTCGGACTATACCGATAAAGTCATAGATATTGCGGGCAAAACGGGAAACGCTCTTTGTGATTATCATGTCGATTTTTCCGCGCTTTGCGTCGGAAATCATCTGAAGAAACTGTTCTCGTTTATTCAGAGAAGTGCCGGAGATACCCTCATCAGCGTAGATTTTAACGAGCGTCCAGTGAGGGTGCTTGATAACGAAGTCTTCATAATACTTCTTTTGCAACTCAAAGGATGTAGTCTGCCGGACATCATCCGTAGAAACACGAACATAGATGGCAACCCTTTGCGGGATATCATTATCGTAATAATCGGCTTGTCTGGTCTCGGGAAAGTAATCATAGTTTTCGGGATCGACCTCAACATAGATGCGTTTTTTGGTCTTTGCCTTGGCTTGCTCTTTTTCTAAGCGTTTCATTTTGTCAATCATGCAGCAGCCTCCTCTCGGAGTCATCGTCCGGCAGGCTCACCCATCCATCGGGGAAGAAGTCTATGTCCCGCATATCTTCTTGATAATAAGAAGCAAGGGTGAAAATATCTTCGGAGATAAAGTAGATTCCGACCGGATGCGGCAGCGTTGCAAGATAGCGGGACATGATTGTAATCTCCTGTGGTTTCTTCGTTACATTGGAAACCTTCTGTGTAATGATTAAATCCACCTTGCCGTCAAGACAATCTTGAAGCAGTCTGCACCACTCGGGTGCATTCTCCATATTGGGGGCAGTTGAGCCTTCATCTATATAGAAGTCAACCAATTCCCACTTCGGACACAATGCCAATGTGTCTACAAACCCCTTCTTGTGAAAATCGAGATAATTCTCATACTTGGTCTGATTAAAGTATCGGATGTAAATGCCCACCTTGTACGGTTTTGACACAAGAGGTCGCTCACGGCGAATCGTATGCAGCCATATCAGATGGTCGGCAATCATCTCAGCCCTTTCTGTGTCTCCGTCAAATATCTCCGAAAAGTGCGGTGCAGTTTCTATCTGAGCTAATTTAGCATGAATATCTATCTCGTCCATTTTTGTTATCCTCCCACTTGAACTATTCAAAATAAGGCTAAGATTATTGTAATTCATGCAAGGCTTAATATCGACTAACCACAGGTCAAGTGCTTAACCACCGGTTTATCACAGATAAGAAAAAGGCAAAAAAATAAAGTCGGCAGACTGAAAACTGCCAACCCAAAGAGCAAAAAAGGAAGGTCAAGATTGACCTGCCTTGAAAATCATAGTTGAATTGAATAGATAATTGTCTCCGCTTAGAGGTTGATTGATTTTACAGAAAACCCTTCAATGAAAGCGGCAAGAACAAAAAACAGGTCAGACATTGCTGCCCGACCTGTCAAAATAGGTAATCGTCTTTCTTCATCCGCATTGTGGTTTTTAATTCCTTCACGATCTTGATAATGGAATCAATCTCGGCAGGAGAACAATCTGCCAACAAATCGTTGAACTCACCTTGGTATATTTCATTGACCTCGGGAGTGTTGGTGCGGAGCAGTACATCGGCAGAAACCTGCAATGCCTCAGTTATATATACAAAAGTGGAGAGCCGCAATTTGGTCTTTCCGTTTTCAACCTCACTCATATGCGGAACGGAGATGAATGCTTTTTCCGCCAATTCAGCTTGGCTCATGTTTCGCTGAAGGCGAACATCACGAATCCTTGCACCGATTGCCTTATACCTTGCATCGTCAAGTTCTCTCATGACGCACCTCCCTCATCCGTTTATAGTATATAGATTATTATATAATCTATGCCCGATGTTTGGAATAAGCCATAGTTGAACACATCGGCCATACCTTATAATAGAAACATCAATTTTTTGGAGGTTTCTATATGCAAATCAACTACATTCTTCTCGGGCAAAGAATCCGTGCGTTTCGCACCAAGAAAGGCATTACCCAAATGGAGCTTGCAGAGCGAATTGATCGTTCTGCTGCTTATATGAGTTATGTGGAGACGGCATACAAGTTTTGCAGTCTCGACACCCTGGTGAGGGTAGCAAACGAACTGAATGTCTCTACCGATGACCTGCTTATTGACAGCCTTACCAATACAATCAAGGCATCCAATCATGAATTCACCGCAATTCTCTCAGATTGCAGTGACTATGAAATGCGGGTATTACTTGATATCGTTAAGGCAACCAAGCAAGCGATGCGTGAATACAAGTATTTAACCCGAGCCAACCGCAGATAAAATTATAGGTTGCTTCCGGCTTCGATGGAACACTCCGAAAGTCAAAGAATAAACCTACAGTTTGCGAAACAACAACTGCATAAACAAACGGTTAAAAGAGCAAACCCTCGAAATGTTCGCCTGCGAATATGATTTCGGGGGTTTGCGAATACATTTTCTCAAATCGCAGGACAAGAATCAAATTGACTGATATACTTATCATCGGAAAGGTGGCACAACTATGATTTATTACACCGGTGACATTCACGGGCAGAAACATGATATAGAACGATTCTGTAAGCGTTTTAATCCCACAAGGGATGATATCATCGTAATCCTCGGTGATGTCGGTGCTAACTATGAGCAAGACGAAAGAGATGCAGCGTTGAAGTATGCACTTGACAAATTGAAGCCCACTATTTTCTGTATCCACGGCAATCATGAAATAAGGCCATGGCATATTCCAACATATAAAATGAAGGAATGGCACGGCGGCATCGTATGGTATGAGGAAGCCTATCCTTCCGTATTGTTTGCCAAAGACGGAGAGATATATGACTTAGAGGGGCTTAGACACATCGTCATCGGCGGCGCCTACAGTGTGGACAAGTTCTATCGCCTTTCCCGAGGACACGGTTGGTGGTCAGATGAACAACCAAGTGAAGAAATCAAGCAATATGTAGAGCAGCAGCTTAAAGAAAATGCTATCGATGTTGTTCTGTCACACACCTGCCCTTTCAAATATGAGCCTGTCGAAGAATTCCTCCCGGGTATCGACCAAAGTACAGTGGATGACAGTACGGAGAAGTGGCTCGATGTCATAGAAGAAACGACGGACTATATGGCATGGTTCTGCGGACATTGGCACACAAACAAACGAATTGATAAAATTCATTTTCTTTTCCACCAGTTCGAGTCAAGTGAGGAATTACAGAAGATAAAGGTCAACAAAACAAATTTAGAAAGAGAGATGAAAGATGGGTAAGATATTCTTTACCGGTGATCTGCACTTTGGACATGCCAATGTGATTGCTTTTGATAATCGTCCGTTCAAGACGGTTGAGGAAATGGACGCGGAACTTATCCGCAGATGGAACAGCAAGGTTGGCAAGGGCGACCTCACTTATGTCCTTGGGGACATGATATGGAAAGCACGAAACGATGACGCTCCGGAGCTTATCAAAAGTCTAAACGGTCAGATCATTCTCATTAAAGGAAATCATGACCGCTTTCTGCACAATGCAAAAGCCAAGGCAGCGCTTGCAGGAATCAAGGATTACGACGATATTTGCGTAAGCTTGGAAGACGGAACGAAGAAAAGAGTTATCCTATCCCATTATTTCACCCCGATGTACAACGGACATAGATACCAGGCAATCCATCTCCATGCTCATTCCCATTTTACTGATGAAGCGGATTTTGAGGTTGATTATGCGAAGCGTCTTAATAGCATCGGATGCCGGAATGAAATCTACAATGTAGGTTGTATGTATTGGAATTACGAGCCTGTAACCTTGGACGAGATTATTGAGCATGGAAGGACAATACGCCCCACCTATGGCGAAAGGTCTGCTGAATATATGGCACAGTTCCCGTGGGAAAAGAATCAAACCGTTGATCCCGAAAACGAGATTAGATGGAATGTGTTCTACCACAACTGCAACAGCCGCAGCATCGAAACCTTCAATGTCTTCGAACACGGTTCATTCCGTGAATATGTGAAGAAGGCCGCTAAGAAGTATCAGAACAAAGAAGACTTTGCCAAGCAACTCCGCAGCGAGGTGATGTATTACTTTTGGTCGAAGTGCGAATGGGAAGTTCTTGTTACCCCATGGATATCTCCACGTGAATCTGAGAAAAAGAAGGTAGATGTCTGTTGGCAGATTATGAATAATTGGGATGTGTTTGTCGATTACACATGGGCTAACAGAAAGAAGCTGTGACAATAGGAAGAAATTACAGACTAATTTTGAACGATTACTCTGCGGCTTTCTTCACGAGTTTCAGCAAAGACTACTTCTTCAGAGTTGGATAAGGAAAAGACGATGAGTAAAAATCTTGTGACCATGACTATTGAAATCGACAGAGAGGTATATAATAAGGCAGCCGAACTATTCAAGAACCTCGGGACAACGATTGAAGATATAACCGTGGGATTTCTCAAATTCTGTGTGATCCCCGAAAACCTGCCTGTGCTCAAGGCATATTTTGGCAGAGAAAATGCACCTGCCGAAGCAGGTGCACAAATGGAGTTACATCATAGGATTTTCAAGCAGGTCTTCGATATCGCAACCAAGAACACGGGATAGCTTGTAAAGTGTTTGTGCCTGTGCCTTATCAATGTTGTTGACTCTCTGCTCATACATCTGAATGTTTCGGACTTTGATGCCCGATTGTTCCGCAAGTTCTGACTGAGATAAGCCTCTGCTTTCCCGAATGCGTTTCAGATTGGAATCGCCTTCGGCAGCCTTGTAGAACTCTTCCATCGTATCAATGAAGTTCGTGATATCCATCTCATGATAGACCGAATACATTCCGATAATCTTAGTCAAAGGAATTCGCTCGAAGATATCTTTGAACCTGCGGCCGCAGTACCATTGATATTCTGCAAGCGCCCAACCTGCCCAATACTCGGGAGAGCATTCCTCGGAGTTTGTAGGCTTCGGAAGTTCTTTTCTGCCGTATGCTTTCAGGATAACCGCACGGGCAAGTTCAACACCGGACATTCCTGCAACATAGGCAGGATTGCCGCGCTCAAATTGCTCGGCATAGCCTGTGTTGATAAAAAGTACGGTAATCCAATCCGGTTTGATCTTACAGTCATTGATAGCATAATCGAAGAATGAGGACAGACGATCCTTTGCATTACTCAAATAGGATTCGTTGTATGCGTGGGTCATCATTACTCATCTCCCCTCTAAGGATATCAAGTACAAAGATATCATCACGATATGATTTCGTCTTCTTGATTTCTTTACGATAAGTATCTCTCGCTTTGGTGTCTCTATCCAGGAACTTGGGATAATAGACATTCTTATCGACCGAATATGCATCGACAAACTTCAAACGCTCAAATCCTCTTTGCGAGATAACAACGGTTTGTTCGCCAAGTTTGCCGAGACGAAGCGCCTTATTCAGACTTCTGAGGGGAAGTGTGTTGGACACAAAGGACTCAGCATACTGAAAGTAAGAATCGTCCGCGCGGTATCCGACAACAATGTCGTAGCCAGAAAGGTCAACCGAGTAATGCTCAATGATATAATCCCGTGCGTCAACGGCAACCTCAGAATCGAGTTTGAAGGTGCGGAACTGAAGAAGCAAAGCAATCCAGTTGAGGACTGTATGATTGCCGCTCAGCAGGTTCAGTACTTTCAGCCCGTCTTCGTCAAAGTCGTAGACATTTACAAAGCCATCCGTGTTCTTTTTGCAGGCCCATTCTCTGGCCATCTCCTCGACACGGGTACAGTAAAAGCCTCTTCCGTAGTCATTGTGTGGATTACCGATATTGATATCCGGAACCTCGATGATGTGATCCGTTCCGTGAAGTAATTGAATTGTGCTCATAAAACCAAGCCTCCATATATCATTGTGATGACACAACCATATTATATCATTGCAACGATAGTTTTGTCAACAGGGTTTGAAAATATTCCGAAATAAAGTTCGAAACGGAGGATACGAAATGCATGCTTTTAGAAATATGAAACCACCGGACACGATGGAACGCATAAGTGAGATGAAACGATGACCTATGTATTATCCGACATCCACGGCAACCTGCAACGATTTAAGTCCATTATGGCTCAAATCAATCTCCAAGCGGATGATACATTGTATGTCCTCGGAGATGTGATAGACAGGTACGCCGGAGGAATCAAAATATTAAGACAAATCATGAGAATGCCCAATGCCGAAATGCTGATTGGCAATCATGAATATATGATGCTCAACGCCATCGGTCATTGCAAAGATGCAGTTGAAGAAAAGGAAAACACGAATCGGAGAGAAAAAAGGCTTTGGTACAGGAACGGTGGTATGATTACGCATGAGCAGCTCAAACATTACCGCAAAGATATCCGAGCCGAGATTTTCAATTTCATCCGCCAACTGCCGACAAACCTTGAAGTCGAGGTCAACGGAGTCAAGTACAAACTTGTCCATGCTTCCCCCGAAGAAAATTACATGAAATCCTCCTGGAACATTTATGACTACAAAAACAGCCGTGAGTTTGCCATATGGGATAGATGGGATGAAACACAACCGATTCCCGAAGGATATGTACTGATCTTCGGCCACACGCCTACCTGCTACTTTCACGACAAAATGCCGTGGTGCATTTGGAAGGGCGATAATGCAATCGGTATAGACTGCGGCAGTGGCTATGAGTATGGACGCCTTTCGTGCCTCCGTTTAGATGACATGAAAGAATTTTACTCGGATTGCTGACACAGATGGTATCAGACAAAAGAAAAGGAGTCATCAATGGGAACTTATTATGCAGTTTACGCCGAGGTTCGTGTCGGCAATCAGTGGTACAATCTGAATCCGCTATTTCAGCGCACTGACGGAAATATTGATGTCTGTCCGGTCATTTCGGGACGAAATTGGCTTCGTGAAGCATATGAAGAACTGGAAGAAGTCAGCTACACTTGCGGCCGACCGGAGAATATGAGTAAAGAAGTCCGGTCGCTATTTTACCATGAAGATGATGAACCATACGACCCATACTTACATATCGACACCTACAAGGATTTTTACAGCCGTTCCATGTTTCTTGTGAACTACGGCAAATCTGTAAAAAGTCGAGTCAAGAAGGACAAGCCGACACGGTACTGTGGGTATGCTTCCAAGGTCAGTATAGCAGCATTTGAAATCGATGAGTAAAGCAGGTCACTTTTATTTCTCTTCCCGGGGAAGATATCGCCTTTTGCAGCTTTTCATCAAGCGCCGCCGCCTTGTCCTCGTCAAAAACAGGCCTTTCACAGGTGAGCCGTCCTTCCTCAGCCACAGCCTCGGAATGTCCGTCAAGCGCCGCAAAAGAAGCAAACTGAGCCGCACGGTCCGCCACCGACATTCTCGGATGAACGACTGAAAAATGCACGGGCATATTTATTATATCATCATATTTTCCCATAAACATCCTCCTCCATTTGTAAATTTCAGACTATGCCTTATGACCGCCTATCTGTGAATTTCTCTCGGCGGCAGTGGCTCCATTTTCAAAATTCATTCCCTTTAAAACTGCATTTTTTCCGTAACGCTTCTTTATTTCAAGCATTGCCTGCTGGATACGTTTTTCTTTCTCAAGAATCTCTTTTTTTCGCCGAAATTCAATTTCCTGCTGTAAGGGGCTTGAAAAAAGGTCAAACTGAAATTGCTCCTCTTTGATAAACTCTCCTTTTTCCTCCGGGACAACCCCCTCTGCGCTTATATTTAACCTACGCACAAGAAGATCTTTGTTTGTTATGCGGTCAAACAGCTCAAGAGAAGCTTTTGTGATAAGCCTTGAAGAAGATGTCCTGACCTCAAGAGGTATCGTTCCGTGAGCGTGTTTGGGAACAGCTCTTCCGTAATGGTCAATAGAAACCTCCCCGTAATAAAGCTCGGAAATATCTTTCCTCCTCAGGTTTTCCCGGTCGTACCCTATGGTTATGACTATCTTTTCACATACCACCCGCTTTTCAACAAGCTCTAAAGCCAGCATATCCGCCATCTCTTTAAGCACAAGCCTTGCTTTTTCCCAAGGATAAGGCGTTTTGAGTACCTGACCCGAAGAAAGACTTTTTGCCCGGGGACGGTATGACTTTATCTGACCGATGGTGCATGGCTCGTATCCCCATGCGTGGTCAATCAAAAGCTCGGCGTTTATCCCGAACATCCTGTATAAAAGCTCCTCGTTGCAGCTTTCATAAGAGCTTCCTACCGAACATTTTGCAATGTCCCCCATTGTGTAAAGTCCCTTTTCCTCAAGGCGTTTTGCATATCCTCTTCCTATCCGCCAGAAATCGGTCAAGGGTCTGTGATCCCACAAAAGCCTGCGATAACTCATTTCGTCAAGGCTTGCCATCCGCACGCCGTTTTCATCAGGCTGAGCATGCTTTGCAAGAATGTCCATTGCCACCTTGCAAAGATAAAGATTTGTTCCTATCCCGGCAGTTGCGGTTATCCCTGTTTTGCTGAAAATATCCTTTATCATCATTGAAGCAAACTCCGTCGCGGAAATTTTTCTTGCGGCAATATACCCCGTCACGTCAATAAAAACTTCGTCGATAGAATAAACGTGAATGTCCTCCGGAGCAACGTATTTAAGATAAATCCCGTAAATTTCCGTGCTGTATTTCATGTATAACGCCATCCTCGGAGAAACTGTCATATAATCAAGCTCAAGCCCGCTATCTCTTTCAAGCTCGTGTCTGTAAACGGATTTGCCTTTAAAACAACGGTTTTTCAGCTTCTGCCGTCTTATGCTGTTTACCTCGCTTACCTTTTCTATCACCTCGAAAAGTCTTGCCCTTCCGCTTATCCCATAGGCTTTGAGAGTTGGCGTTACCGCAAGGCAGATGGTTTTCTCAGTCCTTGAAATGTCAGCCACCACAAGATTTGTATCAAGCGGGTCAAGTCCTCTTTCTACACATTCCACCGACGCATAAAATGATTTCAGGTCAATTGCAACATACTGCTTTTCGTTATTGCTCCCCTCATTTTTCATAGCTTTCCCTCCCCTGTAAACACGCTTATGAACTTTTGTTCGAGAACTTATGTTCTGATTATACCACACAAACAAACGTTCGTCAAGAGGTATTTTTTGAAATTAACCGCAAGAAAAATTTATAACAGTAAAATACCCCTTTTGACAAAAATGGAGATTCACCCCCTTGACAAAGAGGGTGGATTTGTGTATTATTAATATGTAATCGTTTTTAAAATCATGCTCTTTTTAAAAATCGGAGGTATAAACATGGCAGAATTTTTCAAGGACATCCCTGTGATAAAGTACGAGGGACCCAATTCAACAAATCCTCTTTCCTTTAAATACTATAACCCGGACGAGGTTGTAGGCGGAAAGACAATGAAGGAACAGCTCAAGTTTGCTCTCTCATGGTGGCACACAATGGGCGGCGACGGAACGGATATGTTCGGCGTTGGAACAACTGATAAAAAGTGGGGAAAGACAACTCCTGAAGAGATTTCTTTCGCAAAAGTTGACGCCGCTTTTGAAATTATGACAAAGCTTGGAATAGAATATTTCTGCTTCCATGACCGTGACCTTTCACCCGAATACGGAAGCCTTGCCGAAACAAATGAAAAGCTTGACCGGGTTACGGATTACATTGCGGAAAAAATGAAGGCCGACCCTACAAAGAAGCTTCTCTGGGGTACAGCTAAATGCTTCGATCACCCAAGATATATGCACGGTGCTGGTACTTCTCCTTCCGCCGATGTTTTTGCTTATTCCGCGGCTCAGATCAAAAAGGCTGTTGAAGCAACTGTAAAGCTCGGAGGAAACGGCTATGTTTTCTGGGGCGGACGTGAAGGATATGAAACTCTCCTCAACACAAATATGGCTCTTGAACAGGACAACATGGCAAGACTTATGAAGATGACCGTTGACTACGCCCGTTCTATCGGATACAAGGGCGACTTCTACATTGAGCCGAAGCCCAAGGAGCCTACAAAGCATCAGTACGACTTCGATACCGCAACAGTTCTCGGATTTCTGAGAAAGTACGGACTTGAGAAGGATTTCAAGATGAACATCGAAGCAAACCACGCTACCCTTGCAATGCACACCTTCCAGCATGAGCTGAGAGTTGCAAGAGATAACGGCGTTTTCGGTTCCATCGACGCAAACCAGGGCGATATGCTTCTCGGATGGGATACAGACCAATTCCCTACAAATATTTACGATACAACTCTTTGTATGTACGAGGTTTTAAAGGCAGGAGGCTTTACAAACGGCGGTCTTAACTTTGACGCAAAGGCAAGAAGAGGCTCCTTCAAACTTGACGACATTTTCTACAGCTATATTGCAGGAATGGATACATTTGCACTTGGTCTGAGAATTGCCGCAAAAATGATCGATGACGGAAGAATAGACAAGTTTGTGGAGGACAGATATTCTTCATGGACAACAGGCATCGGCGCAGATATCATTTCCGGAAAAGCAACTCTTGAGGACCTTGAAAAGTATGCGCTTGAAAAGGGTGAAGTAGTTGACTCACTTTCAAGCGGCAGACAGGAAATGCTTGAAAGCATTCTCAACAACATTATGTTCTCACTCTGATAAAATCCGCAGAACAACTTAAAATAAAAGGGAAGTCCTTTAAATCGGAGCAAAGCGTGAAAAAGACGTCTGCTTATCAGCATAGATGTCTGCTTATCAGCATAGACGTCTGCTTGTCAGCATAGACGTCTGCTTATCAGCAGACAGGCTTAATCACGATTGCGACTTGGTTATAAGCAGGGCTTCCCATTGTTGTATAACATTTTAAGAAAGGAGCTATATTTTATGGACACAAGCGCAATGTTTAAAATTTCCTACGGGCTTTATGTTCTGACGGCAAAATGCGGACCGTTTTCTAACGGCTGTATAATAAACACCCTCCAACAAGTGACAAATACCCCGAACCGTGTGTCTGTCACTGTAAACAAAACAAACTATACAAACTATATGATAAGGCAAAGCGGAAAATTCAACGTTTCAACAATCGATGAAAGCAGCGATTTCGACCTTTTCAAGAATTTTGGCTTTGTAAGCGGACGATGGGAAAACAAGTTTCACAGTTTTCCTTCAATATGCGCCGCAAACGGTATTCCTTACGTTAAGAAATCCTGCTGTGCTTACCTTAGCTGCAAAGTGGTAAAGGAAATCGACCTTGGAACTCATACAATGTTCATTGCGGAAGTTACTGACGGCGAGGTGCTTTCCGATAACGCCCCCATGACCTATGCGTATTATCACGCAAAGGTAAAGCCGCAGCCCCAAGTAAAGGCTGAGGACAACAAGGAAAAATGGGTGTGCAACATCTGCGGCTACGTTTACGAGGGACATCTTCCCGATGATTTTATCTGCCCTCTCTGCAAGCACGGTGCGGCAGACTTTACAAGAGTAAGCTGAAAAAATAAAAAGGAGTTTGAGTTATGGCATATGTAATTGGCGTTGACTGCGGAACAAGCGGCACAAAAACAGTACTCTTTGACGAAAGTGGAAATGTTATCGCTTCACATACCGTAGAATATCCCATGTACCAGCCCAAAAACGGCTACGCCGAGCAGGATCCTGCCGACTGGGAAAATGCGATGGTGGAAACAATAAAAGCTGTAATGGCTAAAAGCGGAGTTAAAAAAGAGGATGTCAAGGGAATCGGTATTTCCGGACAGATGCACGGACTTGTCATGCTTGACAAGAATAACAAGGTGCTTAGAAATTCTATTATCTGGTGCGACCAGAGAACTGCCGCTCAGGTAAGCTGGATGAACGAAAATATAGGCGAAAAAAAGCTTATTGAAATTACTGCAAATCCTGCCCTTACAGGCTGGACGGCGGCAAAAATCCTTTGGGTAAAGGACAACGAGCCGGAAATTTTTGAAAAGTGCAGACATATTCTTCTTCCAAAGGACTATTTAAGATTTATCCTGACGGGAGAATACGCAACGGAAGTTTCCGACGCTTCAGGTATGCAGCTTCTTGACGTTCCGGGCAGAAAATGGAGCAGTGAACTTTGCGAAAAAATGGGCATAGATATGTCGCTTTTAGGCAAAGTCTACGAGTCCTGCGAAATTACGGGAGTACTCACCGGCAAAATGGCTGAGGCTCTGGGACTTGAAAAAGGAACACCTGTTGTAGGCGGCGCAGGGGACAATGCCGCTGCGGCTGTGGGAACGGGAGTCGTTGAGGACGGAAAGGCTTTTACGACTATCGGCACATCCGGGGTTGTATTTGCCCACACCTCTTCAATTTCAATCGACCCTAAGGGAAGAGTCCACACCTGCTGTGCGGCTGTTCCGGGAAGCTGGCACGTTATGGGCGTTACACAAGGAGCAGGTCTTTCCCTCAAATGGTTCAGGGACAATTTCTGTTCGGCTGAAAAGGAAACGGCAAAGCTTATGGGAGTTGACGAATACTATCTTATGGATAAGGAAGCCGAAACTATCCCTGTGGGAGCTGACAGGCTTTTGTATCTGCCTTACCTTATGGGCGAAAGAACCCCTCACCTTGACCCCGACGCAAGAGGAGTTTTCTTCGGGCTTTCCGCCATGCACACCAAAAAGCATATGCTTCGTGCAGTGCTTGAAGGAGTTTCATATTCTCTTCGTGACTGCGTTGAGGTGTTCAGGGAGATGAACATAAGCGTTTCAGACATGATGGCTTGCGGTGGCGGCGGAAGCTCACCTCTGTGGCGTTCAATGCTTGCCGACCTTTATGATTGTCCGGTAAAAACGGTTGCTTCAAAGGAAGGTCCGGCTCTGGGAGTTGCTCTTCTTGCAACAGTAGGCGCAGGTATCTACTCGTCTGTTCCGGAAGCCTGCAAAGCAGTTATAAAAACAGACAAGATCCAGCAGCCTACGGCTGAAAACGTGCCTGTATATGAAAAATACTACAGGCTTTACACTCAACTCTATCCTGCTCTCAAAGAGCAGTACAAGACCCTCGGCTCTATCTGAAAAACAAAACAAGCATAAAAACAAACTGCCTTTTCACCAAAGAAAAGGCAGTTTTTGCTTGTGTGTTCTTTAATATTCAGTTAAGTCAAAGCAGTGGCGCAAGTATTTTTAGCACCGAACCTAATATTTTATTTATAATCGGACGCTTGCGGCAATATTCGTCGTCTATCTCCCTGCAATCCTTTAAGGTCTCAAGAAAATCAGACTTGACATCCTTTACACATTCACATCCATAGAGCAAGGTTGCACATTCAAAGTGCAGATAAAGGCTTCTGTAGTCAAGATTTATAGATCCTACAACTGCGGTCTTGTCGTCGCTTACAAAATTCTTACTGTGGATAAATCCCGGCGTATATTCGTAAATTTTAATTCCCTTGTCAATAAACGACTTGTAATAGGACTGACCGATATAAAAAACGTAGCGCTTATCAGGTATCCCAGGCATTATTATACGCACGTCTACTCCGCTTTTTGCCGCATAAGTCAAAGCGGAAATAAGCTCGCTTCCGGGAATAAGATACGGCGTTGTAATATAAAGATAATCCTTGGCATTGTTTATAATATCAAGATAAACAAGCTCTCCTACAGGCTCGTTATCAAGCGGAGAATCAGAATACGGCATTACATATCCTTTGCAATTATACTGAGGAGAATTATTGGCTGAGGGAGAAAGCTTTGTGTAATCTTCAGTTTCCTTTTCATCAAGCTCCCAAAGCTGCAAGAACATTATGGTATAGCTCCAGACAGCCTCCCCTTTTATCATAATCGCAGAATCCTTCCACTTTCCGAAACGGTTGATTGCATTTATATACTCATCTGCAAGGTTTATTCCTCCAGAAAACGCAACCTTACCATCGATTACAACTATTTTACGGTGGTCACGGTTGTTCTGAGATGTGGAGAGGAACGGGGTGAATTTATTAAATATCTTTACCTTAATTCCTATTTTGCGAAGTTTTTTGTGATAGCCGTCCGGAAGAAACATCTGGCTTCCGAAGCCGTCGTATAAGAGTCTTATATCTACTCCCGAATCGGCTTTTTCCTTGAGAATGTCCAAAATTTCTCCCCACATTTCCCCTTCCTTGATAATAAAATATTCAAGAAATATAAATTTCTCCGCCTTTTTAAGTTCCTCCTTCAATGCCGCAAACTTGTCCTCTCCCCAAGGGAAATATGTAACCCTTGAGTTTTTATATGTGGGATAGTGACCCCAGTCCCACATATATTTTGAAGTTTTAAAAAGATTATCGTCAGTCGCCTTAACTTCCTTTGCAAGCTCCTCCGGATAGGAAAGAAAGTCCTTTGTATCGGCAACTTTTTTGTGATGCCTGCTGATAAAAAGAGCAGTGGGTGCTTTTACAAAGATGTAGAATATAGCAGTAAAGAACGGTACCAGAAGAAGAGGAATTATCCATGCTATTTTATAAGCAGGATTTTCATTGCGGTTTAAAATGTGAATAACAAGCACAAGACTTATTGCAAGAAAGATCATATTTATAAAGCGGTAATATTCAGCAAGAACAAAAAATGCGCCGAACAATATAAAAAGCTGGAGCGCAAGAAGAATCACAACAACAAACTTACGACTGAAAACAAATTTTAATATTCTGCTTAACTTGTGCAAAAGCTTAAACATTTTTATCTCCTTTACCGGTTAATAATTGTACATATACGCTTATTTTAACACATCAAAAAATATTTTTCAAGTACCGACAGCAAAAATAAAAACCCCAACCACGTTATAATTGGGGTTTAAATCGTCGCCGAGGAGCAAAGCTCCTCAGTTTTTCAGCGGTGGATTAAAACCCCCACCGAAAAACTGAATGGAACCCTGCCTCCTATTGGAGGCAGATCATCCCATAGGAGGCGGACCCGCCTAATATGAGGCGGACCTGCCGAATACTCGGCAGGGGGACATCGGCGACTTGGTTATATTTACCCGGCGTCAGACTTACCGGTTATTTGAATTTCTCTTTTAACTTTTCAAAAAAGCTTTGTCTTGTGATGTAGTTTTTCTGCTCTACCGACTTGTCAAATTCACGAAGAAGCTTTTCCTGCTCCTTGCTTAAATTCTTTGGAATCTCAACATTTACCTTTACATAATGATCTCCCTTATCGGGTCGGCGGAGATTTTTAATTCCACGTCCCTTAAGGCGGAATACTGTTCCCGACTGAGTGCCGGCAGGAATGTTGTATTTTACCTTGCCGTCTATGGTAGGAACGACTATCTCATCTCCAAGGGCGGCTTGCGCAAATGTAATAGGAACCTCTGTCCATACGTCGTAACCGTCACGTTCAAAAATAGGATCGGGCCGAACTGTAACCGAGATGATAAGATCTCCCGAAGGTCCGCCGTTTAGACCGTTGTCTCCTGCTCCCGAAAGTCTTGTTACCTGACCGTCGTCAATTCCTGCGGGAATATTTACGTTAAGCTTTGCCGCTTTTCTTACCCTGCCGTTTCCGCCGCAGCTCTTGCAGGGCTTGTCAACAATTTTTCCCTTGCCCTGACATTTTGAACATACCTGAGTTGACTGCATTGCGCCAAACGGAGTACGTTGGGTAACAGTTACCTGTCCGGTTCCGTGACAATCCGGACATATCGTGGGACTTGATCCCGCCGCAGCGCCTGTTCCGTTACAATCGGGACACTTTTCCATTCTGTTTACTGTAACGGTAACAGTCTTTCCCTTGCAAGCTTCCATAAAGTCAAGAATTATGTTTGTTCTTATGTCGCCGCCACGCTTCGGAGCGTTGGGATTTGCAGCCCTTCTCGAGCCGCCGAATCCGCCGCCAAAGAAACTTTCAAATATATCGCCCAAGTCGTCAAAGCCGGAAAATCCGCCGAATCCGCCCGTGCCTGCCTGACCTGCTCCGTAATTGGGATCGACTCCCGCAAATCCGAACTGATCGTATTTTGCCTTTTTATCCTTATCCGAAAGAACTTCATAGGCTTCATTTACTTCCTTGAATTTCTCCTCGGCTTGCTTGTCGTTAGGGTGAAGGTCGGGGTGATACTGCTTTGCAAGCTTTCGGAAGGCTTTTTTTATCTCATCGTCGGAAGCAGACTTTGAAACTCCTAAAACTTCGTAATAATCTCGTTTTTCAGCCATAAATATTACTCCCTTTATACACCGCTAAACCGCAGTCCTGTCGGGGGCTGCGGCTTAGAGTATGATTTAAAATTATTCAGCGTCTGTAAATTCAGCGTCGATAACATCGTCTGAACCGTTAGAAGCAGTGCCTCCTGCTGCCTGACCGGAAGTTCCCTGACCTGCCGTACTCTGCTGAGTCTGAGCTGCCTGCTGGTAAACCTTTGTTGCGATCTGCTGGAATTCGCTTTCAAGTTCCTGCTGCTTTGCCTTGATTATCTCAATGTTATCGCCCTTGAGAGCTTCTTTAAGTGCGTCTATCTTAGCGGTAACGGAAGCCTTTTCCTCTGCCGATACCTTGTCACCAAATTCATTAAGAGCCTTTTCACACTGGAATACCATCTGATCTGCTGCGTTTCTTGTGTCAACAGCTTCCTTCTTCTTCTTGTCCTCTTCGGCAAAAGCTTCAGCTTCCTTAACAGCCTTATCGATATCCTCCTTGGACATATTGGTTGAAGAAGTGATAGTGATATCCTGTTCCTTGCCTGTTCCTAAATCCTTTGCAGAAACGTGAACAATACCGTTTGCGTCAATGTCAAAGGTTACTTCGATCTGAGGAACTCCTCTCGGAGCGGGAGCGATACCGTCAAGACGGAACATACCAAGCTGTTTGTTGTCTTTAGCAAATTCTCTTTCGCCCTGGAGTACGTTAATATCAACGGCAGACTGATTATCAGCGGCAGTTGAGAATATCTGAGATTTCTTTGTAGGAATTGTTGTATTTCTTTCAATGATCTTTGTGCATATGCCGCCCATTGTTTCAAGTCCCAGTGAAAGGGGAGTTACGTCAAGAAGGAGAAGTCCGTCCTTAACATCGCCGGCGAGAACACCTGCCTGATATGCAGCGCCAAGTGCTACACACTCATCGGGGTTGATGCCCTTGAAGGGTTCTTTTCCGATAAACTTCTTAACAGCCTCCTGAACTGCAGGGATTCTTGAAGAGCCGCCTACCATAAGAACCTTTTCAAGATCCTTTGGTGAAAGTCCGCTGTCTGAAAGTGCCTGACGTACAGGACCCATAGTTGCTTCAACAAGGTCTGCTGTCATTTCGTTGAACTTAGCCTGTGAAAGGGTAAGTTCAAGGTGCTTAGGACCTGTTGCGTCCGCTGTGATAAACGGAAGGGAAATAGTTGTCGTAGGAGTTGAAGAAAGCTCGATCTTAGCCTTTTCAGCGGCTTCCTTCAAACGCTGCATAGCCATTTTGTCGTTTGAAAGGTCAACTCCCTCGCTCTTTTTAAATTCAGCTATCATCCAGTCGATAATTCTCTGGTCGAAGTCGTCGCCGCCCAGGTGGTTATTACCGGCAGTAGCAAGAACCTCAGTTACGCCGTCGCCCATTTCAATGATAGATACGTCGAAGGTTCCTCCGCCCAAGTCGTAAACCATTACCTTCTGATCTTCTTCCTTGTCGATTCCGTAAGAAAGAGCCGCAGCGGTAGGTTCATTTATAATTCTTCTTACATTAAGACCTGCTATCTGACCTGCGTCCTTTGTAGCCTGTCTCTGAGCGTCTGTAAAGTAAGCGGGAACAGTAATAACTGCGTCTGTTACCTTTTCACCCAGGTAGCTCTCAGCGTCTGCTTTAAGCTTCTGAAGGATCATTGCAGAAATTTCCTGAGGAGTATATTCCTTTCCTCCCATTTTTGCCTTATAGTCGGTGCCCATGTGTCTTTTGATTGAAATTACGGTATTGTCGTAATTTGTAACAGCCTGTCTTTTTGCCACCTGACCTACAAGTCTGTCGCCGGTCTTTGAAACGCCTACAACAGAAGGAGTAGTTCTTGCACCTTCGCTGTTAGGGATAACTACTGCTTCTCCGCCTTCCATAACTGCAACGCAGGAGTTAGTTGTACCAAGGTCTATACCAATAATTTTTGACATATAAATCATCCTTTCAAGTGTTGTTTCTTATTTTAATTCAATTTTTTATGGATTTGCAACGCATACCATTGCATATCTTATGACTTTTCCGCCTATTTTATAGCCTTTCTGAAAGACCTGAGCCACAACGTTTTCTCCAAGCTCTGCGTCCTCTGTCTGGCTTACGGCGTTTGCGACATTAGGGTCGAAAACCTCTCCCGTAGGATCTATCACTTCGACTCCGAGTTTTTTAAGCATTTCGCCAAACTGATTAAATATCATCGCAACTCCCTGCTTGTAATTTTCATCGGCTGTTTCCGCATTGAGCGCCCTTTCAAAGTTATCAAACACGGGAAGTATCTCCGCAAGAGTATTTCCTGTAACAGTAGCCTCAAGCTCAACCCTTTCCTTTGCGCTTCTCTTTCTGAAGTTATCGTATTCAGCCAAAAGTCTTAAATACTTGTCCTTTTGCTCTTCAAGCTCCTTTGAAAGTTGTTCCTCCTTACTTTCTTTTGTTTCTTCTTTCTTTTCTTCTTTTTCTTCTGTGTTTTCTGTTGATTCCTCTATAGCTTCTGTGGTTTCCGGTTTTTCTTTTTCTGAATCCTTCTGTATGTTTTCTTCATTCTCCTTTATTTCTTCTGTTTTGTTCTGATTTGGGTTACTGTTCATCATTCTCCTCCTCGTCATTTTCTGAAAGCATTTCGGAAATCTTATCCGAAAGGTATTCAATATAAGGAATGAACTTCCTATAATCTATTCTCATGGGTCCTATAAGCCCAAGAGTTCCTATCTGATGTCCCTTTTTGCTGTAAGGGGAGGTTATAAGACTTGAATTGTTTATAACAAAGCTGTCCGATTCGGGTGAAAACATAACGTGAAGTCCGCTGAAGGACTCGTCTAAGAATTTTGCTATCTCAGTCTTGTTGTCAAGAAAGGTTATGATCTCATTCTGACTGTACTGGTCGCTGGCAATAAGATTTGTTTCACCTGTTACCTTTACTTTTCTTCCGCTCATTTCACGGGACATATTATAAATTTCCGCAACAAGCGGAGAAAGGGTAAGCATATATGTTCCAAGAGCCTCTTCAAGCTTTTTGAGCATCTCCTCCGAAAGGTCGTTTACTGCGATCCCCTCAAGGTTTTCCGCCATGAAATTTGAGAAAAATTCAAGTTGCTTATCCGTAAGGTCAACCTGAAGTCTGCAAACCTTATTTTTTATCGAACCGCTTGAGGTCACCATTAAAATAAGGTACATTCTTTTTCCCGTCGGGATAATTTCCACCTTGGAGATTATCGAAAACTTTGGCGAGATGTTTGAAGCCACCGCCGCGCACTTTGTTACTTCCGCAAGCGCCGCTGTTGCAGAGCTTACTACTTCGTCCTCAGTCGCAAACTCCTCCGGCATCATTGAATCTATAGCGTCCATTTCTTCCTTTGAAAGAGGACTTTTTTCAATAATATTGTCAACGTAAAGTCTGTATCCCTTATAGGTAGGCACTCTTCCCGCCGAGGTGTGGGGCTGTTCAAGATACCCCTGCTTTTCAAGCTCAGCCATTTCATTGCGTATGGTCGCCGAAGACGCCTTTACATAATTCATGATTGTTTTTGAACCTACAGGCTCGCCTGTGACAATATACTCGTCAACCACTGCCAAAAGGATCTTTAATTTTCTGCCGTCCAGTTTGCTCACCTCCGGACCGATTTCATTTACCTGATTAGCACTTCGGGTCCCGAAGTGTTAGCACTCATTCTTCCTGAGTGCTAATTATAGTTTAATACCTTTTTATAAATATGTCAAGGAAAAAGTCAACGAATTTTTCTTCTTAATTCGGCTATATTTTATGTAACTTGCACAACAATATTCTTTTTACAATTAAAAACATCATCAGAAACAGGTTTTTGGAAGCAAAGCAAGACCCACGCCCACCGGGAGGAAGGCGTGGGGTCAATGGACAGACTTTGGCGGCAGACCTGCCGAATATTCGGCAGGGGGGACATCGGCGACTTAGTTATTCTGTTACGCAATGAGAATCCATGTCAACAAAATTCCGCTCCGCCGTTTTAGCTTACGAAAGAATCCCGCAGTCGTCTACAAATTTTTCAGCTTCTTTGAGAGGAAGGTGCTTTACCGAATGACAGCAGATACTTTCTCCGAAAGTGTTTATTCTTAAATTGCAGACGTCAGCTCTGCGCTGAAACGGCGTCTGAAAATATGTCACCTTGGATATTTTGTTTTTATTTACAATGATATAATGAAAGCGGTATACCTGACAGTAGCTTAAGGTTATCCACTTCTTTTCCTCTCCCGTTCCCGTAACAAATCCCGCTGCAATCTTTACCGCCAGAAGCCATGCAAAAGGTATAACGCACATTATTGCAGAAAACCTTATTACCTCTCTCCAACCGGGAAAAAGACGTATGAGAACAAAGTCCGCAATGGGTACAATAAGACAGAGCAAAGACGGCACAAACAGAAATCTTTTTATATCCTTTTTATTTGGTCTGATCATAAGATCCGGAATCGGGGTTTCAGGCATAAGAAGAGAAAGCGAGCTTTGCACCTGAGAAAACGTTGTAATAGGAATAAGAACAGCTATCTCTCTTCTTCCCTTTCCATACCCGGAGCAGTGGATATGCACAGAACATATGTTGAATATTTTCATTAAAAAGCTTTGTTCGATATCGATGTAATTTATTTTTTCCGCTGATATTATATGATAACGCTTTGAAACAAATCCGCTTTTTATTATAAATTTATCTCCCTGCCTTGTGACAGTAAAGCTCCAGTGACGGAAAACGTTAATCATAAACGAATAAAGCCAGCTTAAAATTATCACCATTGCAAACGCAACAACATATCTGGGAAGTTTTATAGCAAATTTCTGCATATATTCGTTTACCGTTGAAATGAAACGCTCTTCAAGTTCTCTTCCAACTATTCTTGACACCTCGATTATAAGAGTTGTAAAAAGTATTACTCCCGAAAGAGTTGAAGAAAAAAGCAGAGAAAATATCAGAACGCTTTTTCTTTCCGGCGCATGAGTAAATTTTGCACGCCCCTTTTCATCCATGGGAAAATAAGCAAAAAGCCGCTCATAATCCGATTTCTTCAGTGAAAGCACAATATCCGAACTTGCCCTGCTTCCGCTGTTTGTGTCAAAATAGACTTTATATGCACGGAAGGGTCTGTATAAAACCCCCTGAGAAGCGCATATGGTGCAAAGCTTTGAATATGGGATACTTGTTTTGCAAAGTCCAAAATATCCTGTGTTTGCTTCAATATGATCCTTTTCGATTTTAAAAGTTACAAAAAACCACCTGAGCACCGCATATGCAAAAATAACAAGTATAACAAGTATGTCAAGCCACCATCCTTTAAGCCATGTTGCAATATCAAACCGCATTGCAATAAGGCTTCTTGCAAGAGGGATAAGAAGAAGCCAGAAACTTTTGGTTGTATAGCCGAGTATTTTTATAGGGTGCTGACGATGTGAAAAAAGGCTTCTGATATGCAAGGGGCTGTTTTTCATGTTCAAGTTCACCACTCCTTTTTTTCAATCGCCCTGTTGAGCGCCGCAGTTATTTCAGCAGCGTCTTTTTTTGAAAGAAACGCAAGAAATATCTTTCCTCCCAAAGCGTTTATCACAATAAAATTAAGAGCTGTAAAGCGTGAAAAAGGGGTTATGACTGCCGTCACATATTGCACGGAGCCGCCTCTCATAAGCTGCCTTGTAGTAAATATCATACCCGAATGTTTTGAGATAATATCCGAAGAAATGCTGTATGAGGTTTTGGCAAAATAAAGGGGAAGAAATATAAAGCAAAGCGCAAAGCCTCCTCCCCAGAATATTCCCACAAGTATATACATAAGTATTTCTATGGAATGAAGATATCTAAAACACACATAAGTAAGCCCAATTGCTGCCGCTGCTATGACAAGCCTTAAAAAGTTAAGAGCAGCCTTGCTTGGGTAGTATTTTTTCATATCCTCACTCCTTTCAATTCTTTTCGCTGATATATTGATAGTATACCACTAAATTATGAACGCATTAATTACATTTAATTAATTATGGAGGTCACGCCTTGAAAATCCCCTTTGAAGAAATAATTAATTCCATAAACAAAGCTTTGTGGGGTGCGCCGGTAGTAATACTTATGCTTTTTTCCGGAGTATATTTCACGATAAAGACAGGTTTTTTTCAGTTTACTCATTTCGGAAAAATACTCAGAACAACAATTCTTTCAAAGAGAAAAAGTCTCGACGAGGAAAAAGGAACTCCTCCGTTTCAAGCGTTCTGCACATCCCTTGCGGCAACAGTGGGAACAGGCTCGGTAACAGGAGTTTCGGCGGCTCTGGCAGTTGGCGGACCGGGAGCAATCTTCTGGATGTGGATATCCGCATTTCTCGGAATGATGACTGCTTTTGGCGAAAATGTACTCGGCGGTCTTTACAGGCAAAAAAGCAAAAACGGCGAATACGGCGGCGCAATGTACTATATGGAAAAAGGACTCGGTTCAAGGAAGCTTGGATGTTTTTTTGCATTGTGCTGTGTTCTTGCATCCTTCGGAATGGGAAATATGTCCCAGTCAAACGCCATTTCCCATGCTCTTTCACAATACGACATAAATCCGGTTCTGGTGGGAATCATACTTTCCCTTACAGTGGGCGCATGGGTGCTTGGAAAGCTCGGAAAAATAAACAGACTTTGCGAAAAGTTTGTTCCCTTTATGGCAGGATTCTACATATTAGGCTGTTTAGTGGTGATAATATGCAATTCAGACAGTATCTTATCCGTGTTTTCCCTTATTTTCAAAGAAGCCTTCAACTTCCGTTCAGCCGTGGGCGGAGGGCTTGGCGGAGTGATAATAACAGGCTTTTGCAGAGGAATATTTTCAAACGAAGCCGGTCTTGGCACAACAGTTTCTATTCATGCCTCTTCTCAGGTAAAAAAACCATCGGAGCTTGGTATGTGGGCAATATTCGAAGTCTTTGTTGATACTATCATTATATGCACCCTCACAGCTCTTGTTATGCTGCTTACGGAGAAAGTTGAGATATCAGGCGCTTTTTCAACTGTTTTCGGAAATTTCGGCAAAGTATTTGTGACCGTTTCCATTGTGCTTTTTGCGTTCGGAACAATTGCCGGCTGGAGTGTAATAGGTCTTGACGCATGGAGTTACCTTACCGGAAAAAGCAAAAGGGTGTACAATATCCTGTACATTTTCTGCGTGTATCTCGGCTCGGTTTTTTCAGCAGATATAGTCTGGGGCTTGTCGGATATGTTTAACGGTCTTATGATAATTCCAAATCTTACTGCAATATTTCTTCTGAGAAAGGAAATAATAAACGAGTACAAAAAAATCAATCCGTAGAAAAAGTAAAGGTTACCGCCAAAGAATAAAAGTTCCGGTCAAGCCTTTTTCAAAGAGGTGTGTAGCCGAGGAATAAACCCTCTCGCACAGGTCTTGCCCCTTAAAATACCTATACAGACTCTTTAAACCCTTTCAACAGAGAATATCTTTTGATTGTGCAAAAAATACTTTTCAAACAAACTAACCCCGACCGATAACAGCCGGGGTTTGATTATACCATATTATATAGTATCAGTACAAAGAAGGATTGATGAGATTTCTCCAGTCAAGATCTCCTCTTTCAAGCGAGTGTATAAGCGCCTCCGCAGTTGCAATGTTTGTTGCAAAGGGAATATTGTGAACATCGCAAAGACGTAACAAATTGTTGTCGTTAGGCTCATGGGGCTTTGGTGTTATAGGGTCTCTGAAAAACAGGAGAAGGTCTATTTCATCACAGGCAATCCTTGAAGCAATCTGCTGATCCCCTCCCTGACTTCCGCTTAAATAGCAGTGTATAGGAAGTCCCGTGGCCTCAGCTACAAGCTTTCCCGTAGTTCCTGTCGAGCATAAATTGTGTCTGCTTAAGATCCCGCAGTATGCTATACAAAACTGAACCATAAGCTCCTTTTTCTTATCGTGTGCAATAAGCGCTATATTCAATTCATATCCCCCCTGATAAAAGCGTTTCTGTTGTGATCATTCAAAGACTACTGCTTGAGCGAAATTGGTATTTGCTCGCCCTTGATACGCCTTGAAATTGCCGAAAATGCCAGAAATCCCATTGAACTCGATGACAAAGGCGCACCCTTTCCGGTTGCAAGAGGAATAGCGGGGTCTTCCGGAATAACTCCGAGAAGCTGAACTCCTACCGTGTCGATTATGGCGTCAAGGTCGTCCATTTCCTCAAATTCAAATATTCTCTTACTTGCCTTGTTTATAATAAGACGCTGTTTTTGGTTTCCTCTCTTATAAAATTCGTCCGACATCATTCTTGCGTCTCTTACGCATACAGGGTCCGGAGTTGTTACAATAAGTATAAGGTCTGAATTTGTAACAATGTCAAATACACTGTTGTTGATGCCCGCAGAAGTATCGATAATAATGTATTCAAAGTATTTTCTCATCTCAGAGGTTATCTTCTGGATATCCTCAGCCTTAAGCTGTACAAAAGGATCTGAGGGAGCGCAAAGAACACTGAGGTTGTTTGCAAGCTTTACTGTGGTGGTTGCTTTGTATACGTCGCAGGATCCGTCTATAACGTCCCCCAAGTCGTAAGGGATATTTCCCTGCATTCCAAGCATGATGTCCATGCATCTCAAACCAAAGTCAAGTTCGATAATAAGGGTACGGTTTCCCTGTTTTGCAAGAGCATATCCGAGACATGCGCTTATAGAGGATTTCCCCGTTCCGCCTTTTCCTGATGTTACTGCAATAATTTTGGACATAGCCGTTCATTCCTTTCGTTTGCGAAGAGGTGCTACGCACCCTCTTTATTTATGTATATATCAGCAATATTTTTTGACCATACGGCATAATGCTACTTAACTATTATTTTACCACATCTTTTGATTTTGTCAAAGATATTTAGAGAAAAAAAACTAAAATCATTAAATGCAACAAAATTCACCCGCAACCCTTTGTTGAAATTGCACAATAACATACATAGGATTGCAGGTGACGATTTTTAAATATTAAACAAAAGAGGCTTTTCTGTCAAATTTCTTTACATGAGCAGTTTTCCCTTGATACAAAAATTAACAATATTACCTTTACTGGACAAGAGCTGTGATTTCCTCAACGGTAAGAGACGGATAAAGGGCACGGTTTACAGCCATGGAAATAAGCTGTGCGCTTCTTGCAATTACCGTATCTATAGAACGAGGAGTCACCATAAGCCTATTTAATTTATGAGCAGGAGCGTCCTGTTCAAAAATACTTTCCGCCACGGTCTCCATATCGATCACGGTAGGAACACCAAGCGCAATAACATTTGTACCGAGGTTCTTTGAATTAAGCTCCTTTCTTGCGTTTTCAACTCCGCTTCCCGGAGATATCCCCGTGTCGGTAAGCTGGATAGTTGAAGCAAGGTTCTGGGGATCAGAGCAGGCAAGAGCGTCAATAACTATCACCGAGGTAAAATGATGCCGGCTGCACATCGCCTTGACTATTTCAGACGCTTCAAAGCCGGTCTGTCCCATAACTCCGGTGGTTATCACAGAGGTTTCCGCAAGGTTTTGCGTGTCTACTCCCGGAGCAAGCTTTTTGATATGTCTGGTAGCGAATATCCCTTGTGCGGCGGCAGGTCCTAAGCTGTCCGGAGTTATAGACGAGTTTCCAAGCCCCACAACAAGAGTTTTTGACAGGTCGGGGGAAAGTCTTTTTATCTCTTCCGCCACAGCGTCAGCCCTTTCTTCAAAGTCGTCGGGATAGCTTTCAAGCCCTTTATCTGCGAATACGGTAACGTAATTCCCAACGGATTTCCCAAGACTTTCAGCGGTCTGCTCATTTTCAAGGGATATTCTTGAAATACATAATGACGATTTTTTAAAATAGCTTCTTGAAAGTCCCTCCAGAGGAGAGCCTTTTAATTTTTCCGCATGGCCGGCACATTCGTGGGCAAGATCGGTTCGCATGGACATAGATATCTTCCTTTCTGATTTTAATTGCTGTTTTCAACTGTAGTATTGACTTGGTATGTGAAAAATAAACAAATCCGGAGTGTAAAAATCTTAATTTTTTTTTCGCATACCCCTTGAAATTATTTTTAATATGTGTTATTATAACTATTAAGGCTTGTTTAATTTCGCAAATTGCACTTTCCTCTCAGTCGTGCAGTTGGCTTATGAAGATAAGCAAAAAATTCAAACGGGAGGTGTCTGTAATGCCAAACATCAAATCTGCAAAGAAAAGAGTAAGAGTTATTGAAACAAAGACTCTCAGAAACAAGATGATCAAGTCAGATCTCAAGACTGCTATAAAGAAAGCTGAAACGGCTGCTGCTAACAGCGACGAAAACCTCAACGAGGTTGTCAAGACTGCTATCAAGAAGGTTGACATGGCTTGTTCAAAGGGCGTTATGCACAAAAACAAGGCTGCAAGAAAGAAGTCACAGCTTGCTAAGCTTGCCAACAAAGCATAATTTGAATTATTTTTAATCACAGCAAAGCCGATCAAGCTTGCTTAAAGTCGGCTGCCACATGGTTATATTTGATTCTAAAGCGTATCTTGACCCGGATACGCTTTTTTATTTTGCCGTCATTCGCGGAAAGGCAATACTATTGACAATTGTGAAAAGATTGTGTAAAATATTTATTATGGGAAATTATTCGCAAAAACAATAAGTGAAATGCGAAAAGGAAGGGTAATAAAAATGAAAGGTAAAATCTTATTGAAAGCAGCTGCTGCGGCAATCGCTTTGTTTGCAGGCTTTTCAGCCGCATTTTACGCAAACGGCATAACAGCTTCGGCAGACAATACCGAAAGCGGCATTGAATATGTTCTTAGCAGCAGCATCGATGAAGAAAATGAGGACGGACAGCGCCCTGTGCAGTCTGTTTTACAAGCGCAAACAAGTCCTCTTTTGTACGCAGCGGCAGTGAATATCCAGTCGGGAAAATCTTTTTTCGGCATATCTGTACCTGTACATAACGCAATGTTTGCCGCCTATGATAAGTACATCGGTATCGACGTTTCAAAGTGGAACGGCGACATAGACTGGAAAAAAGTAAAGGCTGCCGGTATCGAACACGCTATTATAAGGGTGGGCTACAGAGGCTACGGAAGCGCCGGCACTCTTGTTCTTGACGATAAGTTCAAAAAAAACATCAAGGAAGCTATCGCAAATGATATCAAAGTAGGAGTTTACTTTTTTACTCAGGCGATAAATACTGCCGAAGCCATCGAAGAAGCAAAATTTGCAATTGAACAAATAAAGAACTATAACATTACACTTCCTGTAATTATAGATATAGAAGAAGCTATAGGCTCTGACGGAAAGGAGACCGGAAGAGTTTACGACGCAAAGCTCACAAAAACCCAGTATACAAATATCTGCTCCGCTTTCTGCGATACGGTGGAGGCTGCCGGATATGAACCTATGGTTTACGCAAATTCCAACTGGCTCAACAACAAGCTCAACGCCTCAAAGCTTGAAAGCAACTACGGCATATGGCTTGCAAATTATACAAACGAAACCTCATACGCAGGATTGTATCAGCTCTGGCAATATTCATCAAGGGGCAAAGTAAGCGGTATTACTACAAATACAGACCTGAACATATTTTATATGATTCCTCCCCAAACGCCGAAGAACCTAAACGCGTCGGTGGCAAAAGACAAAACCGTTACAGTTTCATGGGATAAGGCTCCGGGGGCGGAAGGCTACGTTATATACTCCGCTCTGATAACGGACGGTCAGCTTGTCTACACCACCCTCGGAGAAACTTCCAAGACGTCATACAAAGCTCCTGCCGGGTCGGGTGATATTTTCGCCGTGGCTTCCTATAAAACGGAGTCGGGAAAAAAGATATACAGCGAGATATCGCAGGAGGTATATGTTAATTCGGACAACGCCTCTCCCACAGGACTTTCAGTTTCAAAATACACTTCGTCCTCCCTTGCTCTTACATGGGACGAATACCCTGAAGCAACAAGCTACGGAGTCTACATAAGAGAAAAAGAAGACGGCGCGTTTACTCTTACAGCAGAAACCGAAACAAATTCCGTTACTCTGAAAAATCTTAAATCCGCAACGGAATACGATATCAAGGTATGCGCATATCTTTCGGAAAGCCAGACTCCCTTTACCCAGACCTTCGGAGCGGCTACCTCTCCCGCAGTTCCTCAGAATGTAGAGGTAAGTTCTGTTAAGGCAAATGCAGTTACTGTAAGCTGGGACGCTGTTGAGGGAGCTGAAAGGTACCTTGTCTATATGCTTGGACGAGACCCGGAGCAATACAGACTTGTAATGAGAACAAATAAAAATTCAGTTGAAATAACAGGACTCGACAGTGCCAAAACCTACTATTTCAAGATAAGATCCGTCGTTGACGCAGACTCCATGACCTCTTACAGTTCCCCGAGCAAGGCGGCTGAGACCTGCACAAAACCCGCAAAGGTAAGTTCTGTTTCATCCTCCGTGTCCACAAATTCTGTAACCCTCAAATGGGAAAAGACCGGAGAAAACGTTACATATCGCATATACAAGTACAATTTTAAAACATCAGAATACGAAAGGATAGCTGAGACGAAATCTCTGAGCTATACTGTGAAAAATCTTTCTCAGTTCACAAAATATAACTTTGCAGTTAATTCCGTGAATAAGAACAAGGTGACAGGCGGCTATGCGTCAACCGGAAACGTGTATACAACTGTTGCAAAGACCACGGGCTTAAAGACATCGGCAAAATCCACCTCCGTAACTTTAAGTTGGAACAAGGTAAGCGGTGCATCAGGATACACGGTATATACGCTGAGTTCTGACGGAAGCTGCAAAAGCTACAAGACTGTAAAAACAAATTCTATAACAATAAGTTCGGTGCCTCATGGCAAAAGCTACACCTTCAAGGTAAGGGCTTACAAGGTTATCGACGGGGCGAACAGGTACGGAGCTTACTCTGATCCTGCTTATATCGCAACGACTCCTCAGACGGTCAAAAAGGTAACCTTTGACCACACAAAAGCTAAAGAAAAAACTGTTACAATAAGTTGGAGCAAGGTACCATATGCCACGGGATATTATATTTACCGCTATGACTCTTCCTCAAAGAGCTATAAGAGCATTGCAAAGGCAACAGGATCGTCTGCCACTATTACCCTTGATCCCGGAAAGGACTACACTCTTAAAGTGAGAGCCTATACCTCGGTAGGAGGAAAGAATTATTACGGCGGATACTCCCCTGCGGTCAACACCTTTACAAGGTGCGCCGCTCCCACGAATATTTCCATAGGAGCAAACACCACCTCTTCCGTTACCCTTAAATGGAGCAAGCAAACAGGAGCAAGAGGATATGCGATATACCGCTACAATTCCTCCAAAAAGACATATACATACATAGGTAAGACAACTTCCACAAGCTATAAGATATCGGGACTTTCAGCAGGCTCCACATATCAATACGCAATAAAGGCATACAGGGCATGGAGCAATGCTCTGTGGTACAGCGGTTATTCCAAAGTATGCTCCGTCTGCACTACTCCACAGAAGCCCACAGGCTTGAAATATTCCACATCTACCGACAGTACCGTAACCCTTTCATGGACAAAGGTATCGGGAGCAAGCGGATACAGAATATACAGCTACGACAGTTCCAGAAAAAAGTACACATATCTTGCCGACGTTAAGGGAACAAGCGCTACGGTCACAGGTCTTTCCACAAACAAGGAATATAAATTTGCAGTCAGAGCATACAAGACATGTAATTCAAATAAGTATTATTCCTCATATTCGTCTACTGTAAAAGGAAAGACTGCTCCTGCCGCTCCCAAATCGGTCAAGGCTTCATCGATAACCGAAAATTCCGTTACAATCACATGGAGCAAATCCTCGGGAGCTTCCGGGTACCGCATATACAAATACGATTATACGGCTAAAAAATACGTTGTAATGGGGGAAATCACATCTCTCACCTATACATTTAAAAACCTTGATCCCGGAGAGAAATGCACATTCGCCGTAAAGCCCTTTGTAAAATACAACGGAAAGAATTGGTACTCCTCAAAGTACAACAAGGTCACCTGCGTCACCCTTACGCCGCTGAAGTAACCAATAACTGACATAATCGATACCACAGTTAAGAATTAAATAAAAAAGCAAAAGCCGCTTGGAGGAAAAAATCCCTCATGGCGGCTTTTTGTATTATGTTTATTATCCCGCATTGTTCAGACGTTTACATCACTTAACATTCTTGAAACAGAAACGGCAGTATAGCAACTTTCTTCGGTTTTTTCCTTTGGGAATATCCAGTCTGTGAAAAGCATTACAGCGTCAAAGGCAAGAATCAGAATTATAAGTATTATAAGTATAACAGGAACAAGCTTCGAAGGGTTTTTCCCCGGCTTTGCGTTCATTTCAGCGGGCGTGGGAATAGGAGATTTCTGCTGTTCGGGAGGAACTACAGCAGGTGTGGGAGAAGGTGCAGGCCCAGACTCCGGAGCTTGCGTAACCGTCTGCTCAGGCTCCGGTTTTGCCTCAGACTTTTTATTATCCTCAACTCTTACAACAGCCGTTCCGCATTTGTTGCAGAATTTTGCGGTGTCGGAAAGCTGCGCTCCGCAGTTTCGGCAGAATATTGACATGATATCAATCCCTTTCGTATCGTTATTTCTTTTGTGTAAAATTGAAATGTCCATCTACAGGACCGCAAATGTACCAGCCCTGATCTATTTTCCCGACATAAATTGTTTTTTCACAGGTATAGACTTCTTTTATATTAATGGCGGTAAAGGTCACATCGAGCTTATATGCCTTTTTTATTGAAACACCGTTTTTGACTTGCTCTTCAAGATCCTCAAGTTCCTCATCGTCAAGCTGATCCCTGTCGCTCACCTTATAAGAAAATGAAAAAGCTTCTCCGACAATTTCTTTCAGGCTGTTATATATATCTTCGGCAACAGTCACGTCTTGGTTTTCCTTAAAATAGCTGTCTGCGCTTGTGGGGGCAAAGCATCGCACATAAGAATTATTATCTTTGTTCTTAACTGCCAAAACAAGAGTTTCAAGGGGCTTTTCGTATTCATAAGAGGACTCTTCTACGCTGTTGCAGGCGCAAAAGAAGACACAAGCAAGTGCAAGCATCATGATCGATCCCACACGCAGCATCTTTTTCACGTCTCATTCCCCCATTCTTTAATCTTCCCACAAGTATATGATACCTTTGATTTGACATTTTGTCAAGAAAAATTTAAAACGGAGCCTACGCGTCAGAGAAGGCTCCGTTCATTCTTTATTTTTGATAATCCGGTTTAATAATCGTCAAGCTCAAAGTTTTGGATAGCCCAGTTGCCGTCAACCTTGATGATAATGAAGGTAGCGTCAAGATCCTCTTCCTTGTCGTCCTTGCCCTTGATGGTATACTCAACATCAACCTCATAACCCTTGGAAACATCGATCTTTTCGTCGTAAATTTCCTCAGCGGAGTCCTCGATGTCGTTTATATCACGGTTTTTAAGTTCTTCCTTGTCAACCACCTTGTAGGAGAACTTAACATCTTTTCCAAAGTCGTCCTCAAGCACATCAAGCATTTCTTCAAGATAATTTTCGTAATACTCTTCAATACTGTCAACATCTTCGCCGTAATAGCCGTCCTTGATATTATCTTCCATAGACTCTGTTATATATTCGGGTACGGTGGAAATAAACGCCTCGGCATCAGTCTTCTGAATGCCCTTGAAGAAGTTATCAATAGGCTTTTTATATCCGCTTGTCGCAATTGAAATTATAATTGCAATAATGATGATAGCCGCAACTGCAATAACAGCGATTCCTACAATCTTATTGAAATTCGGGTTTTTCTGGAATTCCTTGATAGACTCCATATTAGCGTTTTCCTTGAACTTTTCAAGGATTGTTTTCTCCCCGCCGTCAGAAGCAGGAGCAGCCTGCGAAGGAGCTGCATTATCGAATTTAGCGCCGCATTTTGTGCAGAATACAGTTGAGTCGTCACACTGTGCGCCGCATTTTGTACAGAACTTTGCCATACATTTTCCTCCCATATAATTTCGTTATCATAACGTTTAATAATATTACCGATAAATAAATCATAACTTAAATTTTATGTTTTGTCAATAGATTTTGTAAATTTTCACGGTAAACGTCCAATTTTTCAGCAGTTTTATGATTTTAGGTCTTAAAAACCAACCTTTATTATTACAAACGCTGAACCAAAAGTCCATCTCTTACCGTCACAGTCGTCAAAGGCGGCACAAGCCGCATAATCAGGGACTTATCCGAATAGCGTAAACCCTTTTAGCCTTTGCTTAGTGTATACTTCTTTTTATTATCTCAATGCACATTCTGCCGTTGTGGTATGGGCACTTCCATGGACCTACCTCTTCCTTGTAATCGTGAGGTACGCCTTCAAAGGAAACCTCAGAGTACCATTCACCGCCCGGGCGCTTGTCAATAATATTTTCCTTTATGTAGTTCCATACCTTGTTTGCGGCAACGGCAAACTCAGGGTCGCCGCTCTTTTCGTAAGCATTTGTAAAGCCGACTACCGTTTCGGCTTCTACCCACCATACGCGCTTTTTGTCAACTACTCCGTTATCGCTTTCGTTGTTAAGCGCTCCGTTTTCAAGGGCAGTGTTCAATATATTCCTTGATATTTTAAGGTCCATTTCCTTGAACTTTTCAATAAGCTCCTTGTCCTCTAAAGTTTCGCAGGCAAGGTCCATAAGCCATGTGGCTTCAATGTCGTGTCCGTAGGAATGAACGTTACCGATTTCTTTTAACTCTGTGTCAAAGAACACCCTCAGACCATTTGTTTCGGGATTGTAAACAATGTCTGACATCTGCGAAAGCAGAAATTTAAGACGCTGTGCAACTCTTGCGCTGCCGTTTGCCTTGTAAAGCTCGGTGTAGGCTTCTATAAGGTGCAAAATAGCGTTCATCGTCTTGTCGGCATGAAGCCCGTTTTCCGAAAGGGCGTCGTTGGCAACAAGTTGCCAGTCCCTTGAAAAGGCTTCTCTGTAGCCGTACTTGTCAAGAGTTTTTGTTTCTATATCCTCAAACAACTTCTCGGCAAGCCCCAGCGCTTCTTCGTTATTTGTTGCAATATAATAAGATGAAAGAGCATAGATCGCAAAAGCAATGTTATAAGTATGCTTCATGTCGTCAACAACATTTCCCTTGCAGTCCACCATCCAGTAAACTCCGCCCATTTCATAGTCAATGCAGTGCTTTTTAATAAAATGGTATGCGTGTTTCGCAAGCCTCAGACACTCATGATCTTCAAGGAGCATTGCGCACTGTGAAAAGAACCATAAAATTCTCGAGTGGAGTATAACCCCCTTGTCAGCTTCCTTATTCAAGTTGAGGTCATAGTCCATATAGCCGTAAAAACCGCCGTTTTCCTTGTCCTCAAGAGCGCTCCAGAACGGGATTATGTGGCCGGTAAGTTCGTCTTTGCATTCATTGATAAACATTTTACATATACCCCCATTTATTAATTTATAAATCAAATATTATTCCGTGATTTTCCTTGCTTCAACGTAAAATCTCTTGTCCTCGGCGTGACCCATTGAAAAGGTCTTTCTCGGCAATGCTCCGTCACATATTACCGTGGGAAAAAGCTGATCTTTTGTAATATCCGGCAGAACAAATCCCACTGCGTCAGACGCACAAGAAAGCTCTCTTATTACGTCAACTCCGTGGATATAGTCCACCTTTCCGCCGTTTTCCTTTATATAACCGTCAAGGAAATCCTGAAGGCTTCCAACAGAAAGCTTTGACGTTGGTTTTGTAATTGAAATCGTTTCAAAAAGTCCGTCTGTAACAATTGAAACTTCCTGACCGCAATTTCCGTCGGAAGGCGCCGCTCCGAGAGCCTCCTTCAGTCCTGAAATTAATTTTTCCCTGTCAACTCCCGTAACAATGCGGTGAATAGCTTCAAATTCAAGCGCCGGAGAATGAAGATTTACAATTTCAACAAGAGCGTATCTTGCAGGGTGGCAGCTCATATCCTTTTCAGGGTTATTCCTCTTTAACTCCTCGTAAAATTCCTTAGCGGTAGCAAGGGAATGATTTCCGTCCCCCATTGCAAAAACAAGAGTGTTTTCCTCCGAAAGACCGTACCTTTTGTTAAAGCTGTCAAGGTCGTCAAGAGCCTCAAGAGCCTTTGTCACACGCTCTTTTTCAGCTTCGTCAAGAAGCCAGCCCTTAATGCTTCCGCCTTGCTCCATAAACTTGAAATCGTACACCTTTTCAAGATGAGAAGCCTTTGAAACAGGCTCGATAACCGTCTTTTCAGGGTCGTCGATAAGTATCATTATATGTGGAAGTTCAAGAGACGCCCCTCGTCTTACGGCGATTCTCGGCGGTATTCTTTCCACAACAGTAGCTTCCGTTGCCCTTACCGCTGAAGTTGAGCCCTTATTGTAGTCGTAACACTCAAGGTCTATCATTCCTACAATACCGGCTCTTATTTTTCCATCGTTCTGAACGCGTTCAATATAGATCATTGCGTCCTTATATTCGGTGAAAACCTCATTTGAAATATAAGAATCCATGGTTTTATGGATATTTTCTATCCTTTGAGAAACGTCCCCTTCTTCAAGGTAAATTTCAGGAAGTATAAGATGGAATGTGCTGAGCTCACCCTCTGTAAGCCTGCTTACCTCCTCCCAGTAGGAAGGCTGACTTGTGTACTGATCGCAGGCTATCACCGCCCATTTTTCCAACTTATGAGGGTCCTTGTCTTTCGGAAGAAGTATATTAGCCGGTTTAAAAGCTGTTGACATAATTGCTCCCTCCTCAGATCATCTGCCGCAGCACTGCTTGTATTTCTTGCCGCTTCCACAAGGACACGGATCGTTTCTTCCGACCTTTTTGCCAACTGTCCTTCCGCCTTTAAGGGAAGCGTCTGCGGAAACAGGGTTTGCCTTTAACACCTGTTCTCTTTTAGGCTGTTCGTTTTTCTGAACTCTTACGGTAAACATCATTCTTACGGTGTCTTCGCAGATCGAAGCTACCATTGCGTCAAACATATCAAAGCCCTCGATACGGTATTCAACAACAGGATTTTTCTGACCGAAGGATCTCAACTGGATTCCTCTCTTAAGTTCGTCCATATCGTCAATATGAGCCATCCACTTTGTATCAACGACCTTAAGAAGAACTACTCTTTCAACCTCTCTCAAAACTTCCGGAGTAAGCTCCTGCTCACGGGCAGCATACTTATCCATAGCCCTCTTAGTGAGCATATCTATGATATCCTGCTTCGAGATATCGTTAAGTTCCTGAGTGGTATATCTGAAGTCGTCCTCTGTTGTAAAAAGTCCGAAAAGGGAATCTCTGAGTCCCTCAAGGTTCCAGTTATCATGGATATCGTCGTCAAGAAGGTAAGCGTTTACCGTATTCTGAACGTAATCCTTTATCATCTTGACAATATACTCGTGAACGTCGTCGCCGTCAATTACCTGATTTCTCTGTCCATAGATG
This sequence comes from uncultured Clostridia bacterium, assembly GCA_944382845.1. Taxonomy (GTDB): domain Bacteria; phylum Bacillota; class Clostridia; order Oscillospirales; family Ruminococcaceae; genus JAAZZIT01. The sequence goes on from CALWNN010000051.1 coordinate 43,456, forward strand.
ATCTCACGCTGAGTATTCATAACGTCGTCGTAGTTAAGAACGTTCTTTCTGATGTTGAAGTTTCTTCCCTCTATCTGTTTCTGGCTTCGCTCTATGACTTTCGTAAGAATCTTAGCCTCGATAGGCATATTTTCGTCAACTTTAAGAGTGTTCATCATAGCGGTAACTCTGTCACCGCCGAAAAGACGCATAAGGTCGTCCTCAAGAGAAAGGTAGAAACGGCTTTCTCCCGGATCTCCCTGACGTCCCGAACGTCCTCTTAACTGGTTGTCGATACGTCTTGACTCATGTCTTTCCGTGCCGATTATGAAAAGACCTCCGGCTTCTCTTACTGCAACAGCCTTTTCACTTACTTCTGCGTTGAATTTTGCCAGAAGTTCCTTATAGACTTCTCTTGCCTTCAGGACCTCCTCGTTTTCCGTCTCCGCATAACCTGTGGCGTCAACGATGATTTCTTCCGGAATCTCCTGCTTTCTCATCTGAGCAACAGCCATAAACTCGGCGTTACCTCCAAGCATTATGTCCGTTCCACGTCCTGCCATGTTTGTAGCAATGGTAACAGCGCCAAGCTGACCTGCCTGCGCAACGATCTCCGCTTCCTTTTCATGGTGCTTAGCGTTAAGAACGTTGTGCTTGACTCCCTTGTTTTTAAGAAGTCTTGAAAGGATTTCCGATTTTTCAATTGAAACAGTACCCACAAGCACAGGCTGACCCTTCTTGTGGCACTCGATTATCTGTTCAATAACAGCGTTATATTTTCCCTTTTCGGTTTTATAAACCACATCCGAGTGATCCACCCTGATAACAGGCTTATTTGTGGGAATTTCGATAACGTCGAGCTTATAGATCTCTCTGAATTCGTCCTCTTCGGTAAGAGCAGTACCTGTCATACCCGAAAGCTTGTTATATAGTCTGAAATAGTTCTGGAATGTAATGGTAGCGATGGTTTTGGATTCTCTTGCGACCTTAACTCCTTCTTTGGCTTCAATTGCCTGATGAAGCCCATCGTTAAAACGTCTGCCTATCATGATACGTCCTGTAAATTCGTCAACGATAAGCACTTCGCCGTCCTTTACAACATAGTCCGTATCTCTTTTCATAACGCCGTTTGCCTTTATAGCCTGATTTATATGGTGGAGAAGGGTCATATTTGCGGCGTCCATAAGGTTTTCAACATTAAATGCTTTCTCAGCCTTTGCAACACCCGATTTTGTCAGAGTTGCGGTCTTTGCCTTTTCATCGATTATATAATCTCCGTCAACCTGGTCGTTATCAGCCTTATCGTCCATTTCAACAACTACATACGGCTTCAAGGATTTTGCAAATCTGTCGGCATACTGGTAAAGCTCAGTTGACTTGTCACCGGGACCTGAAATGATAAGAGGTGTTCTTGCCTCATCAATAAGGATAGAGTCAACTTCGTCTACGATGGCAAAGGCATGACCTCTCTGAACTCTGTCCTTCTTATAAATTACCATATTGTCACGGAGGTAATCAAATCCGAATTCGTTATTTGTTCCGTATGTGATATCGGCGTTATAAGCGGCTTTTTTCTGTTCATTAGTCATTCCCGCAAGGACAACGCCTATAGAAAGTCCGAGAAAACGGTAGACTTTACCCATTTCCTCTGACTGGAATTTAGCAAGGTAGTCGTTTACTGTTACAACATGGACTCCCTTTCCAGCAAGAGCGTTCGCATACGACGCAAGGCAGGCGACAAGGGTTTTACCTTCACCTGTTTTCATTTCGGCAATTCTTCCCTGATGAAGAACGATAGCGCCGATTATCTGGACAGGGTATGGTTTTTTGCCAAGTACTCTGTAAGCCGCTTCACGGCAGACAGCAAGCGCCTCGGGAAGAATTGAGTCAACTGTATCAAGCTCCTCAAGTCTATCTTTAAAAATATCAGTCTGCTTTCTGAGCTCGGTGTCAGACATAGCCTGATACTTAGGTTCAAGGTCGAGAACCTGCTGTTTTATAGGCTCAATTCGTTTAAGTTCTTTTTTGGAGTAGTTTCCAAACATTGCTTCTATAAGTCCCATTTTCATTCCACCTTTATTTTCGTAGACAATTATTTAAATCGGAGCAAAGCGTGATAAGGATGTCTGCTTTTCAGCAAAGTTGTCTGCTTTTCAGCAAAGTTGTCTGCTTTTCAGCAGACAGGCTTAATCACGTTGCGACGATTGCAATCGTCGCCGAGGAGCTTTGCTCCTCAGGGTTTCAGTGGGGGATTAAAGCCCCCACTGAAAAACTGAATGGAACCCTGCCGAATACTCGGCAGGGGGACATCGGCGACTTGGTTATCCGTAAAAAAAAATTACAAATATTATTATACAACACTTCACAGATAAAGTCAACCGTATACAAGCCATATCAGACAGTCAGCATTTAATTCCGGCTTTTTCGTTTTTCTTTCTCTCTTTAGGTTTTTCGTCTGAACAAGGAGCAAAAATCACAATTTGAAACAAAGAATCAAAAATCACGGCAAAACAAGCACAGCAAAGCTCTTTTTACCGTAAATTGTAATCCACAAATTAAAAACCCCTCCCAAAGGGAGGGATTCCCTCTCAAAGGAGGGGTGAAAAGGTCGGGGGAAGCTTTTCCGCAAATTGTCATTCCGCCAAAGAAAAAGTTACGGTTACATTTCCGTCGCCCAAGGCTTTTCCCCAGCCGGTCAGGTCGTCTATCTTCCCAAGCCGAGTGTAACTCCATGAATTGGAGCCGTAGAAAATAACGATCTGATTTCCCTGATACAGCACAATATCTCCTGCCTGCGTCGTAGTCTGGCTGTTGACGGTGGGGAGGCTCGTGCCGAGAGAACCCACCTTTTCAAAGCCGGAATAGTCGCTCATCTGAATTGTCACAGGCTTATCCCTCATCATTTCAACAAAAGCGTCTACCGCTTTATTTTTTTCCAAGGTTGCCGTAAAGGTATTGTTTCCAACTTGTACATTCATTTTCATTGTAACGCTCTCCTCTCCGTCTGTGGTAATTTCCGGACTTTGTTCGGTTGAAGTCTGCTCCGTTTCGCTTATCGCAGCTTCGTCGGTTACAGAATTATCGATTGATACTTCCGCGCTGTTTGCGGAATAATCTGTACTCGGCTCATCCGAAGCTGAATTTTGTACTTCTCCACAGCCTGCCAACAGCATCACGCCGATGGCACAAATTAATACCCGAAAGATTTTTGTTTTTTCCTTTCTCATTGTTCCGCTTACACCCTTTCTGAATTTTTTATTATGTCAATGGAATTATATTCAAGTACCCCCTGTTTTAAGCGGGACAATCCATCTTGAACCCTTGCGCGCGGGCAGGCAACATTCATCCGCAAAAAAGAAACTCCGTTCCCCCCGTACCGGTCGCCTTCAGAAAGATACAAGCCTGTCTTCCGGCGTATAAAAGAAGCAATTTTTTCACCGTCTCCTCCCAGTCCGGAACAATCCAGCCAGAGCAGATATGTCGCTCGGGATGGCACAACGCTTATATTGGGAATTTCCCTGTTGATAAAGTCCCTGACAAGCGTTTTGTTCTCATAAATGTATGCTCTCAGTTCGTCAAGCCACTCTCCTCCCTCGGTAAACGCCGCCACCGTCGCAGGAATTGCAAAATCATTCGGCTCAGCAGCTTCGTCCGTATTAAGCCCTCGCCAGACCTTATGGCGCAGGTTGCTGTCGGGAACTGCCACAGCCGCCGTTTGCAAACCTGCCAGATTAAACGCCTTGGTAGGCGATATGCAGGTTATGCTGTTATCCCGGCATACATCTGAAACCGAAGCGAAAGGAATATAACTGTATCCCGGATCGGTCAGGTCGCAATGTATTTCATCAGAAACCACCACCACATGATATTTATAGCAAAGCTCGCCGATTTTCGCCAGAGTATCCCTGTCCCAGATCTTTCCCACAGGGTTATGAGGGTTGCACAAAAGCATAAGAGTTACCTGAGGGTCTGAAAGGGCTTTCTCCAATCGGTCAAAATCGATATCATATTCACCGTTTTTATATTCCAGCGGACATTCCCGTACCAGCCTGCCATTGTTCATTATTGAGTTAAAGAAGATATTATAAACAGGCGTCTGTATCAGCACTTTTTCACCCGGTGTCGTCAGCTTTCGGACAATGCTTGAAATAGCGGGAACAACGCCTGTGCAAAAGACCAGCCAGTCCTTTTCAATTTTCAATCCGTGACGTTCATTCCACCAGTTCATATAGGCATGATACCATTCATCTGTCACAACGGAGTATCCAAACACACCATGGTCGGCTCTTTTCTCAATGGCTTTCCGAATCTCCGGAGCGGTGGGAAAATCCATATCAGCCACCCACATGGGAAGTTCATTGTCTGCCACATCCCATTTTAAAGAACCCGAGTCCTTACGGTTGACTACCGTATCAAAATCATATTTCATAAAGCCCATTCCTTTACGTTTTTTCTTGGGTTTTCTTCATTCCCGAAAACCATTTCATGCGCACTCCTGTTCATCTGCTTTGCAAATTATCCTTGTCTTTTCAGGGTCAACCTTATCCTTGTCCAAAATAAGTTCTCCGATTGAGTCTGCGCAAATCTGACCGCCGGAAGGGTTCATCACGCTGTCAATCTTCCCGTCAATCCGGGCGTCTACGGTGGAATACTCAAAAGCAAGCGTAGTATTGATCAGTTTGCAGTTTTTCATAACAAGATTTTCAATATAGCACATTCCCTGAAGACTTTCAATTGTACAGTTTATAAGGGTAAGGTTCTTGGCATTCCAACCAAGATATTCACCGGAAATAAAGGAATCATAAACGGTTATGTTCTCGCTGTTCCAAAAGGCGTCCTTGGATAAAAGACGAGAATTATGAATTTCCGCATTTCTAACACCGTCAAAGGAATAATTTCCGTAAAGAGTAAGGTCACGGATAACCATGTTCTTACTGTTCATGGCGAAATAATCCCCTTTTGCCGTAACTTTATCAAGCCGTACCCCGTCACACTGCCACAAGGTTTCCTCAGCGTTCGGAAAAGAAACGTTCTTAAGCGTCACGTCATGACAACGGCGGAAATTCTTTGGCGCTTCAATGGCGCAATCCTCTACTGTGATGTTGTCTGTGTACCATACTCCTGCACGACCCATTTCAAACCATGTACAGTTTTTTACCAGAATGTTTTTTGCATACCAAAGAGGATACTTCCACTTAAACATACTTCCGTATAATTCGATATCACGGCTTTCCTTTAAAGGGGATTCCCCCTCGTCAAAGACAGTATCGTAAATCTTAAGGTCCTTTGCCATAAACAATGGACGTTCGCCTGTGTAATAACCGCGATTTATTTCTCTTTTCTCACTCATAAAATTCAGCTCCTTTTCTCAGTTACCTATAAATAATAATCATATTGCAATTTTATTTCGTTCAATCTGATAAACCAGATAATCCAGGCAATCGATTCTCTTCTGCTCAATATGTATCTTATCAAGCAACTCCCTGCGATGCTGAGAGAGAATCCTAAGCTGTTCTTTGGAAGCTCCGTTTTTCATGCACTCCATAAACCGGTCTATTGTATCTTCATTACAGCCTGCGTCCTTCAGATTCTGAATGACAGCCTCTTTAGAATCATACCTCATATTGTTCCCTTCTTTTCTAAAAAGCAGTAAGTTGGTGATCAGGCTTGATGACCTTTTCCCCTTAATTTAAATCGGAGCAAAGCGTTGATAATTACATCTCCTTCGGAGCTATACATCTCTTTCAGAGCTGTGCTTAATCACGTTGCGACGAAAAGCAACCTGTCGTTTAGGCAGGGGGACATCGGCGACTTGGTTATAATTTTAGTATACTGCTCTTTTGCAAGAATAGCAAATACTTATTATTGATACATATGTATAGTTGACGCCAATGGAATATTGTGTTATACTGGCATAAGGGAGGCGGTATAAATGGAATTACGAGTTTTACAGTATTTTTTGGCAGTAGCAAGAGAGCAAAGTATATCAGCTGCGGCGGAGTCTTTACACCTTTCACAGCCTACTCTGTCCACTCAATTGAAAGCAATGGAAGAAGAGTTGGGAAAGCAATTGTTAATACGAGGCACAAAAGGTTCGAGGAGAGTGGTTTTAACAGACGAAGGTATGATTTTGCGCAAAAGAGCGGAGGAGATTCTCTCTCTTGTAAAAAGAACCGAAGATGAAATTACCCGTTCTGATGAAACGATTGTCGGCGATGTTTATATTGGTGCCGGAGAAACAGATATTGTCCGTTATTTTGCCGAAGCAGCAAAGGAAATTCAAAAAAATTATCCGGACATTCACTATCACATTTCCAGCGGTAACGCAGAACATGTGCTTGAATATCTGGATAAAGGGCTGATTGATTTCGGGCTTTTATTCGGGAGCGTTGACGTACAGAAATATGAATCTATCCCTATTCCCTCCAAAGACACATGGGGCGTACTTATGTGCCGGGATTCTCCCCTTGCAGAAAAGGAAAGGATCTGTCCTGAGGATCTGTGGGACAAGCCTCTGATTGTCTCGCATCAACGGGGTGACAATCCATATCTATCTCAGTGGATGAAAAAAGATTTATCCCAATTAAATGTGGTTGCAACCTATAATCTGGTATTCAACGCTTCTTTGCTGGTTGACGAGGGGTTAGGGTATGCGCTGTGTCTTGACAAGCTTATCAATACCCAAGGAAGCAATCTTTGTTTTCGCCCCTTTTCTCCCGGTCTGGAAGCTTCAGCTTGTATTGTCTGGAAAAAGTATCAGGTATTTTCCAAAGCCGCAGGAACTTTTTTAGATTGTCTGCATAATTTATTGGAAAGCAAGTCTTGAATTTGAGTCGGTTTTTGTGTGAAGATAAAAAATAACGCCGAACCTAACCAAACAGTTCAGCGTTACGATGGTGGTGCGCCCGACTGGATTCGAACCGGCGGCCTTCAGAGTCGGAGTCTGACGCTCTATCCAACTGAGCTACGGGCGCATATTGAAAGCAGATTTTTCATATCTGCTTTCATTTTTTATCTTAGCTATCTTATCTTTGAACCGCAGGGAAGCGACTGGTCGGGGAAAATAACCTTTGCCGAACCGTCCGGAGCGTCAGCCGCGCAAATCATGCCGTTTGACTCAACTCCGCAAAGCTTCACAGGCTTTAAATTGGCAACGATAATAACCTTCTTTCCGATAAGGTCATCAGGCGAATACCACTTGGCAATACCAGAAACCACCTGTCTGCCACCCATGCCATCGTCAAGCTGAAGACAAAGAAGCTTATTTGACTTCTTTACCTTCTCACAAGCCTTGACAAGCGCAACTCTCAGGTCAACCTTTGCAAATTCCTCAATGGAAATTTCCTCTCCCACAGGAGAAACTTCAATTTCAGCCTTCTCTTCTTCCTTAGGCTTGTTTGCGGAAATTATTGCGTTAAGCTCCTCTATTTCCTTGTCAACATCAATTCTCGGGAAAATTATCGCTCCCTTTTCTACTTGTACGTCAAAAGGCAAAACTCCGAATTTTCCTGAATTCTCGTAGGTTACGTCATCTTCTTTTGCGCCTATCTGCCTCCATATCTCAGGCATTGTTGTAGGCATGAACGGCCAGAGAAGAGTTGACACTATTCTTATTGCCTCAAGGAGATTGTACAAAACAGCGCCAAGTCTTGCCTTTTTGCTTTCGTCCTTTGCAAGCACCCACGGAGCGGTTTCATCAATATACTTGTTCGCCCTTGAAACAACCTTGAAAATTTCAGCAAGGGCATTGTTTATCTGAGTCTTGTCAATATATTCCGCAACTTTTTCTCTTAATGCGGAAGCTTCGGCAATAAGCTCGTCATCAAAATCCCCTGACTCAAAATTACCGTTAAGTCTGCCATTGAAATACTTGTCAACCATTGCGACCGTTCTTGAAACAAGGTTTCCAAGTCCATTTGCAAGGTCGGAATTTATGCGGTTTATCATAATTTCATTGGAAAATGAACTGTCAGCTCCAAGCGCCATTTCTCTTAAAATATGATATCTGATAGCGTCTGCCCCGTATCTTTCTCCTAAAACAAACGGGTCAACAACATTTCCCAAGGATTTTGACATTTTCTGACCGTTGAATGTTATCCAGCCGTGCACTGCAAGATGCTTTGGAAGAGGAAGTTCAAGAGCCATAAGCATTGCAGGCCAGATAATTGCGTGAAACCTCATTATATCCTTTGCTACCATGTGAACGTCCGCAGGCCAGAACTTGTCAAAGTCGTCATATGCGTTGTTTTCGTAGCCCAATGCAGTAATATAATTTGAAAGGGCGTCTATCCATACATAAACAACGTGTCCCGGGTCAAATGTAACAGGAATACCCCATGTAAATGAAGTTCTTGAAACGCAGAGGTCCTCAAGTCCCGGTTTTATGAAGTTGTTTACAAGCTCAACAGCCCTTGTTTTTGGCTGTAGGTAGTCAGTTTCGGTGAGAAGCTTTTCTATTCTCTCTGCAAAGGGCGACATTTTGAAGAAATATGCTTCTTCCTTTGCTTCCTTTACTTCTCTGTGACATTCCGGACAGCATCCGTTTTCGTCAAGCTGAGATTCCGTCCAGAAACTTTCGCATGGAGTACAGTATTTTCCCTTGTACTCGCCCTTATAAATATAACCCTTTTCGTAAAGCTTGTTGAATATCTTCTGAACCGATTCTATATGATAATCGTCAGTTGTGCGGATATATCTGTCGTAGCTTATGTTCATGTATTCCCACAGCTTTTTGAAAACAGCTACTTTTTCATCAACGTATTCCTTAGGTGTAACTCCGCTTTCCTTTGCTTTTTCTTCAATTTTCTGACCATGCTCGTCTGTGCCTGTGAGGAACATTACATCATAACCCTGCATTCGTCTGAATCTTGCAATTGAATCGCAGGCAACTGTTGTATAACAGTGACCGATGTGTGGATTTCCAGACGGGTAATAAATGGGTGTTGTAATATAATATGGTTTGCTCATATTATTTCCTCCTTGTGTTAATTTTTGCTGCAAATCAGACGCCGGGCGGCGTTACCTATTTATTATACAACATTTTTTCCAAAAAAACAATAGGCTGATTGTACAATTATCAAATAATAATGTAATGTTACAATAGATGTGAGACTACAGGGTATAGAAAAAATGATTGAGATCTGTTAAAATAGAGTTCGCCACAAACAAAATCAACAGAAAGGTCTCAATCATTTATGGAAAGTATAGCACAAA
>CALWNN010000052.1 GCA_944382845.1 uncultured Clostridia bacterium
ATGCGATACATAGGTGGAAGGAGATTTATATCTATTTGTATTTTATGATTTTTGAGCCTGTTTTTGCTTGAATATATGATTTACCCCTAATCCGCTTGCGGATTAGGGGTTTTTTGACAGACTGAAATCCCTGTAGCACACTTAAAGCTACAGGGATTTTTGGCTTTGTTATTGAGTTGTTCACGCCTTCTCAAGGAATTTCTTCTCAAATTCCTTTGATGATATCGGTCTGCCAAAGTAGAAGCCCTGGATAACGTCGATGTTAAGACCTTTGAGAAGATCAAACTGTTCTCTGTGTTCAACGCCCTCCGCACAGACAGTCATGTTAAGATCATGAGACAGACTGACAATTGTACGGAGAAACTTTATGGTTGACGGATTTTCAACAATATCGTCAATAAACGTTTTGTCTATTTTTATGGTATTAAGAGGCATTTCTTTAAGACAGTTAAGGCTTGAATAACCTGTCCCGAAGTCGTCGAGAGCGATATGGATACCATAGGAGTAAAACTCGTTAAGGATATCCTTCATTCTGTTCATATCGTTAATAGCCATGCTTTCGGTAACCTCCAGCATAAGATTTCCGCTTGGGACTGCCGTATCGTTTATGATTTCACGAACCTTTTCCGGAAAATCAGGCTGATTTAACTGCTCAATGGAAAGGTTTACGTTTACTCTCAAACTATGACCCATATCTATCCATTTTCTGCACTGTAAAGCGGCGCTTTTAAGCACAAATTCACCTATCTGGTTGATAAGTCCGTTTGATTCAGCCACAGGAATAAACTCTCCGGGGCTTATCGGACCGAATTTGTCGCATTTCCATCTCAGCAGTGCCTCGCAGCCCTCTATTTTTTCCGTGTCGGAATTGATAATAGGCTGATACCTGACTTCAAAATTCCTGAAATTATTCCTTACGTCGCTTATCATGGAACGCTTGATCTCAATATGTCTGTAGATGTTTTCTCCGATATCCGAATGATATTTAACAGCATTGTTCTTGCCCAGTTTTTTAGCTTGAAAGACTGCCATATCTACCTGCTTCATAACTTCCGAATAAGCAGCATCCTCACCGCAGGTTATTTCAGTAATACCCATTGAGGCGGTGAGATAATAGCTGTTTGCGTCGACCTGCCACTCACGATTGAAGCCGTCGGATAGTTCCTTGAGAACAGCATTTATCCTATCTTGCGTATCGGGAGCGGTTATCACTACAAACTCATCTCCGCCAATCCTGTATACATCACAGCCCCGGTCCCTGAATTCCCTTAAGAAATCTGCGACTCGTTTGAGGTGGGCATCACCGTGATGATGTCCTCTTGTATCGTTTAAGTTCTTAAAGTCGTCAAGATCAATGGAGATCACATACCACGAACCTTCTCGGTCTTTTCTTATTTTAACAAGCTCTGAAAAGTCACGTTCAAGCTTTCTTCTGTTTGGAAGTCCTGTAAGCTGGTCGAAAAGAGCCTGACGTTCAATTGCCTTTTCGTATTCCACCTTATCGGAAATATCGTAAAGAGTTGTAAGCAGTACTGTACTGCCATCGGTCCACGAAATAGTTGCAAAGGTCACGTCAAACCATTGCTTTGTGTTATCATGGTAATACTCAAAGCCTTTAAGCTCAGCCGTGGCGTCGTCACAATCGGGAAGAAAATCATCTCCAAGTATATCCGACGGTGTTCTTGAAATTACGTTTTCGCCGCAAAGGTCAGAAAATCTTCTGTTTGAGTAAATTATCAAGCCGCTTTTCTTTTCGCAGACAAAAACACAAGTGTCAATATTGTCAAGCACTGTTCTGAATGTCTTTAGAGTTTGATGAAGTTCATCCTGAGAACTTTGATTCTGCCAAAGTCCGGCAATGATCTTTCCGAAATCCTGAACAGCGCCGATGGTATTGTCGCTCCACTCGCAGTTATCTTCGTTTGAAGCGATAATAATATACGCCGAGGTTCTGCCTTCGATCTTTACAGCAGAAATAATACATCCTTTATAGCCTATTTTTTTAAAATCCTCAATGCAGCCCTCAGAAACTGTCTTACTGTCGTAATACGCCATACCGGTCCGATTTGATTGTTCGGCAATTGTGGAATACAGGCTTCTTGCCTCTTCAATAGCGTTATGATATTCAAAAAGTTTATCTATTCCGGCTGCGTATTCGTAGCTTGTAATGTCGCCTTTTGATTCGTTGATAACTGCAATACAAGCAACGTTGCTTCCTGAAAAGCTGCACAGTTTTTCGAGAATTATCTTGCAGGAGTTTTCAAAAAACGATGAGTGCTGCAACAGTTTCAGCAGATCTGATGTAATCTCGCTGCGAAGAGCCTTGCTGCTTTTCAAGTAGCTCAACCCCTTTCGCAAAAAATGTAACCGTTACCATTACTTCTGATAATATTATATCATCATGTAATATTTTTTGCAAGGGATTCTACAAATTTTCAGCTATTTAACTAAATTATTTTACTTATTTTAATTAACATTAACACTATTAAACGATTTCGGAATCATCAAGATGTAAATCGGAGAAAAGCCTCTAAGGGTTTCGGTGAGAGATTCTCTCCATCGAACGACTGAATGGAGCCAGCCGTTTATAGAGGCATATCTGCCGAACAATCAGCCCCCCTGGCGATTAATCGTCAGGGGGGCATCGGCGACTTGGTTATGTCATCAAGGTAAAAAAACAGGTTTCCCTGTGCGAGTCTGCCTGTAAGCCGAGTTTTGTCGAGTGCGGCAATCTATCTGGTCTTTACGTCGCCGTAAAGCTCAAGCCACCTATAAGCGCAAGGCCTGTCGAGCAGACATTGACCTTGGCAAACCATTGGTGTTGCATCGGATAGGGTTTACATGGCCGTACAGTCTCCTGCACGCCGGTGAGCTCTTACCTCGCCTTTCCATCCTTACCTGAAAAACAGGCGGTATATTTCTGTTGCACTTGCCCGGAGGTCGCCCTCGGCTGATGTTATCAGTTATCCTGCTCTGTGATGCTCGGACTTTCCTCGTACACTAAAACGTAATACGCTGCCGCATAGCATACTCGCACAAGTATTATAAACCAAAACTGCTCTTTTGTCAACCTGTACAGATTTGATTTCGAGTTTTGCGCCCTGAATATGTTACTTTGTATTTTGCTTTAAATCGGAGCAAAGCGTTGATAATGACATCTCTTTCAGAGCTGAACATCTCTTTCAGAGATGTGCTTAATCACACTTGGACGAAAAGCAACCAGCCTTATAGGAGGCAGACCTGCCGAATACTCGGCAAGACCTGCCGAATACTCGGCAGGGGGACATCGGCGACTTGGTTATATTTCCTCTGCAAACTGTGCGCCTAAAGCCGTGAGATTTTCAAGATCGGCGTCTGTGGGCTTGAAATTTATTCTCTGAATATCTCCCCACACTTCGATACCGATACCTTTAAGTCTTTCGGAAAGGTTCTTGCAAGCTTCTCCGCTCCAACCGTATGAACCGAATACCATGGCCTTCTTGCCCTTGTTTGAAATCGGATCGATCATTCCGATAACGTCCCATACAGGCTTTACAGCGTCTCGGTTGATAGTTGGAGAGCCAAAAAGATAAGCCTTTGAAAGCTCGATCTTTTCAGAAAGCTCAGCGGCAGAATGCTGTATAATGTCAAAAGTCTCAACCCTGACTCCTTTTGAAGCAAGTCCCTTTGCAAGAGCAGACGCCATCTCGGCAGTGTAGCCGTAAGCTGAAACGTAAAATACGGAAGCTGTTTTTTCTTCAGGAGTAACAGACGACCACTCCTTGTACTTTTTCATACAGTAGGAGATTCTTTCCTTAAGCACAGGACCATGACTGCAGCATACCATGTCAAAATCAAGTTCTTCAAGTTTTTTAAGTCCGTCAAGGACAAATTTTTTGAAAGGACCCATAATAGCGCAATAATAGTAGTGGAATGCGTCCTCGTACTTTTCGGGATAAGGGATAAGCTCGTCTGTAATTGTAGGTTCGCAATAGTGCGCTCCGAGAAAATCGCAGGTAAATACTGTTTTTAACGCCTTGCAGTAGCTGAAAATAGAATCGGGCCAGTGAAGATTGGGTGCAGATATAAAGTCAAGGCTGATTCCTCCCCCAAGGTCAAGACTGTCGCCGTTTTTGACTACCATCTGGTTGAATTTCATGTTTGTGATAGCGCCGATGTTTCTTATTGCGGCAACAGAACCTACTACGGTAATGTCCGGATTTATTTCAAGTATTTTAGCAAGTGTTCCTGTGTGATCAGGCTCGGTATGATTGAACACAACGTAGTCTATGTGGGAAATAGGCATGATCTCTTCGATATTGGCTTTGAAAGCCTCAAAAAATCTGCTGTGGCTTGTTTCGATAAGAGCAGTTTTATCGGAGCCTCTGAGAAGATATGTATTGTAGGTCGTTCCATATTCGGTCCTCATTACAATGTCAAAAACACGAAGAGCCGGATTCTGCACTCCGACATAGTAAAGACCGTCCTTTAACTGTTTCATTCATATACTTCCTTTCGTACTGTATTTTAAAATATACTCATTTAGTTTAATTTGCTGAACACATTATAACATTATAAATTATCGTTTGTCAATAGCCATAAAATATTATTGAGATTTTGATATAATTCCATTGCAATTTGAGATAAAATGTGTTAATATTTAATGGAACAGCAAAGTTCTCAGATTTTAAAGATAAGGAGGAAGTTTTTCAGAAAAACAAATCAGATGAAAAACGAACATTTATGAAAAAAAAACGGACAAACAGAATATTTGCAATACTTATGGCATTGGGGCTTGTGTTTGCGACAGCCTGCTCGCAAAATGACAGCTCCTCGTCCTCTGAGCCGGACACAAGCGGAAACCTTATGGACAACATAAAGGATGATTCGTCTGACACAGAGCAAATGACGGGAGAGGAATACTACAGCCAGCCTTTTGAAAATCCCGAGACCGACGCACAGGTTAAAGTTGAGGGAACTGATTTTACGGTAAACGGCAAAAAAATATGGTTTAACGCTGCAAACACTCCGTGGGATCAATGGAATGATTTCGGTGGTAATTTCAACGAAGCTTTCTGGGATCAGCACTTTGAGCAGTTAAGCGAGGCAGGGGTAAACTCAACGAGAATATGGATAAACTGCAACGGACTTGTTGGAGTTCTTGTAAACGAGGACGGAAGCTTTGATTCTGTTACAGCAAAGCACTGGCAGGATCTCGATAAGCTTTTTGAGCTTGCCGCAAAACACAAAATCTACATTATGGCGACCCTTCTTTCCTTTGACCATTTCAAGAACGAAAATACCGCATATCAGAACTGGCGGAACATGATAACCAGCAGCGACAACATAGATCAGTTTGTTGAAGGTTATGTTATTCCTTTTGTTGAAAGATACGACGACAACGATTATCTCATGAGCATAGACCTTATGAACGAGCCTGACTGGGTATACGAAAATGAAGAAAGCGGCAAAATCCCGTGGGAAGATCTTTCAAATTACTTTGCAAGAGCGGCGGCAGGAATACACGAACATTCAGACGTGCTTGTAACAGTAGGATTCGGAATGATAAAGTACAATTCGGATGCCAAGAATATCAATGCCGGCTCTGACGAATATCTTCAGAGCCTTTCGGAAAATGAAAATTCCTACCTTGATTTTTATTCTACCCACTATTATTTCTGGCAGAGCCCATGGTACGGTCAGCCGTATACTCAGAGCCCCGAATCTTTCGGTCTTGACGGAACAAAGCCATGTGTTATCGGTGAATGTGCCGTTGTTGACGAAAGCGGAATGTCCATTCAGGAGAGATACGAAAGCTCATATGAAAACGGCTGGGACGGAGTATATGCGTGGACTTCAAACGGTGTTGACAACTGCGGAGGCTTTACCGAGCTTCTTCCTGCAGTAACATCAATGTATGAGAAGATTCCTGAGCTTATAAGGCCCCTTGATAATTAATTACATACAGAATATACGGCTTTCAGCGCCATAAGACAAGCCCCCTAACGCCAACTGCGGTTAGGGGGCTTGTGTCGGTTTCAGGCACAGACAGCCGGGGGATATTAGCGAAAAAGTTAAGTTATTTTTTCTTACAAATAAACCTCCACGGAATAAGCCTGTATTCCTCCGACGCATAGTCTATACCGACTCTGGGAGCGGTCTTTATTTCAAATCTCTCGCCGTCGTCCTCTACCCAGATATCGGGATTGTCATATAAAGGTCTGCCGTTAAAGTCCTTTGTAACCCCAAGATATTTTGTAAGCTTTCCCGGCCCGTCCGCCGGCTTTTTTGCGCCTTTCTCAAGGGGAATTCCCCCTGCTCGGAAAAGAACACCCTGGGGGTCGTCGATTTCACCGGTGATAACGTTCATAAGCCAGTGCATACCGTAACAAAGATAAACGTAAATAATTCCGCTTTCGCCGTAAAGAAGCTCTGTACGTGGAGTTCTTCCCTTTGACGCATGACAGCCCGTGTCGCATTCTCCGCGGTAAGCTTCCGTCTCGGTTATGCGCACACGTCTGATTTTGCCGTCAGATTGCCTTACGCAGAGAATCTTACCGGCAAGTTCGGGAGCAACCTCCAGAGCGTCACGGTGAAAAAAGTCATAACCTAATTTCTCAGCTTTGTTTTCCATTATTTCAATCTCAGCCTTTCTGCAAGATCTTCATCAGGAGTTACAAACAGGGTTTTGTTGTTTGTGAAAATAACCATTCCGGGCTTTGCTCCCGCAGGCTTTTTAACATATTTTACATGGGTGTAATCCACAGGCACCTGCGATGAGGTTCTTGCTTTTGAGTGATACGCCGCAAGCTGAGCCGCCTGTGTTATTGTGGTTTCGCCAGGCTCTTTTCCTTGGCATTTTATAATGACATGAGAACCGTGAATATTCTTTGTGTGAAGCCAGATGTCCGATTTATCTGCGTCTTTAAGGGTCAGTTTGTCGTTTTGCTTGTTGTTTCTCCCTACAAGTATTTCAAATCCCTCGTCAGACATAAATTTCAGAGGTGCAGCAGCTTTCGGAGCCTTCCCCTTAAAACCGGGAGCTTTTACATATCCCTGCTCGGAAAGCTCAACTCGGAGTCCGGTAATCTCATCGTCCGTCTTAGCTCTTGAAAGGAGGTCAAATACGCTTTCGATGTAGTCAAGCTCTTCCTCACCGCTTTTTATAAGCTGGGTAAGGTGTTTCTTCGCAGTGTCAAGCTTGCGGTATTCGTTGTAGTATTTCTGAGCGTTTTTTGCCGGGTCAAGTCTTGGGTCAAGCTTAATCTCAACTGTTGGACAATCCTCTTCATAGAAATTTTCAAGAGAGGCTTTATTCATGCCCTTGTGAAGCTTGTATAGATTTGACATGATAAGGTCGCCATAGATTTTGAATTTTTCCCTGTCGTCACACTCTTTAAGTTCCTGCTTCTGGTTTGCAACTCGTCTCGCAATCCTTTCCGAGGTGTTGACAATAAGCTTGAAAAGGTCGTTTGCACGCTGTTTCATTCTTGCGGAGGCGTCACGGCTTGAATAGTAAAAGTCAAGAAGCTCGCAGGCTGAGTCAAAGTATTTTTTAACCATTAAACTGCCGTACTGGGAAATATCGCAAAAGCAAAAATCCTTGTATTCGCCCTCTTTTGTTTTTAAAACTGTGAACTTATTTTTGTTAGAACAGATATCCCCGGCTGTTTTTTTAAGAAAAAAAGCAAGTCTGTCTTTCTCGTCTTGGTTTAACTCTCCTGCTGACTTTTCGGCTCCTCTCAAAGCGAAAAACTCAGTCTCTCTTGCAAAAATCGGAGAGATTCCCTCAAAAATTTTTACAAGAGCCTTTGAAAGCGAATATCTTTCGTTGTCTTTTAAACTTTCATCAAGTTCATCTTTGGAAAAATCAAAAAGAGAAAGGCGGTTTTCCTTTGGCGGAAGCTCATACCTGCAACCGGGAAGCACAAGTCTTACGCTTGACATTTCCTGACCAACCCGTTTAATGGCGTCAATAATTTTTCCGTTTTCGTCAATCATTATAAGATCGGATCTTCTGCCCATAATTTCAGCCGCAAGAGTTATTTTTTCCCTGTCGCCCATTTCGTTTGTACAGTCAAAATCAAAGTAGAGTATTCTTTCGCTTCCGTCCTGTCTGATAGCAGTAAGCTTTCCGCCTCCAAGACGTTTTCTCATAAGCATACAGAACATGGGGGGGGTTTTGGGATTTTCGATCTCCGCCCTTGTTATATGGACTCTGCACGTTCCGGCGGAAATGTTGAAAATAAGCCGGTAGGCTCCGTCATAGGTACGGATAGTCATTAAAATTTCTTCTTTGGAGGGCTGGTGTATCTTGTCAACACGTCCGCCTATAAGTATATCAAGCTCGTTTTTTACAAGCCCTAAAAAAATTCCGTCAAGAGCCAAATTAACTCTCCTTTCAAGTTATTAATGGGGGGTTGCCTCAGACATAATCGCATGGGTCGAAGTCGCTTTGCGCTCTTGAAATCTCAAGTTTCGGAAAAGCGTCTTTTAAAATTTCGGTTATATAACCGCTGAATATTACCTCTGTATAGTAATGTCCCGCGTCAAAAATCGATATGCCGATATTATTTGAGCTAACAAAAAAGTTGTGTTTTACATCGCCGGTAATAAGTCCGTCGCAGTCCTTTTTTACAGCTTCAAAAAGAAAATCTCCTCCCGAGCCGGAGCATATCCCTACTCGGCGGATAGTTTTTTTGCAGTCTGAATATCTCACTGTCTTGCAGCCCAGCTTTTCCTTTAAATACAAAGCAAGCTCCTTTGCGGAAAAATCCCTTTCAAGGTCGCAGACTTTTCCTATGCCCTTTCCTTCCTCAACTGCAAGAGGAAGTCCCTCGACTGCCTTGAAGCCAAGCGTTTTGCAAAGATAGTCGTTAAGCCCGTCGGGAGCGATATCAGCATTTGTGTGGGCGCATATTGCGCCTATATCGTTTTTTGCAAGAATGACCGCAGGCTCATTTTCGTCAAGAAATTTAAGTCCCTTGAATATCACCGGATGATGTGAAACCACAAGGTCGGCTTTTACCTTTACCGCTTCAAGAGCGACTTCTTTTGTGATGTCAAGAGCGGTAAGTATCTTTTTTATTTCTCTTCCCGTTCTGACAAGTCCGCCGCTGTTGTCCCAGCTTTCCGCATAGGAAAAATCTGCGGCAGAATTTATTGCATTATAGATATGTGAATAGTATATTTTTTCAGTCATAGCGTTCTCCTTGAATTATTTTAAAAGTCTTTCAAGGCTTTTGGCAAGCGCAAGTTCTTTTTCTCCTTCTTGCCTTTTATCCCTTGAGTTAAGCTTTCCCTGTGCGCTTTTTTGCAAAACTGAAATTCTGCGCCTTAAATATTCCGAAGCGTCACTGTCGTTGAGATCAAGCCTGCCGGTGACAAGTTCCGTCTTGTCCGGGATATTCCTATTGTTTTCAAACTTCCACAAAGAAACGATATAAGAATATTTTCCGTCAATGACTGCTTTTGTTATCTTTTCCTCCCAGCCTGTTTTGCAAAGACCTTCCCGCATAAATTCAAGTTTTGTCATAGGCTGCAAAATAAGTGTGCAGCCTTTCGCCCAGTCTGAGCTTTCAATTATATTCAAGATTGTTTCGCCGCCCATTCCCGCAATGACAATGTGAGTTATGCCGTCGGGAGCAACGTTTTTAAGTCCGTCAGAAAGGCAGGTGGAAATTTTATCCGAAAGACCGTATTTGTTTATTGTAGAAACTGCGCTTGAAAGAGGTCCTTCTCCTATGTCGCAGGCGCAAGCCTTTACGGCGATACCCTCTTTTACCAGCCATACAGGAAGATAGCCATGGTCTGTTCCCACGTCGCAGACGCAAGCGCCTTTAGGAACAAGACAAGCGCAGGCGGCAAGTCTTTTATCTAATGTCATAATGAAAGCTCCTTGAACCTTGGATTTGTGTAAAAATTAAGCGACGACATAACGCCGTCGCTGTTTTGCCTCTTATTACTTGCCCGAAAAATGAGCGTTGAGCTTTTTGACAAGCTCGTCAGGGTCAACGCCGTGGACTGCGCAGGCTTCTTCAATAGTCTCTCCTCTTGCGGAAGGACAGCCGAGGCAGTGCATTCCCATGTCGATAAAATAAGGAGCAACGTCAAAATCTACATCGAGAATATCCCCGATAATAGTATCCTTTGTAACTTCAAAAGTCATTTTTATCATTCCTTTCATTTCTGTAATACTATTATAACCAATAACCAAACAAAATGCAAGACCTTTATTATTGGTTTCTCAGATCAAGTATCCTTTTAGCCTTGCCTTGGAATCTTTCAAGGGATTTATGTTCAACAAGAGAAATTTTTGTTTCGATTCCAAGCACGGTTTTCATATCGTGATGGATCTTGTTTCTCAGTTCTTCAAGTCTGCCGTAATTCTCCAAAAGCTCAGTGCAGTTATCCGAAAGCTCAACCTTTATCTCAAGAGAATCGGAGAAGTTTGCTCTTGTGATGACAAGCTGATAATGAGGAGCGATTTCTTCAAATTTCATAAGCACGCTTTCAATCTGCGACGGGAAGACGTTTACTCCTCTGATCTTTAACATATCGTCTGTTCTGCCTTTTATTTTAGCCATTCTTGCAAAGGTTCTTCCGCATTTGCACGGCTCGTAATCTATGCTTGTAATGTCCTTTGTACGGTAGCGGAGCATCGGTATGCCCTCTTTTGTGATGGTTGTAACAACAAGCTCGCCCTGTTCTCCTCTCGGAAGAACTTCTTCCGTTTCGCTGTTTATTACCTCACAGATAAAATGGTCTTCGTTTATATGCATGCCAAGTCTGTATTCGCAGTCTCCCGAAATTCCCGGACCCATAAGCTCGCTCATTCCGTAGTTGTCTGTCGCAAAAAGTCCCCACGTCTTTTCGATCTGATCTCTCATTTCCTCGGTGCAGCCCTCTGAACCGAAAAGTCCGAGTTTAAGATGGATCTTGTCGATCACGCCAAGCTCCTTTGCCATTTCACCCATATACTGAGCGTATGAGGGAGTTGAAACAAGAGCGTTTGTGCCGAAATCCTGCATTAGCATAAGTTGTTTTTCGGTATTTCCGCTGGAGCATGGTATTACGGTTGCGCCAAGCTTTTCAAGACCGTAGTGAAGTCCGAGTGCGCCTGTAAAAAGTCCGTAGCCGAATGATATCTGTACAATGGTGTTTTCGTCAGCTCCTGCCGCAGCGCAGAGTCTTGCCATACAGTCGGACCAGTTCTCCAGATCCTTTTTTGTATATCCTACAACGGTAGGCTTTCCTGTTGTTCCCGAAGAAGCGTGTATTCTTACAATGTTCTTTAATGGCTGACCGAAAAGCCCGAATGGATAGTTGTCACGGATATCCGCCTTTGTGGTGTAGGGTATGTACTGAATGTCCGAAAGAGATTTTATTTTTTCTGCAGTAACTCCGGCTTCCGTAAGACGCTTGTTATAAAAAGGAATATTTTTCATGCAGTAGTCAACTGTGTGTTTAAGTCGTTCAAGCTGAAGAGCTTCAATTTCCTTTCTGGGCATGGTTTCAATATCCTTTTGAAAAAACATATCTATTTTCCTTTCTGTAAACTAAAAAGTCTTCTGTTTTGATTTAAATCACTAAAATATAAAATACTTAATCATTATACAACATCTTTTTATATTTTGCAAGTACCAATATAAAAAATACGAAGAATGAACACTGCGGAATGTGTATAACCAAGTCGCCGACGCCCGTCTGCCGATTGTTTGGCAGGGCTGCCGTATTGGTCGGCAAGTTCCATTCAGTTTTTCAGCGGGGGTGATAAAAACAACAAATGAACCCCCTCAGAAGCAAACTCTAAACAATGACTTGTCATTGTTAATGACGATTTAAAATCTGGTTTTGCTCTTGACTTTTTCTGAAAAAAATAATATACTTATAAGGTGAATGTATTTGTCCTTGTTTGGTTTTAAAGGACTAAAAATAAAATTTAGGAGGAAAACAAGTGCGACGTGTTAAAAAGCCCGTGTTTTTTATAGTTGTGTTTATAATCGCTCTTATCGGATATCTGACCTTTTTTGGATTTCATACTTACTACGGCGATTCCACTACGACTTATATAAAGGGTGTTGACGAAATACGCTGGGGAATTGATATTCAGGGAGGCGTAAGCGCGACCTATGAACCTCAGGACGGTTATGACGCGGACGAAGAAGAAATGGACGCTGCAAAGGCTGTTATTGAACAGCGTCTTATCAACCTTGGAATAGTAGACAGCGAGGTTTACGCAGACTACAACAAGGACAGGGTAATGGTATCTTTCCCATGGCAGGTTGGGGAAACTGATTTTGACCCCGAAGCCGCTGTGGCGGAACTTGGTGAAACCGCTATTCTTACATTCCGTGAGGGAACTGAAGAAACAGGAGAAGAGATTCTTACCGGAACTCAGGTAGATAAAGCTCAGGCAGTTCAGCAACCCAACGACGACGGCGGTTACGACTGGGTAGTGGCTCTTGAACTCGATTCGGAAGGCACTTCCGCCTTTGCGGAGGCAACCACCGAGCTTGCCGGAAGCGGATATATATCCATCTGGATGGATGACGAGTGTATCTCATCTCCGTCGGTGCAGAATGCTATCACAGACGGTCAGTGCGTTATTTCCGGAGATTTCACCTACGATTCGGCAAAGGATCTTGCAGACAAGATAAACGCAGGTTCACTTCCTTTCAAGCTTTCCGCCACAAGCACGAATACCATTTCTCCAACTCTCGGAGAAGGAGCTAAGAATGCAATGGTGATTGCGGGACTTATCGCATTTATCCTTGTTTCGATCTATATGATAAGTATTTATAGACTTCCCGGATTTGTTGCGGCTATTGCTCTTGTGGGACAGATCGTAGTTTCTATTGCGGCAATATCAAGATTTTTCGGAAACATAGAAAGCTTTACTCTTACTATTCCGGGTATAGCGGGTATCATACTTTCTATCGGAATGGGAGTTGACGCAAACGTTATTACTGCTGAGCGTATCAAGGAAGAATTAAGAAACGGCAAGACCTTAAACGGCGCTATCGAGCTTGGTTACAAGAGAGCATGGTCGTCGGTATTTGACGGAAATATCACTGTTATCATAGTTGCGGTGGTACTTATGGCGGCGTTTGGTCCTACAGACGGATTCTTCGCTAAAATGCTGAGCTTTGTATTCTTCATGTTCGGCGCTTCCACAGCGGGAACCATCTATTCCCTTGGTTACACCCTTCTTGTGGGAATCATCCTGAACTTCGTGTTCGGTATTTTTGCTTCTCGTCTTATGCTTGCTTCGCTTTCAAAATTCAAGTGCTTTAAAAATCCGAAGCTCTACGGCGGATACGGTCCCGGTGAGGAGCCTAAGCCTGAGAGAAAGCCTTTGAGGGTATGCGCAAACAAGAAAAAATTTCTTGCGATTTCAACAAGTATTTTTGTTGTTGTAATTGCTGTTGCGGTAATTGCGGGACTTAATATTGCAATTGAATTCAAGGGCGGTACGCTTATAACATACACTTATGAGGGAACGATTGACACGGACGCTGTTGCAAACGTGGTTGAAGATAGCATTGGTGAGAATGTCATTGTCAAGACCGGAGAAGAATTTTCTACAGGCGCAAAGACTGTTGAGCTTTCCTTCTCATCAAAAAACGGGCTTTCGGGAGAGACACAGCTTGAACTTAAAAACGCTCTTGATGAAAGCTTCGGAGAAAACAACCTTGAAAGCCTTTCTGTAACCGACGTAAGCCCTTCAAACGGTAAGGATTTCTTCCTTAAATGTCTTGTTGCGGTGGTATTTGCGGCAATCCTCATCATAATCTACATCGGATTCAGATTCAAGAAGATCGGCGGCTGGTCGGCAGGACTTATGGGAATTGTTGCGCTTATGCACGATATGCTTATGGTGTTCGGATGCTTTGTGCTTTGCAGGTTTAACATAAACGCAAACTTTATAGCAGTGCTTCTTACTATCCTCGGATATTCAATAAACGCAACTATAATCATCTATGACAGAATCCGTGAAAACAGACGTCTTTACGGAAATAAGGTAACAGAAAACGATCTTGTGGATATGTCTGTAACTCAGACTCTGGGAAGAACTATTCACACCACTGTCACAACGGTTATGGCAATGTCGGTGGTTTGCATCGTGTGCCTTATTTACGGCGTTTCATCGATAATGAGCTTTGCATTTCCGCTTATTATCGGCATGGCGGCTGGCGCATACTCATCAACCTGCATAGCGCCGACTCTCTGGGTAACATGGAGAAATCACGTTGCAAAAAAAGAAGCTGCCAAGAAGTCTGCAAGATCAAAGAAAAAGAAATAATTCATATTGGGATTGTTTCACACCGGAGCGCTTATAAGCGTTCCGGTTTTTCTTTTTTCTTAAACCGGGGATAAGTAAAATTTAGGTTGCGTATTTGTGAAAAATAGGTGAAATTACCCTAAAACACTTGCAATAAGTTGAAAAATGTTGTACAATCAGTACATAGTCAGAAGCTGAAAATTCTGATAAAATTCTGATAAA
>CALWNN010000053.1 GCA_944382845.1 uncultured Clostridia bacterium
CCGTGGGTGACGGGATTGAATTTCAGCTTTTAGACTTAACGCCGATTCGTGAGGATGACGAATACGAGAATTTCCGTGCTTCCATCCAAGCTACTTATGGGAAAATGAAAATACCTATGAAGATAGATATAACAACCGATGACGAAATTACACCAAAAGAAGTCAAATTTTCTACCCCTTCCTGTTTGATGACCGCCGGGTAATGGTGGCTTGTTGTTGTATATGTCCTTTTCTGGCTGTCCTGAAGCTGTTAAATTAATGGAAGGAACCGGAAGTTCTGAGAATCCTTTAAGTGGGAAAAATACAGATGAGCGCATTATAATGTGTCTCGAACAAACTTATCCTGAACATACCTTTAATAAGGTTACGTCTTTTGATGAAAGTATAGGTTACGGAATATACTCAGATGAAAAGGGAGTAGAAATTTCAGATATATCTTTGGCAATTCATGAAATATTAAATTGTGTTGATGTGCCTGAAGTAAATTGGCCGGAAGAACAAGGCCTTTCTACAGGTGTAGTAAATTATTATACAGTTCCTAATCGGGGAGTTCTTTTGTGCCGATGCGAAGCAGGGCAGAATGCTGCCAATGAGGTTTTTACTTTTGAAGATGTAAATTTGACAAAACAAGAAATAGAACAGCGACTGGAAACATGTTATGGAAGGATACAAAATTAAGTTGAAAAAGTCCGACTTATGGAGTTGATGGAATGGATACACAATCTTTTTGGAATGTGATTGAACAATATAATCAGAATACGATTATTATTACGTCTATTTTGTTTGTTTTAATTGTTACGGCGGTCATACTATCGTATACACACAAGATAGTATATTCTGCAAAATTAATATTGGGAATAGCAAATTTATTTATAGGGGTAGTGTTTTTCGGCTGCTATGGAACACAGCTAATTCAGAAAATCTTTGCTCTTCCATTGTTTTTTATTTGCGGAATTCTATTTTTTTATGAAGCCTTCGATAATAAAAAGGATATACTTGAAAAGCCTGATATATTTCAAGCTCTGTTGCTTTTACTGTATTGCCTATATCCAATAGTTTCATTGGCGTTGGGAAACCGGTTCCCGAGGATGGTTACATATATTATGCCATGCCCGATCGTTAGTTTAAGCATAGCCGTATATGCGGGTTATACAAGAAAAAATAAATGGTTACTTTTGCTTTTGACACTATGGGGGATGACAGGAATTAAATCAATGATTTTTGCTGTTTATGAAGATACTATTCTTTTGTTATGTGGGATATATGGAATATATCTTTTGATAAAGGAAACACGTTTATTGAAAGTGAGAAAAGAAGACAGATAAAATCCGGTATATATACAGTATTCCTTGATGGGGCAGTTTAACTTGTCTATATCGCACGGAGGATCACACACCAGTCACGGGATATTATTTTGGAAATGCGCCGGAAAGGAAAATATTCGAGCTATGTTAGGGATATACCGGCACAGCTTCGATTAATGTATGCCCGGGAGCTGGCGCAGTATGATGGCAATAAGATCCCTGACCGAATTTGGGTGCAATCTAAACAATTACAATCCTTATCAAAATGGAGACATAATAAAAAACGATCCTGGCTGGTCATAATTTGAGGAGTTCCGGTAGAATTATCACCTGGAATATAGTATAATCGGGAAGCATGTGTAAAAGACTAGGAAAGGAAAATGAATGAATCATGGAAGTAAAAAAAATCACCGGAAAAATATCTGTTCCCCGGGTCATTCTAGGAATTGTACTGGCGATTGCTGTCCTGATCATTGCACAAAATCTGGCATTAAATCTATGTGAAATCCCCCTTATTTTAGGTGTGCCTGTGCCGGTGTGCAATATTCTTGCCGGGATCTTATATGTGGTATTTACATATATCGGAGTAAAAATCCTTTGCGGGAAATTTTTAAAAATATCTATGGCCGAAATGCGGATACCAAAGTTTCAGATCAAGGCTTTTTGGATTTTGGCTGCAATTCTTATGCCAACATTGGTGCTGTTTATTTCGGTATTGTCAGGCGGAAAATGGCAGAGCAATACATTTGATACGGAAACAGTTTTAGCAACGATCACCAGTGCAGCAGCCTTTTACGGATTAGCAGCTGGAATCGTAGAAGAAATGATCTTTCGTGGGATTATCATGGGCTGTTTAGAGAAGCGATTTGGCATTACAGTTGCTGTTATTGTCCCGTCAGTGTTATTTGGTGCGCTACATATTATCGGAAACAGCCTTGATCTTATCAGCATTGCTCAATTATTGGTTGCGGGAAGCATAGTAGGGATCTTGTTTTCCCTGGTTGCCATTGAAACCAATTCGATATGGAATAATGCAGTCATCCATAGTATCTGGAATATGGCAATTGTGGGAGGAGTCTTACATATTGGGGGCAATGCTGACAGTGATTCTATGTATAATTTCGTCCTGGACCATAAATCCTTTTTGCTTTCAGGAGGGGATTTTGGAATTGAGGCTTCCGTTATCTCTATTGCCATATACCTGCTGTTTTGTATCGCAGCGATTTTCCGGCTAAATAAGGCGAAACGTATGACATAAACGGATACTGCAATATTAAAGGAAAAATTATCATGGAACTTATTAAAGATATCATAAAAGCTCTGCTGGAAGGCATTATTGAATATAAAGCAGAAAATAAAATAAGCGAAAGAAGAAAAGAATATTTCAGCCATAGAAAGGGAAAATGGCCCAAAATCTGTTTTGCCCTATCTCTGATACTCGCTTTAATATTTGTGGTCATAGGGCTGTGCCAGATCATTCAGAAAAAAATAATAGGTATATTCTTGTTGTGTGCCGGTATAGGAATCGGTCTGTTCATGGTAGTTGAGTGGGGAACTGCAGAAAGAAAATGACAGATGAATGATGATATAGTATAATAGTAAACTATAAAAGCAAAGATAAAAACGCAACGTGTACACAATGTATGCCAGAGCCGGTAGGTAGCCCGGCCGTCCTGCTTGTCAGGGTAAGTAACCTGCCCCTCCGGGTTGTCCGTTCTTTGCTCATTTCAATC
>CALWNN010000054.1 GCA_944382845.1 uncultured Clostridia bacterium
ATTCTTCTGGAAGTATGTCATGGAATGATACATCAGATATTCGCAAGGATGCAGCAAAAGAATTCGTTAAAAGTTTGAGAGACATTGATAGAGCTGCTATTGTAGATTTTGATTCAAGCGCACAAACTTATCAAACACTAACTTCAGATCTAAACGCTTTATATAGTGCAATTAATCAAATTGATAGTAACGGCGGTACTTCATTGTCAAGTGGAATGTCAGAAGCTATATGTAACTTCGGTGTTTCTAATACTGATACAAAAAAGATTATTGTAATGCTTACTGACGGAAGAGGAGACTATGACACTTCTTACACACAAACTGCTATTCAGAACAACATTACAATCTATACTGTTGGACTTGGTTATGATTTAGATGAAAACCTACTAAGAACAATAGCAACATCAAGCGGCGGTAAATACTATCATGCAGATGTAGCTGATGATATAAAAACAAGTTTCTCAAATATCGGAAAAGATATAGGAACAAGTGATACTGATGGAGATACCTTGCCTGATGTAGTTGAAGACAACCTATATTGGTTTAATGGCGTAAGTCTTTCAAAAGCCACAAAACCATCTGACATTGACCTTTATTTAGGATTTGACTCAAAGAACCCCAACACCTTCTATAAATTTCTTAATGATGGTCAGATTGTTAGGGAGTATAAAAAAATAGCGGATGATAGATATGAAGCCAAATTATTAGACGGTGCTATTTGGGATATTTCAAACTTCCAAAAAATGTTGGAAGAGGTGCTGTATGAACGTGAAGCCGAAAAAATTCGTGAGCAAGAAAAAATCACTGAGAAGCAGCTTGAAGTTTGTAATAATCTTGAAAGCTACGGAATCGTACTGGCAGATGAAGAAATCGGACATCATGTACTCGCATATCATTCCAGATCGCAAACATACGTTTGCGAATACTGCGGTCAGGAATTTATTGATCCGGAAACACAAGACGATGAGATTATGTACGAGGAGGAGGATGCACTGATTTATACACTGAATCGCATGCAATCGTTCTATAAAAATTACTATCCCGACGCTAAGATTGCTTACGGAATCAGCCGTATCAAGGACTATGCTCGTTCATCATATACTTGCAACAACCGTGATACCGGCAGAATTTATTGCCCACATGATATGAGTGGTGAACATGGCGATGACGGTTATTGCACACCATATTCCACCTGCAATATGGAAGGAAAATACGTTTCTCCGTTGTATTATTGCCAGTCTACCAGGACGAAATATTCTCTGGATGATTATCAGTTCGAGGTTGGCGTTAAATATAACACTTGGAATGAAACGCTCACACAAGTTACGTTTCATGTTGGAACTCAGTTCCTAACAGATCAGGCGATCGGAGCATTTATTGATTATTGTCTGAAAGATTATCCTTTCGAAGCCAAAGAAATGCATGACATTGTTGCCAATGGTATGTATTCTGGAGCCAAAGAATTACGTAAGGAAAATAAATCATCCTATGACGTAGAACATGTATGTAAAGTCATGAATGAGAATATTTTGAAAGAGGCAGCAAAGAAAACCTTGGAAGGCATGCCGTATTTAGGAATTGTTGTTAATGCAGGCACCGTGGTAAATGACTTTATAGAATATACAGAAAATGCTGTCAACGCAGTAAAACGTCTGCCAGAAAACTATGTGATTACTTTCGCCTGTAGGCAACTTGATGGAGATAACGCAAATTACTATAAGTTCGTGTTTGAACTATGTCGTGAATATTATTCGACAATCAGCAGCGATTTCAGTTGGAGATTCTACAATCCCGATAATCCTTATGGAACTTATGAGAGTGACAGCGATATTATCAAATTCTCTTCGTACAATGAAATTCCTTATATCACGGTAAAGCCAATAGGTGTACAGTATTGGGGCAACTTTAAGATTAATTATAAAGATTGTCAGAAAAAGAGTGACAGCGATGATAATGAGATATTCTTTAAAAATGATTGGAGCGGAGTCAGATGAAAAAGCTTGCATTAGGATTTTTGTTAACGAGTATAATTTTACTTTGCAGCTGTTCAGACAGCAGCAATAGCAACAGCAATTCAGATTCTGTAAATCAGAACAGTGAATCGGTTTCCGATGTTTCTGAGATTTCCGATGATGAAATTATTTCAAATCCAAAAAACGAAGTCGGAAACGGCTATGTAATAATCAGAGATGAAAATGATTATCCTTCTTGTCTTAAAGACTTTCGATACAACTGCGGAGGAAAGGTGATTGATTATTGGGGAAATGAAGTGTTCTCCGTCACTGAAAATGATCTGCTGTTTAGCTGTGGCGTTTCGGCACATAAGTTTGAGAACGGTCTTTATGGATACATTGACATAAACGGTGAAACTGTTATCGAACCTGTTTTCAGTGAAGCTCGTCCGTTTGTAAATGGAAGTGCGCTTGTGAAGAAGAATGACAAAAGCTTTTACATCGACCTGAATGGAAACAAAAGCGAGGATAAAACGTATGAGGGCTATCATGGCGATTTGACAAAGCATGACTATTATGGTACATTTACAGGACAATATTTGATCTATCAAGATGCCGGCATTGAAGATTTCAGCGTAGATTACGGCTTTTCAGATGCAAATGGTAATGATACTGATATGCCAAATGTAACAAAAGCATGGTCCTTTAGCAATGGATTTGCATTAGTTGAAGCAACTGAGAACAACAGGGAGGAATATTATTTTATTGATGAAAACCTTGAACGTGTAACTGATTTTCCACCTGAAATAGAATTAGAAATTTATTCA
>CALWNN010000055.1 GCA_944382845.1 uncultured Clostridia bacterium
GACGATTGCAATCTGTCGCCGAGGAGCTTTGCTCCTCAGGGTTTCAGTGGGGGATTAAAACCCCCACTGAAAAACTGAATGGAACCCGCCGCCTTAGAGGCGGGGGACATCGGCGACTTGATTATAAGGGAGATAAAATATGTCTACACTTCTTAATTATAAATGTCCATGCTGTAACGGGGCAATTGAATTTGACAGTTCTATACAAAAAATGAAGTGTCCATTCTGCGACACCGAATTTGACATTGAAACGCTTAGGCAATATGACGAAAAGCTTAACAATAAAGCCGACGAGAAGGAGGACGAGTGGGACAAAGACGCCCCTGAAAACTGGGACGTTCCCGATGACTTTGTTTCCTACAGCTGTCAGTCCTGCGGCGGTCAGATAATCGCAGACGGCACAACTATCGCTTCGTCTTGTCCTTTCTGTGACAATCCTGTAATTATAACAGGAAAGATTTCGGGAATGTTGAAGCCCGACTGGGTCATTCCCTTCAAGCTTGACAAAAAAGCTGCTGTTAATGCCTTTAAATCTCATCTTTCAGGCAAAAAGCTTCTTCCGAAATCATTTAAGAGCCAGAACCACCTTGAAGAGATTAAGGGTGTTTATGTTCCTTTCTGGCTTTTTGACTGCTCGGCTTATGGCGATGTGACCTATCGGGCAACAAAAGTCCGCAGATGGTCAGATTCCAAATACAACTACCGTGAAACCTCTTTTTTCCTTGTCTCAAGAGAGGGCAGTCTTGAATTTGTAAAAGTTCCCGTTGACGGTTCAACTCAGATGGCAGACGACCTTATGGATTCCATTGAGCCATACAATTATAAAGAGCTTAAAGATTTTCAAACCGCTTACCTTTCCGGATATCTTGCAAATAAGTATGATGTTGATTCAAAAGCAAGCAAGGAAAGAGCTTCACAAAGAATAAAGCAAAGCACCATAGAGGCCTTCAGACGGTCGGTAGTGGGTTATGCTACCTGCACAACGGACAATGCCACCGTAAATCTTTCCGAAGGTTCAGTAAAATACGCTCTTCTCCCTGTATGGCTGCTGACAACAAAATACAAAGACCAGCTTTACACCTTTGCAATGAACGGACAGACAGGAAAATTTGTAGGCAATCTGCCAGTCGACAGGGGCGCCGCTTTCAGATGGGGAGCGGGTATTACCGCAGCTATCGGCGCAATTGCTTCAGCAATTCTTATACTTATGGGATAGGAGGACAGGGATATGAGATTTGTAAAAAAATTCACGGGAATTTTCCTTGCCGCTCTGACTTCAATTTCAGTTTTAGCTTGTATTCCGGCATATGCCCAGGAGTTATCTCTTTCCCCTACAGGACTTGTTACCGATAATGCAGGTGTGATTGACGATATTGACGCAGTTGAAAAGGCTCTTGAGGAAGCAAAAGAAAACTCGGGAAACAAATGTGACATTCTTGTTTACACAACAAATGAATATCTTACGAGTCCCATGAACTTCTCGGACGACCGCCTTGACGAATATCTTGACGCCGAGGGAAAAGAGGACGGCATTATGCTTGTTATAAGCATGAGTTCAAGAGACTGGTACATAACTACCACGGGCTATGGTATATATTCCATTACCGACTATTGTATAGACGTTATCGGCGACAGAGTAAGCCCTATTCTTTCTGACGGAGATTACGACAAAGCTTTTACCACCTTTGCAGGTCTTTGCGAAGATTTCATAAACGAAGCCTCTGAAGGCACACCTTACGACGTAGGGCACAGATACCGAACAATAAGTTATTATCTTATCAGAATTGCTATAGGCTTTGGAATCGGGCTTGTTGCGGCAAGTATAGTTTTGGCCATATTTATAAAGCAGTTAAAATCCGCACAGCGTAAAGTTGAAGCAAATGAGTTCATTAAACAAGACAGTCTTAATTTCACAAAAAAATCCGACCTGTTTTTGTATAACACTGTGACCAAGACGGTAAGATCTTCAAGCAGCTCTTCCTCAGGCGGTTCAAGCACTCATAGGTCATCGGGAGGACGAAGCCACGGAGGCGGCGGCGGAAAGTTCTGATTTTAAGGGGGAAAAAATTGTTCCGACGAAAAAAATCTGACGGAGGCTTTCTGTTAAGCTTTCTGATAAATCTTGTTTTGAACTTTGAATTTGCTGTTGCAGCTATAGTTTTGCTTGTACTTCATTATACCGTAAACGTCCCCTTATGGACAGTGTGGATAGCTTTAGGCCTATGGATTGTTCCAACTCTTATTACAACCATACTACTCTTTGTTCTTGTGGGTGCGGCAGGAGGAGTAAAGTCCCAGAATCCCAACAAAAACCCCTATTCAAAAGGTTATGTCCCGCAAAATACTCAGCCTCGCCAAACAGAACAAAGCCCAAACAAAAATCCATATTCAAAATCTTAACATTAAGCAAAAACCGCCTGTTTTCTTTGTTTCAAGAAAAGGCGGTTTTATTTCGTATCTTTTATTTATGCCACTTACCTTACCTGACCGTTTCCGTTAATAAGAAATTTGAATGTGGTAAGCTCTTTAAGTCCCATCGGTCCTCTTGCATGAAGCTTCTGGGTCGAGATGCCTATCTCCGCACCAAGCCCGAACTCTCCTCCGTCTGTAAATCTTGTTGAACAGTTTACATAAACTGCGGCGGAGTCAACATAGCTCTGAAACTTTTCTGCGTTCTCAAGGCTCTTTGTAACAATAACCTCAGAATGTCCCGTTGAATATTTTCTTATATGCCCGATAGCCTCGTCAACATTCTCAACGACCTTGACTGAAATTATATAATCAAGAAATTCCTTTGCGTAGTCCTCTTCCGTGGCGGAAACAACACAGTCCCCTAAGATTTCCCTTGTCTTTTCACAGCCCCTTATCTCAACGTTATGCTTGTCAAGCTGAGCCTTCATTTTAGGCAGGTATTCTGCCGCTATATCCTTATGAACAAGGCAGCTTTCAAGGGCGTTGCAGACGGAAGGACGCTGGGTTTTTCCGTTGTCGCAAATTGCAACTGCCATATCGATATCAGCCGAGTCGTCAACGTAAATGTGGCAGTTTCCGGTGCCTGTTTCAATTACCGGAACAGTTGCGTTCTCCACTACCGACCTGATAAGACCCGCTCCCCCTCTCGGAATGAGAAGATCAAGATAGTCGTTTGCCTTCATCATTTCAGTTGCGATTTCTCTTGAAGTGTTTTCAACAAGCTGGATAACGTCTTCCGAAAGTCCAACCGACTTAACAGCGTCTCTCATTATCTCAACAAGCTTTACATTTGAATTGAAGGCTTCTTTTCCGCCTCTTAAAATAACCGCATTTCCGCTTTTAAGACAAAGCGCTCCGGCGTCAACGGTAACATTCGGTCTTGCCTCGTAAATTATACCGATGACTCCCATAGGTACTCTTACCTTTGTTATTTTCATGCCGTTTGGTCTCACAGAGCCGCCAATCACCTCTCCAACGGGATCTTCAAGCGAAACAAGCTCCTCGCAGGCTTTTGCAATCGATTCGATTCTCGCTTCGCTCAACGCAAGTCTGTCCTGCATGGACTTTGACATTCCGTTTGCCTTAGCGTTTTCAAGGTCTTTTTCGTTTGCCTCAAGCGCCTCGCCGCATCTTTCTCTTAATGCCTTTGCAATTGCAATAAGAGCTTCGTTTTTCTTCCTTGTGCCACAGTTGGCAATGTCAACCTTGGCTCTTGCGGCTTTAATTCCTAACTCTTCTATATAACCCATGTCAATTCTCTCCTTTAAGTTTTTTCCCCTTGAACAGAGTTCCAAGGTCGCCGTTTTCAAACAAATAATAAATGTTATCCGGGTTCTTGCCGTTTAAGATTATCATATCTATTCCCTTTTCGTTGGCGATTTCCGCAGCTTTTATCTTTGTTATCATTCCGCCTGTTCCAAGAGCAGTTCCCGCTCCCCCGGCAAGCTGTCTTATGTTGTCGTCAATATTCTCCACCACGGGAATAAGCTTTGCGTCGGGATTTTTTCTTGGGTCGCTGTCATAAAGTCCATCAATGTCGGACATGATTATTAAAAGATCGGCATTTGCAAGAACCGCAACCGTTGCCGCAAGCGAATCGTTTTCTCCCACTTCAAGCTCCAATTCGTCAATTGCCACTGTGTCGTTTTCGTTTATAATAGGTATAACTCCCATTTCGACTATCTTTTCAAGAGCATTTGTAACATTTATCCGTCTGTCCTCAAGAAGAATATATTTAGTAAGAAGCATCTGGGCCACGTTTATGCTGTAATTTGAAAACAGATTGTCATAAAGATACATAAGCTCACACTGTCCCACAGCAGCGCATGCCTGTTTTGAGGGAGTATCCTTGGGTCGTTCTTTCAGTCCCAGCTTTCCCATACCAAGACCCATTGCACCGCTTGAAACAATTATCATTTCATGACCTGCATTCTGAAGGTCGGCAAGATTTTTAACAAGCTGTTCCACCCGCCTGATATAAAGCCGTCCCGTTCTGTGTGTAAGTGTAGATGTTCCCAGCTTTACAACAACTCGTTTTTTGTCCTTTAAATATGACATTCCCATTCCTCATTTCAGATTTTTATGTTCATTTCACGTATCAAAAATCTCTCATTATTATTTCACAACATTATTTCTTGGCTTTCCCGACATATAGCTTCTGATATTTTCCCCGACTTCCTTAATAAGTCGTTCTCTTGTTTCCTTTGGCGCCCACGCAACATGAGGGGTTATGGTGATATTTTCAAGTCCCATAAGAGGGCAATCCTCTCTCATAGGCTCATCAGTAAGAACGTCGATACAAGCCCATGCTATATCCCCGTTTTTAAGAGCATCGGCAAGAGCGTATTCGTCCACAAGTCCGCCCCTTGCAGTATTTACAAGAATTGCAGTTGACTTCATCTTATTTAATGTATTTTCGTTTATCATTTTTGTGTTGTCTTTTGTAAGGGGACAATGAAGCGTCACAACGTCTGATATTTCAAGAAGTTCAAAGAAAGAAACGGTTTTTGTTCCGTCAGTCACCCTCGACGGGGTTCTTGTGTATGTCACAACATTCATTCCAAAGGCTTTTGCAATTTCAGCAACCTTTTTTCCGATATCTCCATAGCCTACGATACCTATGGTTTTTCCTGCAATTTCGCTTGTGGGAATATAAAAATATGAGAACAGCTTATAGTTTACCCAATCGCCGTTTGCAACGGTTTTTGCATAGCTTGATATCCTGCTGAAATAATCCAGGATAAAGCCAAAGGTATGCTGAGCCACAGAATTTGTGGAATAAGCCGGAACGTTGCACACAACTGCGCCGTGTTCTTTTGCAACTTCAATGTCAACATTGTTGTAGCCTGTCGCAAAAAGTCCCACATACCGCAGGTTTTTACACTTTTCAAAGACCTCTCCGGTTATAAGGCACTTATTGCATATAACACCGTCTGCGTCGCCTATTCTTTCAGCCACAAGCTCATTCGGAGTATAGCCGTAGACCTGACAGTCGCAAATGGAGGTTATCCCCTCAAGAGATACATCGTTTCTCGAAACAGTCTCACTGTCAAGTATAACTATTTTCATCTATTCCTCCCGAGGAATATCTTCCTTGTTTATTTTTCTCACGTCAGCTCTTACAGCCTCGCCGTCAGCTTTTCCCTTTTCCATTTCATCCTTCTTAAGCTGTTCTTCTGCCTCCTGCTTAAGGCGTTTTTTGTTTTTCCTTGAAGAGACAAACGCCATAGCAAGAAGAATTATTTCGGCAACTCCAAGAATTATAATAAAATAATCCTGTTCAAAGAGTTGCGTTAAAATTGTCAGATCAACGGCAATAAGAAGATACAGATAGTAGTTTAAACTCTTTCTTGTATACTGAATAATATATACAAATGTTGCAATAACGCAGAAAATTATATGTGCAGTCAAAGGGAGAGGAGCGTGTGCGTTCTGAAGTCCCGATGATGCAAGTGCGCAGATATCTGTCAAGGTGGTTCTTCCTTTCATTTGTTATATAAAAATATTTATCGAATTTATTATAACACATTGCCTTCTTTTTTTCAAGGCTTATTTACAAACAGGCATAAATAAAGACGGACAGAGCGTCCGCCTTTTAAAATCAGTTACCCCTCATAAATCCTCACTTCGCAGTTTCCCATAAAGAAATTAAGAAACTCCTCCGCAGTCATGTCATGAAAATAAGTTTCGATAACTCTGCATATCCCTCCGTGAGAAACAAGCAACACATTTTCACAACGGTAGCTTTCCCTTATCTCGTCAAGAAATCCGTAGACCCTGTGAGAAAGTTCAAGAAGGCTTTCTCCCGTTTGACCCATTTTACAGCCGAACTGCACCTTTGAAACGGCAAAACCATCGGCATTACTTGGAAGCCCCTCGTATTTTCCGTAATCCCACTCAATAAGTCTTTCATCTTTCACAATAGGAATATTTGTATACTGGGAAACGATCTGTGCGGTCTGAAAAGCACGTTTTAAAGGAGAGCAGATCATCACGTCAATATCCCCGAACATAGCGACTTCCTTTGCAAGCTTCTTGGCCTGCTCAATTCCGTTAATTGTCAGATCAACGTCTGTTCGTCCACATATGCGGCAGTCAAGATTCCAGCCTGTCTGACCATGACGTGTTGAATAGATCTTCATAGGCTTCCCTCCATACTTACAAGTTACAAATGATCAGAAAGTGAGCTTTTTGATTCGTTCCATAGCTTCCTTGGTTCTTTCCCTGTCGCCGAATGCGGTAAGTCTGAACCAGCCCTCGCCGTTCTTTCCAAAGCCCGAGCCGGGAGTTCCCACAACATTAGCCTTTTCAAGAAGCAGATCGAAAAATTCCCAGCTTCCCATGTTATTTGGGCACTTAAACCAGATATAAGGAGAGTTCTTTCCGCCAGTATATTTAATTCCCATTTCGTCAAGCGCAGAAGAAATTATCTTTGCATTTTCCTGATAATATCTGATATTTACCTTGATCTCTTCCTGACCCTCCGGAGTGAAAACTGCGGCGGCAGCGCACTGAACCGGATAAGAAACGCCGTTGAACTTACTTCCCTGGCGTCTGCCCCAGAGCTGAGCGATGCTTACCTGTTCCCCTGTTGACGCAGTTACATAAAGCTCGTGAGGAACAACGGTATATCCGCATCTCATACCGGTAAAGCCTGCTGTTTTTGAAAGCGAGCACATTTCGATTGCACATTCCTTTGCGCCCTCAACAGCAAAAATACTTCTCGGAATATTCTCTTCTGTTATAAAAGCCTCATAAGCCGAGTCATAAATAATAATTGCTTTATTCTTTTTAGCATATCTTATCCATTCCTCAAGCTGCTCCTTTGTATAAACAGAGCCTGTGGGATTATTTGGAGAGCAAAGGTAGATAAGGTCTGCATGAACGTTCTCATCGGGCATTGCCGCAAAGCCGTTTTTCTCATTTGAGTTTGCGTAAATTATTTTTCTGCCGTTCATAAGGTTTGTATCAACGTAAACCGGGTAAGCAGGGTCTGTAACAAGCACAATATTATCGTTTCCGAAAATATCCACAATATTTCCGCAGTCAGCCTTTGCTCCGTCGTTAATTCTTATATCATCTGCGGGAATATCAACTCCAAAGCTCTTATAATAACCCGATACAGCTTCTCTCAAAAAGTCGTAGCCGGCACCGCTGTCCTCATATCCTCTGAACGTTTCCTTTACGCCCATTTCATCTGCGCCTTTTTTCATTGCTTCAACAACGCACTTTGCTATAGGCTGTGTAACGTCTCCGATTCCCATTCTGATTATATCAGCGTCAGGATGTGCTTCCGTAAATGCTTTTACTTTTTTTGCAATATTGATAAAAAGGTAGTTTTTCTCCATGCTGAGAAAGTTTTCATTAATTGATGGCATATTATCACTCCTATATTATTTTAAATTTAATTTTTTCCATGTTACAAATATACCACGTCAAGCCCGATTTGTCAACTAAATTTGAACGCCTGCTATGTAGGAAAAGGGACCGGCGGGGACCATGCCTGAAAGGGCAAAAAAGGAGTGCAATGCACTCCTTTCATAAACGCTTTTATCAGATTATAACCGAGCCCTTAAACACGATCTCAGCGTTTCCTGTAAGATAAACTGCGTCGTCTGTGTATCTTATAGTAAGGTCTCCGCCTTTAAGCTTAACGGTTACGTCCTCATCCTTCTTGCATATTCCGTTCTCAACAGCCGCAACAACTGCCGCGCAAGCGCCTGTTCCGCAAGCCATTGTTTCTCCGGAACCTCTTTCCCATACTCTCATTTTAAGAGTTTTTTCGTTTATCACCTGAATGAACTCAGCGTTTACTCTTTCCGGGAAAAGCTTGTTAAATTCAAATTCAGGTCCCGTTTTTTCGATGTCAATGGAATCAACATTCTTTGTAAACACTACGCAGTGTGGATTACCCATCGATACGCAGGTGATATTATAATCCTTTCCGCCGATTTCAGCAGGATAGTTTATAACTCTGTCCGCCTTTATGTTTACAGGTATCTCAGAGGGGTCAAGTATTGCCCTGCCCATATTCACCTTTACCGCAACGATTTCTCCGTAGTGATATTTAAGTTCGCAGGTCATAATACCGCTAAGCGTTTCTATTGTCATAACGTCCTTATTAACGAGTCCGTAATGACGAAGAAATTTAGCGACGCATCTTATGCCGTTTCCGCACATTTTACCTTCAGAGCCGTCAAGGTTGAACATTCTCATTTTTGCATCCGCTACCTTTGACGGATAGATAAGGATTGCGCCATCGCCGCCGATACCAAAGTGTCTGTCGGCAAGCTTGAGAGAAAGTCCCTCAGGGTTATCTATCTTCTGATCAAAGCAGTTAAAGTAAATATAGTCGTTTCCGCAACCCTGCATTTTTGTAAACTCAAGAGTCTGCTTTTCTGTCCTCATGTGGTTTATGTCAACAAGCTCTGTTGAATGTTCGGAATATTTACTCTTTATTGAATCTGCAATTGCATTTGCCGTATCGATAGAAGTAAGGCAGGGAATATTTCTTTCAACTGTCTTTCTTCTGATTTTAACCGAATCTCTCGTTGGTATTCTTCCCTTTGAAGACGTT
The DNA here is from genome assembly GCA_944382845.1 of uncultured Clostridia bacterium. GTDB lineage: Bacteria > Bacillota > Clostridia > Oscillospirales > Ruminococcaceae > JAAZZIT01. The sequence continues at coordinate 9,050 of CALWNN010000055.1, forward strand.
GAAATAACGTATGAAATTTTTCCGCTTTCAATTAAGGTAAGGGTGTTTTCCTCTGCTTCATGTATCTTCTTTACCTCAGTTACAGGGATACCGTTTTCCTCAAGGACCTTAGCGGTACCCTCCGTAGCGTAAAGCTTGAAGCCAAGCTCGTAAAACTTCTTTGCAGTATCGGCAATTTCAGGCTTGTCGCTGTTTCTTACAGTAATAAGCACTCCGCCTTCCTTGCCAAGCTTATAGCCCGCCGCAATAAGACCCTTGTAAAGGGCTTCTTCAAGGCTGCTTGCAACTGCAAGAACCTCGCCAGTAGACTTCATTTCCGGTCCGAGCTGGTTATCAACATCTATAAGCTTTTCAAAGGAGAACACAGGAACCTTAACAGCAACATAAGGCGTTCTTGGGTAAAGTCCTGTTCCATAACCCATATCTCTGAGCTTTTCTCCAAGCATTGCCCTTGTTGCAAGCTCGACCATAGGCACGCCTGTTACTTTTGAAATGTAAGGAATGGTTCTTGAAGAACGAGGGTTTACCTCGATAACGTAAAGTTCCTCATCATAAATAAGGTACTGGATATTTACAAGTCCCATTGTATTGAGTGAAACAGCAAGGTTTTTTGAACATTCAATAATTCTTTCGGTAAGCTTATCAGAAACATTCCATGCAGGGTATACCGCCATCGAGTCGCCTGAGTGGATACCTGCTCGTTCGATATGCTCCATAATTCCGGGGATAAGGATATCTTCGCCGTCGCATATTGCGTCAACTTCTATTTCAGTTCCGTTATAATACTTATCAATAAGCACGGGGTTTTCAATTCCCTGATCCAGAATGATAGCCATGTACTCCTTGATGTCTGCATCGTTAAATGCAATTATCATATTCTGTCCTCCGAGAACATAGGAAGGACGCATAAGTACAGGGTAGTGGATTCTGTTTGCAACCTCAAGAGCTTCTTCCGTAGTCATAACCGTAAAGCCCTCGGGACGCTTTATCTTGTGAAGCTCAAGAAGCTCGTCAAAACGCTCTCTGTCCTCGGCGGCGTCAATGCTGTCGGGAGGAGTTCCGAGAATATTTACTCCGTTTTCAGCCATGTGCTTTGTAAGCTTGATAGCGGTCTGTCCGCCGAAAGCCACAACAACTCCGTAAGGCTTTTCAACGTTTATGATATTCATAACGTCCTCGTTTGTAAGAGGTTCAAAATAAAGTCTGTCTGCGGTATCGAAGTCTGTTGAAACAGTTTCCGGGTTGTTGTTTACAATTACGACATCAAAGCCCTGACGCTTGAGCGCCCACACGCACTGAACCGAAGCGTAGTCAAATTCGATTCCCTGACCGATCCTTATTGGTCCGGAGCCAAATACTATTACCGTTTTCTTGTCGCCGCCCTTGTGCTTTATAAACTGGCTTGCTTCGTCCTCTGTGTCATAGGTGGAATAGAAGTAAGGAGTTTCGGCGGAAAATTCAGCGGCGCAAGTATCAACCATTTTATATACCGCATGAGCGGGCTTTTCGATTTTTACACCCGATATTCTTTCGATCACCTTATCAGGGTAGCCAAGCTTCTTTGCACGAATATAAAGCTCGTCGGAAAGAACTCCCTTTGCAAGTTCTCTTTCAACATCTATGAGCTTCATAAGCTTATAAAGGAACCAAAGATCGATTTTTGTTACTTCGTGGATATATTCAGGAGTAATACCCCTTCTCATTGCTTCATACACAACAAACAGTCTTTCGTCGTCGCATACGGCAATCCTGTCCTTTATCTCCTCATCGGTCATAGCAAGATGTTTCTTGCTTATCAGGCAGTCGTGTCCTATTTCAGCTCCTCTTACAGCCTTCATGATAGCCTGCTCGAAAGTCGTTCCGATAGACATGACCTCGCCTGTTGCCTTCATCTGTGTGCCGAGAGTTCTCTTAGCGTATACAAATTTGTCAAACGGCCACTTTGGAAGTTTTACAACTACATAGTCAAGGGCAGGCTCAAAGCAGGCGTAGGTCTTGCCTGTTACTGCATTTTTAATCTCGTCAAGCGTATATCCGATAGCAATCTTAGCCGCTACCTTTGCGATAGGATATCCCGTTGCCTTTGAAGCAAGTGCGGAAGAACGTGAAACTCTGGGGTTTACTTCAATTACCGCATACTCAAAGCTGTTTGGATTAAGAGCAAACTGGCAGTTGCAGCCGCCTTCTACTTTAAGCTCGCTTATGATTTTAAGCGCTGCGCTTCTTAACATCTGATATTCCTTATCAGCAAGTGTGACAGTAGGGGCAATAACGATAGAGTCGCCTGTATGAACGCCGACAGGGTCGAAATTTTCCATTGAGCAGACGGTGATTACGTTGTCCTTTGAGTCACGCATAACCTCAAACTCGATTTCCTTCCAGCCTGAAATGCACTTTTCAACAAGCACCTGTGTAATAGGTGAAAGGTACAGACCGTTTCTTGTTATTTCTCTGAGTTCTTCTTCGTTATTTACGATTCCGCCGCCTGTTCCTCCAAGGGTAAATGCCGGACGTATAATAAGGGGATAACCGATGCCTTCCCTATTTGCAAAATCAACAGCGTCCTCAACTGTGTTTACCACAAGGGATGGTATTACCGGCTGACCGATTGCTTCCATTGTGTCCTTGAACATCTGTCTGTCCTCAGCCTTATCAATGGTTTCGGGGTTTGCGCCGAGGAGCTTTACTCCGTACTTGTCAAGAAATCCTTCCTTTGCAAGCTGCATTGAAAGAGTAAGTCCCGTCTGTCCTCCGAGAGTTGAAAGAAGGCTGTCGGGGCGTTCTCTTTTAATGATCCTCTTAACAGTTTCAAGGGTGAGAGGCTCGATATAAATTTTATCAGCCATTGCCTTGTCAGTCATAATAGTAGCGGGGTTAGAGTTTATAAGTATAACTTCAAGACCCTCTTCTTTTAATGCACGGCAAGCCTGAGTTCCTGCGTAGTCAAATTCCGCAGCCTGACCGATAACAATAGGACCCGAACCTATTACCATTACTCTTTTAATGTCTTTATTTAAGGGCATTCAAATCTTCCTTTCGTCATAATCTCAAGCTTACTTGTTTTCGTCCATCATTTTAATAAATCTGTCAAAGAGGAAGGCTGTATCGAGAGGTCCTCCGCAGGCTTCGGGGTGGAACTGAACGGAAAACGCAGGCATATAATCATATGTAACTCCCTCGCAGGTACCGTCATTTGCGTTTCTGAAGCTTTCCCTTGCGCCCTCTTTCAGGCTTTCGCTTACAACTGCATACCCGTGATTCTGGCTTGTGATATAAGTTTTTCCGGAAACAATATCCGTTGCCGGCTGGTTTGCTCCTCTGTGTCCGTATTTCAGCTTTTCGGTCTTTGCACCCTGTGAAAGGGCAAGAAGCTGATGACCGAGACAGATCCCAAAGGT
>CALWNN010000056.1 GCA_944382845.1 uncultured Clostridia bacterium
CTATACTTACAAACTCAAGTTGATTTCTTTCTTTTTTATCCTTTTGCAGCATTTTTATCACCCTTTTCATTATACCATATTTGACTCAAAAAAGCCACCCTTTCGGGCGGCTTTTTCGACAGACTGAAGCTCTGAACTATTTTTCAGAGCTTTGTTTTTTTCCTTTTACTTTTGTATTATAAGCCAACGCAAGCTGTTCGGTTTTATTAGCGCCGTATGTATAATACACTTTGCCCTTTAGTTCGTCCGGCATATACTGCTGTTCAACATAATGATTGGGATAATCATGGGGATAAATATAATTCTGCCCTTTTTCCTTTACATCATCGCCGTCGCAGTGTACATTTTGCAGGCATCTCGGAAAACTGCTTGTAATACCCTTCCTCACATCGTCAAGTGCAAGTTTTATCGCCGTGTTTGCGCTATTTGATTTAGGAGCGGTAGCAAGCAGTATAACCGCTTCCGCAATTGGAATCTGCGCTTCGGGAAATCCAAGCTGCAAAGCAGAATCAACACAAGCCTTTGTAATAGCAATAGCCTGAGGATAAGCAAGTCCTATATCTTCACTTGCAATAACAAGAAGTCTGCGACAAATGGAAGGTAAATCTCCTGCCTCAATAAGTCTTGCAGCATAGTGAATTGCCGCATTTTCATCGCTTCCTCTGATTGATTTCTGAAGAGCCGACAGTAAATCGTAATGTTGATCTCCGTCACGGTCGTATCTCATATTGCTTCTCTGGGTTAAAAGCTTGACATTTTCAAGCTTAACAATAAGTGATTCACCGTCGTTATCAGCAGACAACGCACAAAGTTCAACAGTATTGATTGATTTTCTTACATCTCCTCCGCAGCCTACGGCAATATAATCAACAACTCCGTTTTCAATTTTAAGCTTTAATCCCTGTTCATCTGCAACTATCTGAAATGCTCGTCTGATTGCGGGTTTCATTTCCTCAGCGGAAACAGGCTTGAATTCAAAAACGGTTGAACGACTTAAAATCGCATTAAAAACATAAAAATACGGATTTTCAGTTGTTGAGGCAATAAGGGTTATCCGTCCGTTTTCAATATGTTCAAGAAGTGACTGCTGCTGTTTTTTGTTAAGATACTGAATTTCATCAAGGTAAAGAAGCACACCGTTAAATCCGTCAATGGTATCAGTCTGAGCAATTATATCCTTTATATCGGAAACTGAAGCAGAAGTTCCGTTCAGCTTACACATTTTAAGATTTGTGTTTTCGGCTATTATTCTTGCAACAGTGGTTTTACCAACCCCTGACGTACCGTAAAATATCATATTCGGAATTTTTCCGCTTTCAATAATTCTTCTCAAAGGCTTGTCCTTGCCTAAAAGATGACCTTGACCAACTATATCGTCAAGATTTTTAGGACGTATTTTATCTGCAAGAGGCTTTGGCATTTAAATTCTCCTTAAATACTATCGGGAATGTTTTTAATTTCCCTGAATTTCCTTGCATATGCGATACTGTTTAATTTCTTAAGCAGATATTCTTTTCCGATAACAAAAGCGTCTTTGTATTTCAAGCTTCTTCCCGGAGTTATTATTTCCCGGTATATTATAATAGTATCAGAGCCGGCTTTCAAAATCGTATGATAGTTTCCTATAAAAGTTCCTCTTGTAATTCTTGAGGAAGCAATAAAATCAAAAAGTTCAGCATACTGTTCGGTCGTAACCTCTTCATCAAGAAATGTAATAAGAATATCTGACATAATAATTCTCCTTATCTGAAATCAAAATGCAGCCCCAAAAAATATGAAGCTGCACAGAACTTTATAAACAATTATTCATAAAGGGGATATTTATTGCAAATTTCAGTAACCCCTGCTCTGATCTCATCAGCTTTATTTTCAAAATCAGTTGCAGCAAGATAAATATATTCGGCAATTTTAAGCATATCCTCTTCAACCAGTCCTCTGCTTGTAACAGCAGGAGTGCCAATTCTTACGCCGCTTGTGATAAACGGGCTTTGAGGATCGTTAGGAATTGCATTTTTGTTTACTGTTATATAAACCTCGTCAAGCTTCTTTTCAAGTTCCTTACCTGTTATGTTAAATGGTTGAAGATCAACAAGCATAAGATGATTGTCTGTTCCTCCGGAAACAAGTCTGAATCCCTTTTTAACAAGAGCGTCAGCAAGAGTTTTCGCATTTTTAACAATCTGCTGCTGGTAAGTCTTGAATTCAGGCTTTAAAGCCTCGCCAAAACAAACAGCTTTTGAAGCGATAACGTGCATAAGAGGTCCGCCCTGAGTTCCGGGGAAAACAGCCTTGTTTATCTTCTTTGCAAGTTCCTCATCATTTGTCAGGATAAGTCCTCCTCTTGGTCCTCTCAAAGTCTTGTGAGTTGTAGTTGTTACAACGTCGGCATAAGGAACAGGCGACATATGAAGTCCTGCGGCAACAAGGCCCGCAATATGTGCCATATCCACCATAAAATAAGCGCCTACCCCTTTGGCGATCTTAGAAAGTTTTTCAAAATCAATTGCTCTTGGGTATGCAGAAGCTCCTGCAACAATAAGCTTAGGCTTACTTTCTTTAGCCATTGCTTCAACCTTATCATAGTCGATAGTTTCATCGTTTCCAAGTCCATAAGAAACAAAATTAAAATATTTACCTGAAATATTTACAGGTGAACCGTGGGTAAGATGTCCTCCGTGCGCAAGACTCATACCCATAATTGTATCGCCCGGGTTCACAAGAGCAAAATAAACTGCTGTATTGGCCTGTGCGCCTGAATGAGGCTGAACATTTGCATATTTTGCGCCGAAAAGCTTGCACGCTCTTTCAATAGCAATATTTTCAACAACGTCAACACATTCACAGCCGCCGTAGTATCTTTTTCCGGGATATCCTTCAGCGTATTTATTTGTAAGAACGCTGCCCATAGCTGCCATAACTGCAGGTGAAACTATGTTTTCACTTGCAATAAGTTCAAGATTTCTTCTCTGTCTTGCAAGTTCAGCCTGCATAGCTTCGCCTACCTCTTTATCGTATTTTTCAATAAAACCGATAGTATCTAACATTTCCATAATTTCTTCTCCTATTCATTTAAAAATATTGATTTAATTATATCTCATTTTTTAAATATTTTCAAGGGGTTTTTTATATTTTATTACATAAATCTCTGAAATTTTTGAACTTCGAGAAAAAATCAGGCAAGGTTTTGGTTAATCACGCATCTGATAATTAAAAGTTTATAAAAATAAGATTAAAGCGGTTGTAATTATATGAAAATTGTGATATAATATAAATTCACGATGTAAGAACATATAATTTAAAGGTGGGAAAAATCATGCCAATTAAAATACCTGATAATCTGCCGGCATATTCTACACTGGTAAATGAAAATATATTTGTAATACCTAAGGACCGTGCCGATCATCAGGATATCCGGGCTTTAAAAATAGCAATTGTTAATCTTATGCCCGACAAGATCACTACAGAAACTCAGCTTTTAAGGCTATTAAGTAATACTCCTCTTCATGTGGATATTGATCTTGTACAGATGAATCACGTTTCAAAGAACACTCCTCAGGAGCATATGCTTGCGTTTTACAAAGGCTTTAACGAGGTCAGGGATAACAAATACGATGGACTTATAATAACCGGAGCCCCTGTTGAACAGATGGACTATTCCGATGTTGACTACTGGAATGAACTTTGCGAGGTATTTGACTGGTCCAAGACAAACGTCTACTCTACAATTCACATTTGTTGGGGCGCTCAGGCGGCATTATACTACCACTACGGTATTCCGAAGTATCCTCTCAAGGAAAAAATGTTCGGAAATTTCAAGCATCATATTAATTTTCCGCAAAGTCTGCTTTTAAGAGGATTTGGCGATGTGTTCCACTGTCCTCATTCAAGACACACCGAAATACAGCACGAAGATATTGATAAAGTCAATGATCTCATAATAGTTGCAGAATCTTATGAAGCCGGCGTACATGTTGTTTCAGACCGGGAAGAAAGACAGTTTTTCCTTCTTGGTCACTGGGAATACGATCGTGAAACGCTTGCAAAAGAGTATTTCCGCGATGTTGAAAAGGGACTTGATATAAAAGTTCCATTTAATTACTTCCCTGATAACGACCCTGAGAATATGCCGATATTCAACTGGAGCTGTTCTGCAAATCTTATGTATTCAAACTGGCTGAATTACTGCGTATATCAGAGAACTCCATTTGATATAAGTGAAATAGGAAAGGATTAAAACAAGTAGAACGGTCGGCTTGACACTTTAAGCTTTGATAATATAATTTTACGCCCTGTTTTCTTAGCAGATTACAGGGCTTTTTTACGTCTTTTCGCCTTGAAAGGGTGTTATTTTATTTTTTTCTATTATTTTCACTGAAAACTATTGACAAATATAGATGGCTATGTTACACTATATATATTAACAATTTTTTCAAAGGAGTTAAGCTATGAGTAACAAATAAATTGTTTCTTTTACGCTTGATAACTGACAAAAAAATTTTAGTGGGAGATGATAAAAATATGGTATTAAGTTTTAAAATTACATAAGTTATAAAGAGGTCAATTTTAAACTCAAATTGGAGGTAAAATTATGAACAAAAACTTTAAAAAAATCTTTTCTTTAGTTACCGCCGTAGTAATGGCAAGCTCAATGATTTCAAGTGTAAGCGCTTATTCAGGTTCTGAAAATGCCAAAAGAAAAGACAGAACCTGCACTACCACCTATGGTACCAACTCAGGCACTCACAGCTATACAAATTATTACCAAACCGCAGTAAATGTGGACAAAAATTATTATAAAATGGACGGATATGTTAATCTATACAAAACAGCATCATCAAGCAAGACTGTATTTGTACGAGGCAAGCTGCGGACATACTACAGCGGTATATTCACAGCCGATGCAACGCTTTATAAAAATCATGTTAACGGTTCCGGTGAAACAGTTGCCCCGTGGACTGCTAATACTGCAGCTATATCATTTGAATCTGTAACATATCCAAATGGAAATCCTTACACAATAAAAAATCCCGTACGAAAAACCAACATAAGCAATTATTATTTGGATTGGAATGTAAATAAATCTTCTTCTACCGCAAAAGTAAGAGTATATTGTTGTCTTGAGGCAGAAAATAGCGACTTAGGAGTTGATTTAGTATCAAGACCGACTCGCGTACTGTAAATTTTAGGGAGGTTTCAGATGAAATCTTATAAGATATTGTGTTTAGCAATCGCCTCTGTTCTCATATATTCCCTATCTTCCTGTAATGACTCAGAAAGTAAGGTATCCGTTAATACGGATACCTCTGCTCCCGTATCTACAAACAATCCTTTTGATTCTGATGCTAATTCCACAGATGATTTTGAGGATGAGCTTATTGTTGATGAGAATGGATACAATCAATTGGGTGTATTGAACGATACCGATGGTGAATACTCATTACCTGCCAGCGATTTTGAATTAAATAGCTTTTCAGTTGACAACGAATATGACTACAATGGTGAAGAGATTTCTTTTGAATTTAAAGTTAAGGCATCAGAAAACCCGGACGCTTTTACGATTGCTATTCTTTGTAACGATAGGCTTATTCCATTTTCTGTAGACGGTGCAAGTGAAGTAATGTCCGCAAATATTAATGGGTTATCAACTGACAAAACATATATCATTTCCTTTCGTCCATATGGCAAAAAGGGCGAACAGGTTGCTATAAAACCTCTTTTAATTACTAATACAAGGTATCCTAGTTTTTTTAGAGATTTTAACAGACCGCATCCTTTCCAAGCATATCCTTGGCTATCCGATACAACATACGTTAACATGAACGTTAATGGCGCAGAAGAAGCCGAACCTATCACGCAAATTTATGACGTAATTCCGCTTGAGGAAATAATAGCTGAATATTATAAAGAACCCCTAATTATAATTGACGAAGAAGGAAATGAAATATTAGTTAATAGATTTGAATACGAATATGTAACAGCTTTTATAGATATGAACGGCGAACCGACTGACGATAATATCCTACTTGCAAATGATGGAGAAAACATAAGATTTGATTATGTATTGTCCGGAAAGCCAAGGAAAGAATTTATTATTTACTGCTGGTCAAACGAAGGATTTCTTCCTATCTTTGACGGCGAATATCAGACAAAGCTTTATCTTGATGATTTTGAACAGGAAATTAAAATTCCTGTAACTATTAGTCTTGATGATTATCCAAACATAGAAACTATGAGTTTTTTACTTTTCTATGACTCAAATAACACTGGTATTATAGATAATTACATAAAAGATACATTTGCAATTTATGACGAGAAAACCATGCAGGAACTTAACGATTGGCTTGAAACGATAGAATAAAGGAGGTTTAAATGAACTTAAAAGTTATATTTCTTTTGGCATCAGTGGTTGTGATATTATTTTTATCTGCCTGTAATGACTCAGAAAGTAAGGTATCCGTTAACGCGGATACCTCTGCTCCTGTATCTACAAGCAATCCTTTTGATTCTGATGCTAATTCCACAGATGATTTTGAAGCAGAACTTATAATGGATGAGGATGGATACGACCAATACGGTATTTTTGGCGGAGATTTACCCGATTACTCGATACACTACCTTGATTTTCAAGATAAGACCACTTATGAATATAATGGAGAGGAGCTTTCCCTTGAACTCGAAATATGTAACGGAGACGCTCCGCTTAGTTATACGTTAGGTCTGATATGCAACGACCGATTAATTCCATTTTCACTTAACGGCGGCGAATATGCTTATTCTTTTAACTCTTACGATAACACCGGCGACACAAAATTCACCTTTACATTCCATCCATACGGAAAAAAAGGCGAAAGCGTAAAAGTTTTTCCCATGCTGGTAATTGATACCGAATCGCCAAGTTATTTTAAAAATTTTGACGTACCGAATCCATTCAGAGCTCTGCCCACAAGTCATGCTACTTTTTATGCGCCTGTTAATATGAACTCGGACGGACCGGAGGAAAACACGCCAATAACAGTAAATGATAATATTATTCCTGTTGAGGATAATATATTGGAGGCATATAAAGAACCCGAAAGAACAAGAGATGAATATGGTAATGAAATTGAAATAAATCGCCTCGAAGAATATTGCCATATATGTATTATTCAAAACGATGGAAGCGCAGGCCCGACAAATCGTATAGTTGCAAACGACGGAGAGAGAATAAAATTTGACTATGTTTTTTGCGGCAGGCCGAGACAAGAGTATATAATGTACTGCTGGACAAATGAAGGATTTCTTCCTATCTTTGACGGCGAATATCAAACAAAGGTCTGTCTTGACGATTTTAATCAGGAAATTAAAATGACTTTTGATGTAAGCCTTGAGGATTACCCTGATTTAAACAATATCAGATTTATTGCTTACGAGCCATCGGGTAATTATATTTATTCATCCGTTTTTTCAGTATTCGACGAGAAAACCATGCAGGAACTTAACGTTTGGCTTGAAACGATAGACATAGATTAATGGAGAAGATATGACAAAACTACGATTTGAAAACTTGACAAAAATGTATGGCAAAAAAGCCGCCCTGGACAATTTTTCCTGTGAACTTAAAGATGGCGTATATGGTCTTTTGGGTCCAAACGGAGCAGGAAAAACCACACTTATAAATATAATTGTTAAGCTTATCTCTCAGACCTCAGGAAAGGTATTTCTTGATGACAGGGATATTAATTCAATTTCAAACAAATATTTTGATAACATAGGCTTTATGCCCCAATATCCGAGGTTTTACCCAAATTACACCGCAAGACAGCTCCTTGATTACCTGTGCGCCCTTAAAGGAATAACAGGAAAAAAAGCGGCTGAAAGAATAAATCAGATGTTATCATTTGTAAATCTTTCGGAAGAAGGCGGAAAAAAAGTCGGAGCTTTTTCAGGAGGTATGAGACAGCGTCTTGCAATTGCCGCGGCAATGTTAAATGATCCGAAAATTCTTATTCTTGACGAACCTACCGCCGGACTTGACCCGAAAGAAAGAATCCGCTTCCGCAACATAATTTCAAAGCTAAGCGAAAACAGAATAGTAATTCTTGCAACTCACATTGTAAGCGATGTTGAGTATATTGCTAAAGAATGTATAGTCATAAACGAAGGCAGGCTTGTGAAAAAGGACGCTCCCGCAAATCTTATGGCAGAGATAAGGGGAAAAGTCTGGCTTTGCAATGCAAGGAACGATGAAGAACTTGAAAAGATTATTAAAAACAGAGTGGTGGGTAATATATCCTACAACGAGGAAGGCTGCAGCGCAAGAATAATTTGTGATGAAAAGCCGTTTGAGGGCGCTGAAAATTGCTCTCCAAATCTTGAGGACGTATATCTTTCTATTTTTGGAAAGGAAAGTGACCTATGAGCTTTGCAAAAATATTAAGATATGAAATAAAGAAAATATTCGGTCAGAAAAGTATCTATTTTATTGCCGCACTTCTAATGGCTATAAGCATTTTCAATATCTACAAAACAAGCAATGCCATGGGTTTTTTCTCGCAGGACAGAGAGTCTAACTATGTTTCTCAAGCTCTTATCGGAGAAAAATATTCCATGGAGCTTACCGATGAAAATATTGCTAAGTTTATGTCCGATTTAGAAGCGGCACAAGCAGAAACCGGTGCGAATCCAAATGAGAAACCAGATTATGATAAGTATTATACCGGTTATTCAATGGGCGACTCTAGTTATATGGAAGAAATAAAAAATGAACTTGAAAGAATATATTTTTACAATGATTATGTTGTATCAATACGAAATAAGGCGTCTAATCTTGCCGAGCAATTCGAAAACGTCAATGACTATCTTTACAGACACAATAAAAAAATATCCGAAATATATTCCGACAGAAAGATAACATCATACGCACATACAGAAAATATTCCTATTTATCTTGATTATAAATTTTCTTCTCTTTCAGTTATGATACTTATTCTTCTCGGACTTACAACAAAATTTTGCGGTGAACGTGAGATAGGTATGGATCAGACTTTGAAAACCTGTAAATTCGGAAGTGACAAAACAAATGTCGCAAAGCTTCTTTCCGGATATTTCTATGTTCTGGTCGTAAGTGTTGTCTTTGCCGCTATGGATCTTTTTGTTTTCCAAAGGTGTTATCTGTTTTCAGGATTTTCTCAATATTTATACGCACTTGAAGCTTATGAAGGAACAACGCTGAATATAAAAATATGGCAGACTATTTTACTTTTGTTTCTTTTAAAGTTTCTTGGTTTTCTGGTGTTTGCAGGAATAATTATGCTCATTTCGGGCCTTTCAAGATCGTCTGTTGCTACATACGCAATTTCTGCGGCAGTAACCGTAGCTCTTATACTTGTCTCGGTAATAACTCCTCAGGGCGCAGGTGAGTACTTAAATCTTTTTAACCCTATAAGACTTATTAATGCACAATCTATGTTTAAAAGCTATCAGACAATTAATTTCTTTAGCTATCCTGTCTTTAAGGCATATGCAGCCGTGGCTCTCGGATCATTGCTTTTTATTTTTTGCTCCGTCTTTACACTTTTCGCCGCAAGAAAATACAGGACTGTGAAGCAAAGGAGGGTAAAGGAAAATGATTAGGCAGGAATTCTTTAAACTATTTATAAAAAACAAAATGCTTTTTGTTTTCTTTGGAGCAATCATTATTCAATGCCTCTTGTGGAGCAGGTCGGTTTATGTTCCTCACTATCAGAATTATACCAATCAGATGATCTATGAGGAATACGCTTCTCAGTTCGATTATAAGCTGACATCAGCAGACAAGGAAAAAATCAGAGAAGACTACTACGATATTATTTTTGCTGAAGACGACTATGAGAAGCTTTTAAATCAATATTCTGCAGGACTTATAGAAAAAGATGAATACGATAACCAAATGGTGAGTATTCAAAATAGAATAAGTAAAAAAACAGTACTTAACGATCTATACAACCGCTTTTACAAAGGCAACGAGGATTATCTTGTCATTGAAAACGGCTGGACCATGTTTATATCGTCCATTGATATAGAAATTTGCACTTTTGCGGCAATTGCGCTTATGGCGATTATTGCAATCAGGTGTGAAAAAGAAAATAGTATGCTAAGCTACAATCTTACAACCAAAAATGGCAGGTCAAAGCTTGCTTTTGTAAAAATTTCGACTGTAATTATTTATTCTGCGACAATATCATTTGTAATGTACTTTTTAAAGCTTTTTATTTACCTTATGAAATTCGGAAGCGGAGGAGGAGGACTTCCATTAATTGCAGTCAACGGATTTTTAAATTCTTCAACCGATCTTACAACATTTCAGGGAGTCCTGGTTTTATCATTGATAAAAGCAGCAGGGTGTATTTATTTTGCGCTTATCATTCTTGCCATTGCAATCTTTTCAAAATCAACAGCATTTACTGCAACATCAGCAATTTGCATTTTATTTATTCCATCGTACATTGCTTCAAAAACAGAGGGAGATGAATTCATATATAAGCTTCCTCTTCCAAACGGTCTTTTTAAAGCAAGAGGATTTCTTATGGGCGATTATGAAAGCAATTTAGAATTATTGCAAATAAACTTCACCTCTTTGACATCCAAGCAATTAGCAACAGTCATTTGCCTTGATATTATTATTTTTCTTATCATTACAATTACTATCTTTGCAAAGCTTTCAGGCTTCAGGTTAAGACTCATAAAAAAAGCTGTGGCTTTGACATCTGTTTCTATTACTCTTCTATTGAGCGGCTGTGCGCAAAGCGAAGAAATTGTCTTTAAAAAAGATTATTCGGGAAGATATATTTATGTTCTTGACTATGTTTATGATAAAGAAGAAAATGAAATTGTTTCAATAACTAAAGACCCGTTTGAATCATCATTTTACATTGGAATATTTGAAAATACCCTAATTGTTTCTCGCGTGAACAGTAATTTTGATAGAACAGATAACCCCGGATATTATGCTGTTGACCTTGCAACAAGAGAGGAAAAGCTTATTTTCAGCCGAGAAAAGATTTACGATTACAGTGGACTTATGGATATTGATGAGATCTACCCTAACGTTCTTTCATTATTTACAAAAATTGATTATGGAACTTCGGAAGCAATATATTTTGAAGATGAAAAACTGTGTGCCGTATATTCAAACCGTATTGAGATCGTTGACCTTAACACTAAGAAAAGTAAAACAGTAATGGAAAACTATCAGGGAACAAACGTAATATATTTTGAAGGTAAGATTTACTATCGTGATAACAGCTATTACATTCACTGCTTTGACCCGGAAAACGGCGATGATTCAATTATATTTGACAGTCTCTGCGGACAATTTCACATAACATCCTTCGGAATTATATACAGGGAGTATTCATCCGACAACGTATATCTTTATAAATTTAACGGAGAAAGCATAAGTCTCCCCGTTAGTTTTCCGGACCTTTTATGTGAAACCTCGGACGGATTTGTAATGATGTTCGGGCCTATGGCTTCTATCTATAACAACATTGACGGAACGTTTACACAGATTGAAACGACCTGCCCTGTTTTTTCAGCTGATGATGACGGTATCTACGGAATTGACTTCAGCGATGACGGTCAGTTTATAGTCAAGCTTGATTACAATGGAAAAGAAATCGAAAGATGTAAAGTTTCATAAAACAGTATTCTGTATATAATCAAAAATAACACGGTGACATTCAGACACCGTGTTATTTATTTGTCATATTAATTAATTTGACCCTGAAACTTTTGAAACCTTTGCAGTTTTTTTGCTTCGCTCTATTAAAGGCTCTTTGTTTCCATTAACAACGTCAGCCGTAATTGTTATCGAAACGATTTCCTCGTCTGATGGCGCCTCAAACATAAGCTTCATAAGTGTGTTTTCAAAAACAGACCTCAATCCTCTTGCACCGGTATTCTGCTTTATTGCCTTTTCAGCAATAGCCTGTTTTGCTTCGTCGGTTATAACAAGTTCAATTCCATCAAGCTTGAAAAGCTTCTTGTACTGCTTAATAATTGAATTTTTAGGCTCGGAGAGAATTCTGACAAGTGCATCAATATCAAGATTTTCCAGAACCGTGATAACAGGAAGTCTGCCTACAAGTTCGGGTACGATACCGAATTTTACAAGATCCTCGGGAAGTACCTTTTTGAAGATGTCCTTGTCGTCGTCCTTGGTTTTAAGAGTTCCGCCAAAACCTAAAGTAGAGGAATCAGTACGCTTTTGAATGATTTTTTCAAGTCCGTCAAAAGCCCCTCCGCAAATAAACAGAATATTTTTTGTATCAATCTGAATAAATTCCTGATGTGGATGTTTTCTTCCACCTTGAGGAGGAACATTAGAAACCGTCCCCTCAATAATCTTGAGAAGTGCCTGCTGAACGCCTTCACCGCTGACATCTCTTGTAATAGAGGTGTTTTCAGATTTTCTGGAAATCTTATCTATTTCATCAATATAGATAATTCCCCTCTGAGCAGCCTCAACGTCATAATCAGCAGCCTGAATAAGTCTTGTCAAAACGTTCTCAACGTCATCGCCAACGTATCCTGCTTCGGTAAGAGTTGTAGCATCAGCGATTGCAAAAGGTACATTAAGAAGTCTTGCAAGAGTCTGGGCAAGAAAAGTTTTACCTGTTCCTGTAGGTCCGACAAGCAACACATTGCTTTTTTGGATCTCAACATCATTTTCCTCTTCGGGAAGATTCATTATTCTCTTATAGTGATTGTAAACCGAAACTGCAAGAGTTATTTTTGCATCGTCCTGACCAATAACATATTCATCAAGAACTGCCTTGATTTCCTTTGGCTTCATAAGGTTAATTTCACTCTTAGACTGAGCAGGTACAGTTTTCTGAGCAGAAACTACGTTTTGCTGCTCAAGAATATCATAGCAGAAAAGCACACATTCATCGCAAATATGAACGCTTCCGGCTGAAAACATATTTTTGACTTTGTTTTCAGGTTTTCCGCAGAAATTACATCTTTTAAGTGGTTCGTTTGGCATAAACGCATCAATCCTTATCTGTTTTTAATTACCTTGTCAATAAGACCGTATTCAAGAGCTTCTTGGGCAGTCATAAAGTTATCTCTTTCTGTATCTATAGCGATCTGTTCAATTGGTTTGCCTGTATTTTCGGCAAGTATAGAATTTAACTTATCTCGAGTTCTTACAAGATGATCAGATCTTATTTTAATATCTGTACACTGACCGCTTAAACCACCTGAAATAAGAGGTTGATGAATCATGATCTCACTGTTTGGAAGAGCAAGTCTTTTACCTTTTGTTCCGCTTGAAAGCAAGAATGCTCCCATAGAAGCCGCAAGGCCCATACAGATAGTCGAAACGTCGCACTTGATATACTGGATAGTATCGTAAATTGCCATTCCGGCAGTTACAGAACCTCCTGGACTATTGATATAAAGGTCTATATCCTTTTCAGGATCCTGACCCTCAAGGTAAAGAAGCTGAGCAACAACGAGACTTGCGGTCGTATCGTTTACCTCGTCTGAGAGCATGATTATTCTGTCATTGAGAAGTCTTGAGAAAATATCGTAGCTTCTCTCTCCGCGGCTTGTCTGTTCAACTACATAAGGTACTAATGCCATAATGTTTCCTCCTGTTACACTATTCTACTTTTTATGATAAAATTCTAAACGTGCTATTGTAAAATTCGCCCGCAATTAAAGCGAGCGAATAAATTTATTTACTTTTAGCAACAGCCGAATCCTTAACGATATCAGCTGCCTTTGAAACAGCAATGTCACGCTTGATGTCATCCATGCTGACAAGCTCCTTGATCCTGTCAACATCCATGCCATAAGTTTCTGACATCTTCTTGATTTCTTCCTCAGCTTCTTCATCAGAAACTTCTACATTCTCAAGTTCGGCAATCTTTTCAAGGGCAAGACGAAGCTTTACCTGCTTTTCAGCCTGTTCTCTGTAAGCCTTCTGAACTGACTCAAGAGTCTGATTTGTGAACTGGAGATACATATCAAGAGAAATTCCCTGTGGAGCAAGTCTCTGTGAAAGATCCTGTATCATCTCGTTAACTCTTCTCTCGTACATTACCTCAGGAACAACCGCTTCCATATTTTCAATTACTTTATCAAACACTTCACCCTCGAAGGAGTTCTGAGCTGTCCTTTCAGCAGATTCTTCAAGTCTCTTTTTTATGTCGGCTTTAAGCTCATCAACAGTATTGAATTCAGAGGTATCCTTAACAAAATCATCATCAAGCTCAGGAAGTTCTTTAGCCTTGATCTCGTGAAGCTTGATCTTGAATACAACAGGCGCGCCCTTAAGATCTTCAACGTGATAATCCTCAGGGAATGTAACATTGATATCAAATTCCTCGCCTATAGAATGTCCTGCGATTTGTTCTTCGAATCCGGGAATAAACTGTCCGCTTCCAAGAGAAAGTGTAAAGCCTTCAGCTTTTCCGCCTTCAAATGCAACATCGTCCTTGAATCCTTCAAAATCTATAACAACATCATCGCCCATTTGTGCAGCTCTGTCATCAATGTCGATAATTCTTGTTCCCTTTTCTCTTACCTTAGCGATTTCGCTGTCGATATCCTCGTCAGTGATCTCTCTTACGTTCTTTTCAGCTTCTATTCCCTTATAATCCTTAACGGTAACCTCCGGCTTAGTTGTACATTTTACTTTAAAAACAACTCCGTTTTCCTTGGAAATTGAAGTAACGTCAATTTCAGGCTGAGCAACAAGTTCAAGCTTTGCTTCATCAATTGCAGCGCTTGCGTGTTCAGGATAAAGAAGATTCACAGCATCCTCATAGAAGCAATTCTCGCCGTATTCCTTTTCAATAACCTTTCTTGGCGCTTTTCCCTTTCTGAATCCGGGAACAGAAATTTTGCTTTTTGCTTTAAGATAAGCCTTCTGAAGTGCGTCTTCAAACTCTTCAGCAGAAACCTCTATCTCCAATTCATAGGTATTAACATCTGTTTTGTTAGTTGCCTTAAGACTCATTTTTTATTCCTCCAAAAAATTATATAATGTATCTTTGCTATTATAACATACTTCCGATTATTTTTCCAGCATTTTTTTATAAATTGTCATTTTGCACAAAAGTTGTGATATTCATGGGCTTAAACTGTAGAAAATCACTTGAAACAAGTCGATAAGAAATTCCATCAACAATACCGTTTACAGCATAATTACACGCCTTACCATGAAAATGCCCATAAAAGCACTGCTTTATTCCATATTTGTGTAAAACATCGAGCATTTCTATGTTTTTATTATTATAATAAATGGGCGGATAATGAAGAAATACAACAGGTTTCAGATTTTCTTTCAATGCAGACTCAATAGATGCAGCAAGCCTGCCGGATTCCCTGTCAAGTACCTTTTTGTCAGCAGGGACATTGGTTTCGTTTATCCAGCCCCTCGTTCCGCATATTCCGATATTTTCATAAACGTAATGATTATTGTGCAGAATATTAATAGTATCAAGAGCATTATCTGAAAAGAATTTTTTCATTTTAGTCATAGAATTCCACCAATAATCATGATTGCCCTTTGAAATTATCTTTCTTCCGGGAAGACTATTCAGAAACTGAAAGTCTTTCAAGGACTCTTTAAAATTCATCCCCCATGAAATATCGCCGGGAATTACCACTGTATCGTCAGGCCTGATTGCGTTATTCCAGTTCTCTTCAATTCTTTGCATATAATCCTTCCAGCCGCCAAAAATGTCCATCGGTTTATTCACCGACAATGAAAGATGAAGGTCAGCTATAACAAATAAAGACAAATCGTCCCCTCCGTAAAAAAGTTATTTCAAAAAATTTCCGTTATAATTTTCGCTATTTCGTACATAATATTCATACGGGCAAACGTCCGTAAGATAGGAGTGTTTACAAAATGGAAGAAAGAATAACTGGAATTAATTGTGACGTAGCAAGCTGCATTTACAACAGAAATTCAAAAGAATGTGTTGCAGGTAAAATCAATGTTTGCTGCAGCTGCAATGACGCAGACTGCTGCGATGAAACTTGCTGCAAGACATTCAAGGCAAGAGACTAAATTATATTTGTAACAGCAGCAATGAGCCGCCGAAAAATGGCGGCTACATATTTAAAGGAAAATCATTTGATGCCAAGAGTTTCAAGAACAAAGTCTTTCATATCGCTTTTTTCAATAGAGCCCTTAAAACGTATCTCCTTATTTTTAAGTTCTGCAAGAGATGAAGGAACAGGAAGCTTTGTAACTTCCGCAAGTTCTTCAACAAGTCTGAATTCATCAGCATCGGGATCAGATTTTCCGAGAGCGTCAAGAACACTGTTTGAAAATTTATACGGAGAAGCAGTTGAAGCAATAATTGTCGTTGTATTATCTCCTGTATTTTTTACATAATCCTCATAGACCTTAACCGCTACGGCAGTGTGAGTATCACATATATAAGAATACTTGGTAAATATCTCATTTATACAGGTCTTGGTTTCTTCGTCGTTACAGCAACCTGCGTAAAATTCTTCCTTTAATATTGCCTTAACGCTGTCCGTAACTTCATATCTTCCCTCGACGGAAAGTTTGGTAAACCATTCTCTGATTTGCATATCGTCCTCGCCGCACAAATGATAGAGAAGTCTTTCAAGATTTGATGAAATGAGGATATCCATTGACGGAGAGATAGTTGTGTGGAATTCTCTGTTTCTGTTATAAATTCCTGTTGTTAAAAATTCGGTAAGAACGTTATTCGCATTTGAAGCACATATAAGCTTATTCACGGGAATACCCATTTTCTTTGCATAATAAGCAGCAAGAATGTTTCCGAAGTTTCCTGTAGGAACGACAATATTTATCTTGTCCCCCATTGAAATCTTATTTTCAGCAACAAGTCTGGCATATGAAGAAACATAATAGATTATCTGAGGCGCAAGTCTGCCCCAATTGATAGAATTTGCCGAGGAGAACATATATCCGTTTTCAGAAAGCTTTTCAGCCACCTCTTCGCTTGTGAAAATTTTCTTGACACCGTTCTGCGCGTCATCGAAGTTGCCCTTTATGGCGCACACTCCGACATTTTCACCCTCCTGAGTCGTCATCTGTTTTTTCTGCATTGCAGAAACACCATCCTCAGGATAAAATACAAGTATCTGAGTTCCCGGAACATCTTTAAAGCCTTCAAGAGCCGCCTTGCCTGTGTCACCTGATGTTGCAACAAGAATAACTACCTTTTTATCAAGATTAATCTTCTTTGTTGATACAGTAAGAAGATAAGGAAGTATCTGCAGCGCCATATCCTTGAAGGCGCAAGTCGGTCCGTGCCACAGCTCCAGCATATAAGTTCCGTCAAACAGGTGAACAATTTCGGCAATATTTTCAGTATCAAAATTTTTTGTGCTGTAGGCATTATCTACACAATATGAAATTTCCGCACCGTCAAAATCAGTAAGATATTTTGTAAAAATAAAAGCCGCTCTCTGAGCGTAAGACATTTCTCCCAGCGCCTTTATATCATCAAAAGAAATTGACGGAATCTCACTGGGAACAAAAAGTCCTCCGTCCTTTGAGATACCCTGTGCGATAGCCTGAGCAGATGTAACATTTACATTGCTGTTTCTTGTTGACTTGTAATACATAAATTACACCCTTCTTTATATTTATTTACCTGCGTCAAATGCGCCTGCATAATATTTCAAGTTAATTACCTTTGAGTTTTCTTCAGTAAGGACTGCCACATCAAAGCGATATGTAAAATCCCCTTTAACAAATCTTTCGATATAACTTTCAGCAGTCTTTATAATATGCTGCTTTTTAACAAAATCAATTGCCTCTTCACCTGAAACAAGAGCGCCCGGCTTTCTTGTCTTAACTTCAACAAAAGCAATTATATCCTTTTTCATAGCAATTATATCAATTTCTCCGCCTCTTATGGTGAAATTTTTTTTAACAATTTCATATCCGTGTCGAATGAGAAATCCGCATACATAATTTTCACCGAAATAACCTATTTCCTTTGGAGAACTCATCGTCATTATTTCAGCACCTTTTTCAGAAAGCTTGGTCTGTGATATGGACAAATACCATACTTTTCAATCATCTCATAGTGAAGCTTTGTTCCGTATCCTTTATGCTTTGCAAACTGATACTGAGGGAACTCCTCATCAATTTTTTTCATATATCTGTCTCTTGCTACTTTCGCAAGAATTGAAGCAGCAGCAATTGACTGAGATGTAGCATCTCCCTTTATAACTGTAATTGCAGGGCATGAAATAAGCGGAGCTTTGTTTCCGTCAATAAGAGCAACCTGAGGTGTTATGTCAAGCCCCTCAACTGCTCGTTTCATTGCAAGCATTGCAGCGTTTAATATATTAAGCTTTTCGATCTCTTCAACTGAAGCTGTTGCAATACAGTAAGCAGCCGACTTTTGGATTATTTCATCATATAAAAGATCTCTTTTCTTTTCAGAAAGCTTTTTGCTGTCATTTATGCCCTCAATAATAGTATCCTTGTTAAAAATTACTGCGGCAGCATAAACATCCCCTGCAAGAGGACCTCTTCCCGCTTCATCAACACCACAAAAAACATTGTATTCATTTCTCACAGCACAGTCATATTCATAAAGCTCATTCATATACTAATTCCCTTCAGGCTTTTCAAGAGAAAGTCTGCCTATCTTTCCGCTTCTGAATTCATCAAGAACAGCCGCCGCCGCTCTCTCAGTATTTATTTCTCCCCCTGAAGCAAGAAATCCACGTTTTTTTCCTATTCTTTCAAGAAGCTCATACCCTATCACACAGCCCATTGTAAATTCGTCGGTCTCAGGAAGATCGTCTGTAGAAATCCCATAACGATTTACAATAAGATCATTATAGTTTTCGTTTAAAAATTCAAGAAGACGACAAGCAAGGTACTCTGTGTCCATTATCTGGTCTTTAACAGCGCCTGTAAAAGCAAGTCTTTCCCCGACAATTTTATCCTCAAACTTCGGCCACAAAACACCAGGCATATCAAGAAGTTCAATTTCTCCTCCAAGGCTTACCCACTGTTTTCCGAGAGTAACCCCCGGTCTGTCCTCGACCTTAGCACGCTTTGAACCCGCAACTCTGTTAATAAACGAAGATTTACCAACATTAGGGATACCAACTATCATAATCCTTATTGGTCTGCCTGTCATTCCCTTGTTATTCCAGTTTTCTATTTTTTCAGCCATCATAGTTTTAAGCAAAGGAATAAATCTATTTACATTTTTTCCGCTTCTGCAATCGGTAGCAAGCGCAGTCTTTCCTTGTTTTTTATAGAACTCTATCCACATAGATGTAATGTTATCATCAGCGGCGTCACATTTATTAAGCAGTATAAGTCTTGGTTTTCCACCAACAAGATAATCCATTTCAGGATTACTGCTTGAATATGGTATTCTTGCGTCTCTTATTTCTACAACAGCGTCAACAAGCTTTAAATTTGACATCATAAGACGTCTTGTTTTTGCCATATGTCCGGGAAACCATTGAATATTTGCAATTTCGCTCATAATCCCTCCTGAATGACTTTTTTGTATCACACTTTATCTAAATAAATCCCAATTTACCATAGCTTGAAGAGATTCTGAAAAAAACTTTTCCAATCACTTCATCTTCGGGAATAAATCCTATTTCACGGCTGTCGGTTGAATGATTTCTGTTATCTCCCATAACAAATATGCAGTTGTCAGGCACTGTATATTCATAACAGCCAGTAGACTCATTATAATATGTCCGGTCAAAACGTCCGATATCGGTCATGTATTCCTTTAAATAGTTTTCTTCTGCTCTTACGCCGTTTATTGAAACAGAATGCTCGTTATAATCAATAACTACCGTATCACCCTCCAAAGCAATAACACGCTTAACAATAGGCTCATTCAAGACTTTGGAATCAATAACCACAATATCTCCTTTTTCAGGCGTATACATAATGTGAGCAAGAAAAAGCTTGTCATTATTATAAAGTGTGGAATTCATGGAATTTCCGTCAACAACATATATTCTTGAAATATATGTAAAAAACAAAATTACAACAAAAACGGACATTATAATGACTTCTGCCCAGTCAAGTACATTGTCAAGTATTTTTTCTGTTAAAAGTCTGAACGAGCTTTTATAATTGCTGTGCAAGAGAAATTACCTCCTTAAAGGTAAAGCTTAAAAGGAAAAATTCTGAAAATCACTTTTCCGATAATATTGTCAACAGGAACAAATCCTACCGAAGCGCTTCTGCTGTCTGTGGAGTTATTTCTGTTATCACCAAGCACAAACACACAACCTTCCGGAACAGTTATATATCCATCCTCATCTTTTTCGTAATATGTTTCATAATTTTCAACAAGAGTTGTTGCATCTTTTATATAATCCTCTTTTATCGGTCCTGTTCCGTCTATATATATAAATCCGGTTTCAAAGTCGATTTTCACTCTCTGACCCTCTGTAGCAATAACTCTTTTTACAAGAGTCTTTTCCATAAGGCTTGTTTTATTATTAAAAATAATGATGTCGCCGTTTTGAGGTTTATAAAAAAGATTTGAAACAATAAGCTTCTGGTTGTTATAAAGAGTCGGTTCCATTGAAGGGCCGTCAACAATAACAAGCTTGCACACAAAGGTAAAAATAAGAAGTGCAATAAAACAGTACAAAACAAGAGTTTCTATCCAGTCAAGAGCCTCGTCTATGATATTAATTTTCTTATCGTTTTTTGACTCGTTCATTTTCTGCCTCCGTATATATATCAAAAACTTATTTAAATCGGAGTAAAGCCGATTAAGATTGCTTAAAATCAGTTGCAACAATTGTAATTCGTCATTGTTTAGAGTTTGCTACTCAGGTGGTTTCAAGTTGGGATTCCCGCCTAACGCCCTCAACTGTAATTTTGAACAGAACCCGACGACTTAGGGAAAAATCTGCCGATCAAGTGGCACGTTTGCAGAATACTCAGCAGGGGTACATCTGAGACATGGTTATATTATATCAAATTTACAAAGAAAATTCAAGTAATTTTACTCGTATTATATAAAAAATAAGGAACAAGCCTTGAAAAGCCTGTTCCCTGAGCAATTATCTGATTGCTTCTTTAACCTTTGCAGCCTTACCAACTCTGTCTCTGAGATAGTAGAGCTTAGCACGGCGAACACGTCCTGCACGTACAAGTTCAACCTTTTCAACAACAGGTGAATGTACAGGGAATACTCTTTCAATTCCGCAGCCGTGAGCAACACGTCTTACAGTAAATGTTTCGTTGATACCACCGTGCTTCTTAGCAATAACAGTACCCTCGAAAACCTGAATTCTTGACTTGTCGCCTTCTTTGATTCTTACGTGTACCTTAACGGTATCACCAATGTTGATCTCAGGAACTTCTTTTTTCATTCCTGACTCTGAAATAAGTTTTAAAGCGTCCACTTTAAATACCTCCTGATTTTTCAGACATTCATACGCTTAAACATTCTCAAGCCAGAGGACTATCCATTTAATGTCAGCACTTTTTTGTGCAGTGGCACTAACTCTCGTCGCAAAGTCCGACGGTAATTCAAATGCTTAAACATTATATCACATATCAGATACAATAGCAATATGGTTTTATATAAAATTTTCGCCGTTTCTGCAAAGAATTTTTGTTCGTTTTGCACTAATATAATTGATATCTATATTATATTTTTCCGAAAACGCATCCAGAAGAGGTGTATAATTAAGATTAAAGTCGTTGCCTGCGGAAGTAGCAAGCCTTATATTGATTTTTACACCTTCATTTGAAGCTTCAATTCCGAGAAGTTTTACGTATTCCCTGACATCAATTTCCCTGTGAGTTTCCCTACGGTTTTTCTTAGGCTTAAGTCTTTTCTTTATAATTATTTCGTCTGCGCTAACAAATTCAGAAAAGAATTTAAGAGTTTCTTCCGGAGGTCTGTCGGTTTTTATAATAATTTCATAATCGGACCTGTAAATATCAAGATGATCGCATACAGGTTCGCCTACAGTTTCAATTCTTATTCCCTCAGGCATTACCATATTGAGCCTTGATTTTATTTCTTCATTTTCAAGCTTTTCAAGAAGTGCTACGTCCATAGGTTCAATTTCGCTTTCAACCCCAAGAGAAAGTGCAAGAGGAAACATGATATACGGATGAGGATTAAAGCCCTGAGTGTACCATATAGGCAATCCTGCTCTTTTAAATGTTCTCTGCATAGCCCTCATTAGGTCAAGATGAGAGATAAACTTTGCTCTTCCCTTTTTGGAAAAAGTCATTCTATACATATATCTTGTAAGGTTAAGCCCCTGATTTTTTGGCACGTCAGCCACAGTAAACACCTCCGCAGTCTTTTGGAATTCCACATCCTGAGCAACCCTCTTTACAGTTTCTTGTCGTCATTGCTTCGTGCGCCTTTTTATTTTCCCTTACAAAGAAAGATTTTGAAACAAGATAATCAAGATGATCCCAAGGAAGAATTTCATCATAGCTTCTGAATCTGTTTGCATAAAATTCCGGGTCGATCCCACACTCATCAAAAGCTTCCTGCCATTTCGGAAAATCAAAATACTCGTCCCAGCTATCAAGCACACAACCCTTTTCCCATGCTCTTAACACAACCTGTCCAACTCTTCTGTCTCCTCTTGCAAGCACAGCCTCAAGGACGCTTACATCCTGGTTATGATAGCTGAGTTTTATTTTTCTTGAGCTAAGGCTTTCAAGAAGATGCTTTTGCTTTGCGGAAATTTCTTCTCTTGTTGCTTGAGGTTCAAACTCAAACGGTGTAAAAGGTTTAGGAACAAATGTAGCAGTTGAAATAGATATCTGAATATTATTTCCGTTTCTTTTTGACTTGTCTATTGAATAGTAGAGGTCGATTATCTTTTTTCCCAGTTCGGCTATCCCCTCGATATCCTCCATTGTTTCAGTGGGAAGTCCAAGCATAAAATATAATTTAACCTGAGAATAACCGCCTAAAAACGCAAGCTTACAGGTTTCCATTATTTCTTCTTCCGAGACATTTTTATTGATAACATCCCGAAGTCTTTGTGTTCCGGCTTCCGGAGCAAAGGTAAGTCCGCTTTTTCTTATGCGTTGTATCTTTTCAAGAAGCTTTTCACTGAAGTTGTCAATTCTGAGAGACGGCAAAGACAGGCTTATATTTTCCTTATCGGTATAGTCAACAAGGTTTTCAAGAAGCATTTCAATTTCTCTGTAGTCGCTTGTGGAAAGAGAAGAAAGAGAAACCTCTTCATATCCTGTCTGTTCGCAAAGGTATTTTGTCTGACGGGAAATCGTATCTACTTCTTTTTCTCTGAACGGACGGTAGATAAAACCTGCCTGACAAAACCTGCAACCGCGTATACAGCCTCTCAGAACTTCTACGACTGCTCTGTCGTGAACAATTGAAGTAAAAGGAACAACAAAACTGTCAGGATAATAGACCTTGTCAAAATCCTTGATAATACGCTTTGTAATTTTTTCAGGAGCTTCCGGTATATTTGGAGTCACAGCTTTTATGGTTCCGTCATCATTATAGGAAACATCATAAAATGCGGGAACGTATATCCCTTTTATTTTTGCAGCTTGTCTGAGAAATTCATATTTTTCGGGTCTTTTATCCCTTGCAGGCTTCATTTTTTCATACAGGGACATCAGTTCAAGATTTACTTCTTCGCCCTCTCCCAAAATAAACAAATCAATAAAATCAGCAAGAGGTTCGGGGTTACAGGCGCACGGTCCTCCCGCCACAACAACAGGCATATCGTCTGTTCTGTCCTTAGCAAGTACAGGAAGTCCTGCAAGATCAAGCATATTTAGTACGTTAGTATATGAAAGCTCATACTGTAAAGTAAAGCCTATAAAATCAAAATCCTTTATAGGGTCAAGGCTTTCAAGTCCGTAAAGTGGGATATTGTTTTCCTGCATTACATTTTCAAAATCCTTTTCGGGAGCAAAAACTCTTTCACACCAATAATTTTCCACATTATTTTTCAGACCGTAAAGAATTTTCATGCCAAGGTGTGACATCCCAACATCGTATGTATCAGGAAAACAAAACGCAAAACGCACATCAACCTTATTCTTGTCCTTGACAACACTTCCTACTTCGCCGCCTATATATCTTGCAGGTTTCTGGACATTCAGCAATAGCTGCTCGATTTTTTCCTTAAGCTCCAAAATCTTATCCTCCGTTTAATAGAATTTAAACTATTATAACACAAGTAAGCTTGAATTTCAACACAAAAACTCGCAAATTACTATATACACAATAGTTACGCAAAGAGATAGGTTCAGCCCGGAAAACATCATAACAAGAACACATAGACAAATAATAAAAAGACTCAGGATTTTTCTTATTTCCTCAACTGTATTTTCTGAGACTCGTGACCTTACCAATACGGTTTTTATTATTTGTCCTCCGTCAAAGTATCTGAACGGAAGAAGATTAAAAATTCCAAGTGCAAAGCTTATTGCAAAAAATGTTTTATAGCCGGCATAATAAGCAATTAATCCTGTTAAGAAATTAGCAATACAGCCTGCGCTAAAGACAATTATATCTTTCTTGACAGACAAAAGCTTTACATTCGGAACAAGCTTTATGCCTCCTCCGTAAAAAATTATCTTAACGGGAGGAGTTTTAAATATTATCATAACAAGAATATGACCTGCTTCATGTATCAAACAGCATAAAACAGGCAGAAGTACAGTTAAATTCTCCTCAAAGCAGAACATTACTCCGAAAAGGGCAAAAAAACTGAAAGAAAAGCCAAAGGCAACTCCCATGATATTAAATGATATCATATCAGACTTTTGAAAAACAAAACAAATCTGTCGATTATATCGCACATTCTGTTGTTGTCAAATATTGAAAAAATAAGGTTTTCCGCATATTTTAAAAATGCTATAAGCGAGTAAATTGCTCCGGCGATAATTGAATTAAGAAAAATAAATTCAAGGCTTGTAATATCTTTTTTATTATAAGTAGAAACATAGCAACTCATAACGGCACCTCCAAAAAAGTTACTAAATATTATGAAGGCTCAGATATTTTTAGTACAAAAAATCCGCAAAGGCAAAAACCTCTGCGGATTTAATTCTATTCCTCTGTTTTCTTTATCTTAAATATCAGTCTTAATATTCCCGATAAAAATTTAGGACTCTTTACAACTACAATTTTCATACTAAATTCCTCCGTATTCTTATGTAGATTTAAATCGGAGCAAAGCGTTGATAAGGATGTCTGCTTTTCAACAGACAGGCTTGATCACGTTGCGACGATTGCAATCTGTCGCTGACTGCAGCAAGCTGCAGATAGGAGCTTTGCTCCTCAGTTTTTCAGTGGGGGATTAAAACCCCACTGAAAAACTGAATGGAACCCTGCCTTCAATAGGAGGCGAATCATCCCATAGGAGGCGTACCCGCATAATATGAGGCAGACCTGCCGAATACTCGGCAGGAGGACATCGGCGACTTATAATACATATTATTCATTAATTGAAAATTGGTTCTTATTTTTATGGAAATTTAATTCTGAATATGATGTAATAAAACTATAAAATTAATTTGCGTATTCAATTACAAGCTTATTTGGAAGGCAAACAATAGGTACGTTTTTGAGCCAACCGGTATTAACACAGATATGATCGGGACAATCTGCGTCAAGAATATGGATGTTTCCGTTTTTTATCTCAATAACATTTTTACTTCCGTGATATTCCACTGTAATTATACGGTCATTTTCCTTGCTAAGGTCAATTGTATATATAATCTCGCCGTTTTGTGAAATTATAACCACATTACCCCGATCTCTTCCATGCAGAATAAAAATCAACGCTATAACAGTTATAACAATTAAAATAACTATAACGGCGACAATTATCCGGCGATTTACTTTATTCACCTGTTTATCACCCTCACCTTCACGTCGGAATAAGTACCGTTTGATTTGAAATCATCTTCTATTCTCTCAGGTATTATTCTATTTAATAATCAGCTTTTAAATTTCAGTCTTTGTCAGGCTGCTGACCATCATGAGCTTTCCACTGGCAATCTGTTATTCTCAAATCAGAAAAAACAGCCCTGAAAGATGAATTTTCAGGAGAACAGGCATAAATCCCGAAAGAAATCTTTCCTCCGCCTTTATACATATGACATATCCTCATTTGAAAAAAGGTTTCACCATCGTTTGAACATTCAATACAGTAATCGTCTTCCCGTCTGCTGAAACGATACCACATTGTTTTTACATCAGAACTGATAGAAGTTGTCGCCCAGTCGGAATAACCATTGTTTGTAACAACGCTTCCCAGATGTTGAAAATTATCATTTTCATACTCAACAGAAGCCTTAAGCCAATTTTCGCTGTCGAGGTACATAACTATCCCACACTGATCAAACCTTTGATGACTTTCTGAGAAGTCTGTTTTAACTATAAAGCTGAAAAACCTTTCTTCTGTATCTATTTGCAGTACGGGGGGCGTTATCGTTTCTGAAATGATAATATGTCCTTTGCCAAAGGTCAGTATGCGGCTTTGTAACTATCTCTATTCTATCACTTAAAACAACATAGCTTTCCGGTTCACGAGTCCATCGAAAATTACTAAACTCCATATTTACCCCCATTAGCGTATGAAATGTGTAGGCGTCCAAGGTTCTTTTTCCGGAAGCCCGAACTTTTCCTTGCCAAGAGCGATACACTTCATTAAAAATGTCATGTTTCTTGCAAGAACACGCATTGTCTGCAGTCCCTCTTCGTCCATTTCAGCTTCACCCTTATTTCTTCCATGAATTGAATTCCAGTACTGGCTTGAAGCGATAGGCATATTTGCAATTGTAAAGTATTTGTTCAGTTCGTCAAATGTTGCAGAACAGCCACCTCTTCTTGCACACACAACGCTTGCTCCGACCTTCATTGTCTTGTCAAAGTGAGTACTGTAAAAAAGTCTATCAAGACAGGCAATCAATGTTGCATTCGCAGACGCATAGTAAACAGGGCTTGCAACAACAAGTCCGTCCGCTTCCTCAAAATCCTTTGCAAGGTCGTTTACAATGTCGTTAAAAACACATTTTCCGGCTTCAAAGCATTTTCCGCAGGCTATACATCCCCTAATGTCTTTATTTCCTATCTGAACAATCTTGGCCTCAACATTTTCCTCATCAAATATCTTTTTCATTTCGTTGACTGCAAGAGAAGTATTTCCGTTAATTCTTGGACTTCCGTTAATAATAAGTACTTTCATAAATCTTCCTCCCGAAAAATATTTTAAATCGGAGCAAAGCATTGATAAGGATGTCTGCTTTTCAGCAGACAGGCTTAATCACATTGCGACGAAAAGCAATCTGTCGCTGACTGCAGCAAGCTGCAGATAGGAGCTTTGCTCCTCAGTTTTTAAGTGGGGGTCTTAATCCTCCACTGAAAAACTGAGTGGAACCCTGCCTCCAATAGGAGGCATATCATCCCATAGGAGGCAGACCCGCCCAATATGAGGCAGACCTGCCGAATACTCGGCAGGTGTACATCGGCGACTTGGTTATAATGTATATCATATCACAACTTTTATATGAAATCAACTGTCTTATCACTAACAATTCACCCTGTCCATAAACGGACAGGGTAATGTTTATAAATAAAATTAAAGATTTTCTTCAAGGAACTCTTTTACCTTTTCAATCGCTGTGTCTTCGTCGTCTCCTTCTGCTTTAACAGTAATAACATCTCCGCATTTAACTCCCAAGCCCATAAGCATCATAAGCTTTGTAGCTGATGCAGACTTTTCACCTTTTGAAATAGTTACTGTGCTTGAAAACTCTTTACAACACAGCTTAGCAAGCTGACCTGCCGGTCTTGCGTGTATTCCCACTTCATCCTTAATTGTGTAATCAAATGATTTCATAACAATACCTCCTGAGTATTTCCATTAAGATCAAATTTATTTTTCATAAACCGCCGCTTCATATGGACGGAGTATTTCATTATTCTGACAATTGCAATCATTATAATTGCAAAGAATCATATCCATACCTTTAAGATATTTCGTAAAGTCAGCATGGACTTCGTTTTTTGTCATGTTACAGATGACGACTATTTGTTTTCCGTCAAGAGAACGTTTATAGCAGAAAAGGTCTTCCCTATCACTATAGAAAAAATCTATGTCACCATCAGAAATAACTTTATTTGTTTTTCTAAGAGCAATAAGCTTTTTAAAATAATTAAATACTGAATTTTCATCTTTTATTTCATTTTCAGCACATATACCCTTTGAATTTTCCGACAGTCCTATCCAAGGCGTCACTGAAGAAAAGCCTGCATTTTCCCCATTTGTCCATTGCATTGGAGTTCTTCCGTTGTCCCTTGAGCGCTGTGAAATAATATAAAGTGCGTCCTGTTCGCTAATTCCCTGACTTTTTAATATTTCAAAATAATTTAAGCTTTCAACATCCCGATACTGACTTATATTTTTAAAACCTGCGTTTTCAAGTCCAAGCTCTTCTCCCTGATAGATATAAGGCGTCCCCCTCATAAGGTACATGAGAGTTGCGAGCATTTTAGCTGACTCTTTGTGAAATTCCTTTGTATCTCCAAAGCGTGAAACAGTTCTCGGCTGGTCATGATTACACCAGAAAAGTGCGTTCCAACCGTTATTTTCAGCCATTTTAGTCTGCCAGCTTTCAAGGATATCCTTAAGCTTTCTGTAGTCTGTGGGTTGAAGCTTCCACTTATCCCCGTTAAAATAATCAACTTTCAGGTGATGGAAGCTAAAGGACATATTCAGCTCCTTTTCTTTTGGGTTTGTATAACCAATACAGTTTTCAAGAGAGGTAGAGCTCATTTCTCCTACTGTCACAACATCATCAAGTCCTCCGTCACGGTGAAGTTCTTTCAGAAATTCGTGAATCTTAGGCCCATCGGTGTAAAATCTTCTGCCGTCCCCTATATAGTCGTTTTCAAACTTTTGAGGCTTTGAAACAAGATTTATAACATCAAATCTGAACCCTTTTACACCTTTTCCTTTCCAGAATCTCAGAACATTTTTAAGTTCTTCTCTTACCTTTGGATTTTCCCAGTAAAGGTCGGCCTGAGTTTTGTCGAAAAGATGAAGATACCACTTTTTAAGTTCCGGAACATATTCCCATGCGCTTCCGCCGAATTTAGACTGCCAGTTTGTAGGCGGAGTATCCGGGCTTGAGTCACGGAATATATAATAGTCTATATATTTTTTATCACCGGAAAGAGCTTTTTTGAACCACTGATGTTCTGTCGAAGTATGGTTAAATACCATATCAAGCATTATACCTATTCCAAGGCTATCCGCTTTTCTTACCATTTCTTCAAAATCAGTCATAGTTCCGTACATCGGTTCGATGTTCAGGTAATCCGATATATCGTAGCCGTTATCCTTTTGAGGCGAGCAGAAAAAAGGAGTTATCCATATCATATCCGCACCAAGCTCTTTTATATAATCAAGCTTCATGGTTATTCCATTTAAATCTCCTATTCCGTCTCCGTTTGAGTCATAAAATGACTTTGGATAAATCTGATAAACGGTACTGTTTGTGAAGTTCATATGAAACCTCCTGTTAATCCCAAGTTATAATTTTTGTTTCGCCTGATACAGCGTCCATGCCAAAGTTGAAATGTATATTTTTAGCATTACCCTCATCAGAAACACAGATAACGGTAGTTGTGGGGTGACCGGCAGATTTGATTTTTTCAATTGAAAATCCAATAAGCTTATCGCCCTTCTTGACTTTATCTCCTGTTGAAACATACATTGTAAATCCATCGCCGTTCATTTCTACTGTATTGATTCCCACATGTATAAGAAGTTCAAGATCGTTTGAGAGTTTAAGTCCGCAGGCATGGTTGCTTCCGTCCATAACCACTGTTATTTCAGCGTCACACGGAGCAACAATTACTTCATCTGTCGGCTCAACAGCAATACCGTCTCCCAAAACTTTCTGAGAGAAAACATCATCGGGAACATCTTCAATTGAAATAACCTTTCCTGAAACAGGTGCGTAAATCGCATTTTCAATATCTGAATTTTCAGTATTGCTTTCTTCTGATGTTGAGCTTAATGAGGCTGAACTTTCTGTTTCAGGTACTTTCACTGTCTGAGCATTAACAGAAAGCTTTTTCTTTCCTACGATAATTGTGAGTACAAAAGGAACAACTATTGCAACTGCCATACAAAGGAGAAATATTCCCCAGTATTCTGATTTGATGGAAAGTATGCCGGGAATACCTCCGACGCCTATACTGAACGCCTCTACTCCAAAGCCCACTGATATTATAGCAGCAATAGAAGAGCCTATCATTCCGCAGATAAGAGGAAATCCGTATTTTAAGTTTACACCGAAAAGTGCTGGTTCGGTAACTCCAAGATAGCAGGAAATAAAAGCAGGAATATTTATCTGCTTAGCCTGTTCGTTTTTCCTCTGCAACACTGCCATACCAAGAACGGCAGAGCCCTGAGCAATGTTACTTAATGCGATCATTGGCCAAAGGATAGTTCCTCCATAAGTGGTAGAAAGAGTGGTATCAATTGCATTTGTCATATGGTGAAGTCCGGTCATAACAACAGGAGCATAAAGAAGTCCGAATAATCCTGCAAAGATAACACCGTAATTTGACATGAGTCCATTGTATACAACATTGGCAATGGCGTCGCCGATCTTCCAACCGATAGGTCCTACAACTGTATGAGCAATAATAACAGCCGGAACAAGTGAGCAGAAAGGAACAACAATCATGCTTACCACAGCAGGAGTTATCTTACGGAAAAATTTTTCGAGATAAACAAGAACAAAGCCGGCCAAAATAGCTGCTATTACCTGACCTTGATATCCAATCATCTGAACCTTTGCAAAGCCGAAATCCCAGACCGGAATTTCAGACGCAGGTGTTGACGCAACAGAAAAACCGTTAAGCAGCTGAGGCGAAACAAGGGTAAGACCTAAAACTATACCTAATATCTGAGTCGTACCCATTTTTTTAGTGATGGACCATACTATACCTACAGGGAGCAAATGGAAAACCGCTTCGCCGATAAGCCAGAGAAAGCTATACAGACCTGCCCAGAACTGTGATATATCCGCAAGGCTCTTGGTTCCGTTATCAAAGAAATTTATCTCACCGATAATATTTCTGAATCCAAGAATAAGACCGCCACAAATAAGCGCAGGAATAATAGGTGCAAAAATTTCTCCAAGATTGCTCATAAGACGCTGTATGAAATTCTGATTGCCCTTTGCCGCTTCCTTTGCAGCTTCTTTATTGACCCCTTCAATTCCGGCAACATCAGTAAATTCCTTATAAAACTCTGCAACGTCGTTTCCGATAATTACCTGAAACTGTCCTGCCTGAGTAAACGTTCCCTTTACCGAGGCAAGTTCATCAATCTTTTTTGTGTCAGCAAGTTTTGTATCACCAAGCACAAATCTCATTCTTGTCATGCAGTGCGTTACTGCACTGATGTTTTTTGCTCCGCCTACAAGTTCAAGAAGCGAAGCTGCATCATTACGATATTTTCCCATACCGCATTCCGTCCTTTCATGTAAAATTAAACGTAACATATAAAACAGAAGCTATTATTAATTATTTGCAATGTCAAGGTAGAATATCAATTTTAGTTTTCAGCTCTCATCCTTGTTAATATTATGACTTGTTTAAACAAGTTCGTCAAGTGCTTTTTTGATTTTCCTAAAAGTTTGTTGACAAAGCACAAAAATTGTGATATACTATTGTCTAACTTGTATATACAAGTTCAGCAATCAGTTATACTATCAAAAAACAGTTAATAAAGAAAGTGATATTATGCCAAAAACAAAATACGATGGAATATACCAAGAGCTTCAAAGCAGAATATTTGACGGAACATATGCATATCAGCAGACAATACCATCGGAGACTATGCTCACAAGCGAATTTGGCTGTTCAAGAAACACGGTAAGGCGGGCAATTGAAATGTTGTCGTCTGAGGGTTTTGTTCAGTCTGTTCACGGAAAAGGAGTTATTGTAATTTACGATGCTGAGAAGCATTCAATTTTTTCCTTGAACAGGATTGAATCATTTACAGAAGCTTCGGTAAGGAATAATCTTGATTATGTTACAAAAGTACTGCTTTTTTCCGAACTTGAAACAGACGAACGCATAAGCCGAAGGACAGGCTTTCCTGTAGGATGTGAGATATATTACATTCAACGTCTACGTATAATCGACGGGTCACCTCTTATTATCGACCATAATTATTTCAGAAAAGACATTGTAAAAGGCCTTACAAAAGAAATTGCCAAAGGTTCGATTTACGCTTATATTGAAGGCAAATTAGGAATCGTAATTACCACTACAAAGCGAGTTATAAGAGTTGAGCCAATTACAGAGCACGACGAGAAATATTTACAGCTTGACGGATGCAACTGTGTTGCTGCGATAAACAATTCCACATATAACAGCAATGGAGAAATGTTTGAGTTCACCCAATCAAGGCACAGTCCGAAATACTTTGAGTTTCACGAAATATCTCACCGAAGCAGCATATAATACAAAAACCGGTCTTTTATTACAAAAGATCGGTTTTTTATGCTTTATAAATCAGAGCAAAGTTCCTAAGCAGGTTTCATGAGTTGTTTTTATCAAAGATAAAAAAATAGCTCAATATTCCTAACCCGCCGTATATTCGACATAGGAACATCGGCGAACCGGTTATAAAATAATACCCTTCTCTGAATCAAACACTAAAAAAGCGCATTTATTGAATCTGCTCATGTCAATAATACTTGACATGAGCAGTATACATTTAATATCCGTATGGGCTGTCAAACTCTGCTTCTGCTTTTTTTATTGCATCTTCAAGGGTCATGCCTGTAAAATGCGGCGCAGCTAAATATCTTCCGGATTTTTTATCATCGACAAATACGCCGACAATTACGCCGGGTATTGCGCTTTCCGGTGCATTCGGAGCGTGAGGCCCGCCCAAGTCTGTCCTGCACCAGCCCGGATCTGTCAGATTAATCATAACGTTTGTACCCTCTATCTTTGAGCCAAGATCGATAGTAACTTTGTCAAGTGCAGCCTTGCTTGCCGAATATCCTGCTTGTTCCGGCTCAAGACGTATTCCGCTTGTTGTATTCACAATGCGTCCGAAGCCTCTTTCGATCATTTTAGGCAGAAAATGATAGCATATCATCATGGGAGCAATTGTGTTTATAAGGAAGCTTTTTTCATAGTCCTCCACCGGTGTTTTCAGATAATCTGTACGGTATGCGATCTGTACAGCCGCATTATTGAGTACAATGTCTATCTGAGTACCATTATTATCGATCAATTCAAGCATTTTCTTTACAGCGTCAAGGTCTGAAAGTTCTGCGGCAACTGGGTATACTTCAATTCCGTAAGTCTTTAATTCGTCGACAAGCTTTTCCGTATGCTTTAACTCTCTGCTTTGCAAAACAAGATTACAACCGTATTCGGCGAGACTTTTAGCCGCAAGATAACCTATTCCTCGGCTCGCTCCGGTTACCAAAGCCCATTTTCCTTTAACATCAACCATTTTTCAAAATCTCCTTTTTTGTAATTTCAATTGCATCAATTACTTTGTCGCACCAACAGTCAAACTCCGGATCCTCACGCTGATATTCAGGATGATCAAGAATATATTGAAGCGTTTTTCTTATGCCCTCGTCAAAACGCACCGTAGCTTTAAAACCGGGAACCGCTCTTTTCAGTTTATCGTTGTCAAAAACCACGGAATTTGCCTTGTCGCCGATAAGACTTCCTCTAAAATCATGGTCGCTTACCGCATTAAGAAAATCAGAAGAAATATGATACGGATTAAGTTTAACTCCAAGAGCATTTGCAATTGAATGATATATCTGATTCCATGTAAGTGTTTCGTCCGAAGTGATCTGGAACGCCTCGCCTATTGCATGGATATTTCCCATAAGACCGACAAAACCTTTAGCAAAATCACTGTTGTGAGTCATCGTCCAAAGAGATGTCCCGTCTCCGTGTATAATTACAGGTTTACCTTCAAGCATTCGCTTTACTACCTGCCAGCTTCCGTTTCTGCCGTGAACGCCCAGCGGTACGGAACGCTCGTCATAGGTATGGCTGGGACGAATTACCGTCACAGGAAAACCGTTTTCCCTGTACATCTTCATAAGAAACTCTTCACAGGCTATCTTGTTTCTTGAATATTCCCAGTACGGATTTGCAAGCGCAGTTCTCTCGCTTATGACATAATCCGAAACGGGCTTATGATATGCGGATGCAGAACTGATATACATAAACTGATTTGTTTTGCCGTTAAACAGTCTGAAATCCCGCTCTAACTGTTCGGGAACAAATCCGATAAAATCACATACTGAGTCAAAGGTCATTCCATTAAGCTTTTTTGCAACATCGATCTCGTCATTGATATCTGCACTAATCACATGAACGTTCTGCGGAAGTTCTCTTTTCTGCGTTCCGCGATTAAGAAGATAAACCTCCCATTCTTTTTCCGCAAGAAGCTTTGTAATTGCCATGCTGATAGTACCCGTGCCACCAATCAGTAATGCTTTCATATTATCATTCCTTTCAGATTTCAGTTTTAGCTGCTATGTGGTATATATTTGAAATGTCCTCAGTTGAAAGCGGTACAAATCCTCCCGTTTTACCATCGCCCAATCCAAACTTTTTAACCAGCTCAGGGATATCTTCTTCCTTTGCACCGAGCTGCTCAAAGTTTATTGGCATTCCGATATCGAAAAGGAACCTTCTGAATCTGCGGATACCGTTTAACGCCGTGTCCGCAGGATTCACAAAATTCATTTCGCAACCCCAGATACGTACAGCCATTTGTGCAAATCTCATCACATTGTGCGAGTATACATATTCCATCCATGCCGGCATAATCACAGCCAGTCCTGCTCCGTGCGCACAATCGTACAATCCGGACAGCTCGTGCTCGATAGCGTGGCTGTTCCAGTCCTGACTCCTGCCTACCCCCACTATATCGTTATGAGCTACAGTCCCGGCCCACATTATATTTGCCCTTGCCTGATAATTATGAGGATCGGCAATTACTCGAGGAGTTTCTTTGATCATGGTAAGCAGAACAGCCTCGCACAGACGGTCGGTTATCTCGACTTCAGCCGTGTTTGTAAAATAGCGTTCAAAAACATGAGCCATAATATCTGTTGCTCCACAGGCGGTCTGATATGCACTAAGCGTTTCCGTCAGCTCAGGGTCAAGAATCGAAAACTTTGGGCGCAGTAAATCTGAGCCTGTGCTACGTTTTAGCATACCTTCCTCCTTAGTGATCACCGAGGCTCCAGAACCCTCGCTGCCTGCCGCTGCGATAGTCAGGACCGTACCAACCGGAACAGCTTTTTCAATTTTAGCTTTGCCAGTGTAAAAATCCCAAAAATTTCCGTCATACAAAGCGCCTGCTGCGATTGCCTTAGAAGAGTCGATACACGAACCTCCTCCGACTGAAAGTATGAAGTCTATATTCTCTCTGCGGCACAGTTCTATTCCCTCGTATACCTTTGTATCACGGGGATTCGGTTTGACTCCTCCCAAAAGTACATATTCGATACCTGATAGATCCAAAGATTTTGTTACTCGTTCAATAAGTCCAGAACGCACTGCCGAGCCCGAACCGTAATGCACAAGGACCTTAGTGCCTCTGTACTTTTTTACATATTTTCCACATTCAATAACAGTGTTTTTCCCGAATATGAATTCTGTCGGACTGTAAAAATGAAAGTTATCCATAATAATTACTCCTCTTAAACCTTGCAAAATCTGACAGTATATAATAACATTATTTCTGTTTTATTGAGTATACCACAACTTAATTAATTATTCAAGTATATAACACTCAAAAAATCGATGCAAAGCTTGTGATATTATCACTTATAAAGCTACAAAATTCATAGTCATAAAAGTGCAAATATTTTGTTTAATTTAAATCGGAGCAAAGCGTTGATAATTACATCTATTTCAGAGCTAAACATCTCTTTCAGAGCTAAACATCTCTTTCAGAGCTAAACATCTCTTTCAGAGCTGTGCTTAATCACGTTGCGACGAAAAAGCAACCTGCCTCCTGTGGGAGACAGACCCGCCTAATAGGAGGCTGACCTGCTGAATAATCAGCAGGTCAGCCGTTTAGGCAGGGGAACATCGGCGACTTGATTATACTTTACTTAATTTGATTGTGTCAAGTTTTATTATACAGCATCATCCTGAAACATTTCCGTTAGGGCGTTCTTGATCAAAACCTTGCAGACAACTCGATAAAATCATAGGTCGGTAGGAAAACCAATGAAGCCGTATTGAAAGCAGCAAGTGCCGCCGATAAACGTTTTTAATAGCCAAGAAACCAACGGTATCGTCAACGTTCCTAATATTCGGTGAGAATATTGAAAACAGCCACCCCAACCATATTTTCATGTTATGATTGTCTTATTCTGTGTTTTTCCAAATTTCCGCAAAATGCTCCCGAACAAACCAACTCATGGAATTGTCCGGAGACTGTTTCAGATTGTGTTTTTGAATGGTCTGCTTTAAATCGTCATACACAGATTGCATTTCTATTTCCGATATCGTATCCAACGGTCTGATGCGGAAAAGTCCCTGCTGCTGATATTCCATTAAGCAGTCGTACAGATCGGAAATCATTGTTACACGGTCAACCTTTACTGCATTCTCACAGACAAAGACTCCGTTAATCTGCGTAGGATTTCCTACGTTTGGAATGTCATCGCATTCATACAAATACCCTTGTTTGCCTTTGTAAATATCCGAAAAGGCGTTCTGATAATATTCCGAATAATGGATCGTCGTGCCGTCCTTATCAAAACCATACGGATAATAGCTAAACGGCTTTGGTAC
>CALWNN010000057.1 GCA_944382845.1 uncultured Clostridia bacterium
GCTATGAATCTTAAAAAGTATGCGATACATAGGTGGAAGGAGATTTATATCTATTTGTATTTTATGATTTTTGAGCCTGTTTTTGCTTGAATATATGATTTACCCCTAATCCGCTTGCGGATTAGGGGTTTTTTGACAGACTGACGGCATGACGTAATTGTCATGCCGTTTTTTGCTGTAATCAGATATTTTTCAGATAATCAATTACTTTGTCAAGACTGTCAAGCCGTGCATCGCAGATCTTTAACAGATCCTCATCAGGCTCAGACAAGTCGGGAATCATTACCGGGTGACAGCCTGCTCGATAAGCGGAAGTTATTCCGTTTGGTGAATCCTCAAGTGCAAGGCATTCGCAGGGCTTAAGCACTAAACGCTCAGCCGCAAGCAGATAAATATCAGGCTCAGGCTTTCCGTTTGAAACCTCAGACGCACAGGTAATAATGTCAAAATATTGATAGATATTTATTCTTGACAGATATGCTTTGGTGCGTTTAGGATCCGTGGCAGTTGCAACAGCAATCTTATATCCGTTTCTTTTAAGAAACTCTAAAAGCTCATCAAGTCCTTTTTTCTTTTCAATCCCGTGTTCTTCTATGTAATCGTTCATAAGCTGTATTCTCTTTGCTCTTACAGCATAATAATCGAAATTTTCGCCGAATATGCCTTTAAGCTTAGGTTCTGCAAACTTAGCAGCAAGGCTTCGTATTCCTAAAACATGCTCAGGCTTCATTGGGAATCCGTAAAGGTTTGCAGCTTCACACCAAAATCTTGTGAGAAGTTTCTCAGTATCTATCATAAGTCCGTCCATATCAAATATAACTCCGGATATTTTCATAAATTCCTCCTATTTTAATAAAATTCGTATACTATTTTCACTTAGATATATTCCCTCAATGATTTCTTTGCTGATAAATTTTTTTCTTTCAATAGGGAAGCTATCCCATTTTTCCGCTGCCTCTCTTAAAACAGTGTAGCACTTTTTTCTTGATTTCGCAACCTCTGAACCAATATTTTTTTCAATCTCTTCTTTTTTATTTAACAGTTGTGAAACTGCTTCAAGTATAAACTGATCTGTCTGTGTCTGAGTTTCTAAACTAATAATTTCCTCTTTAAGCTGTGAAATTTTAATTTCAACAGCGGTTAGGTTTGATTTCAGATTATTTAGCTCCTTTGAGGGGAGAGTAACGTTAATTTCAGACAATCTCAGCAGATGTAGTTTGATAAATCTGTCAACTGTATCTTCAATAGTCGAAGCTTTTACGGTAAGGTTTTTACCTTTACATCCAAGATCACAGCTTTGTTCTTTTCTGTGTCTGCAATAAAAATAAACATTTTTACCCGAAGCGGTAACAGTATATTTTTTCTCTGTAAAACCGCATTTTACAAGCCCTGACAG
This sequence comes from uncultured Clostridia bacterium, assembly GCA_944382845.1. GTDB lineage: Bacteria > Bacillota > Clostridia > Oscillospirales > Ruminococcaceae > JAAZZIT01. The sequence goes on from CALWNN010000057.1 coordinate 1,397, forward strand.
AAAGCTTTTTGAAGATGTAGTTGAGTTTTTGAAGCTTGTTTTTGATAATATGCTCTGAACTTCTATCCATAATAGTGATGGAATTATCCATTTATGTCGACCTACTGACGCAGTATATCCTGTAAAGTTATCAACCTTTACGTCGCTTTTTTCCTGCTTTGAATGAAAAATTACACAGCCATAACTGCCGTTGAAATTTTCATTGCAGCAAAGTATATTCCAGCCCTTTGAAATAAATTGGTTCAGCATATTTTCATCTGCACAGGCGTAAAAAGGATTGTTAAGTATCCGTGAAACTGCAACCGCGGTCCATGGTTTTCCCTTTTTTGTTTTGAGTTTTTCGCAATTAAGTTTGCGACAAAGTGAATTGATGGATTTTCCGGAAGCAAACTCTCTGAAAAGATTCTTTATAATCCGGGCTTCATGGGGTATTATCTCATATCCGCTTGTGTTTTTGCCGTCTATTATCAAAGCTTTCTTTTTGTAGCCGTAGGGAGGATAGCCTCCAAGGTAATATCCTTTTTCTGCACGGGAGTAGTAGTTGTCACGAACTCTCATTCTTATGTTTTTACGTTCCATCTCCGCAAACATAATAAGCAGTTTCATAATGAGTATTCCCATTTCACTTTTGCTTGAAAAACTTTCCGTACAGGAAATAAGCTCTGTTTCGCTTTCCTGAAGGATATCGAGGAGCAGTACGAAGTCAAGTAGAGAACGGCTTATTCTGTCAAGCTTGTATGTTATTATTTTTGACGGCTTGTTTTGTCTGCAAAATTCAAGCATTTTCTGAAATGCAGGTCGGTTTGTGTTTGAACCGCTGAACCCCCTGTCTGCAAATATTTCATATTTTTCTCCGTATGGGATGGATCTTATACATATGTCTGTTTGAGTCTCAATGCTTATTGAGTCGGCTCTGTCGGCAGACTGCCTTGCGTAAACTGCGTACATAAGTACTCCTTTGGATATTTGACTTTTTGGTGAAATGGTTATATAATATAGGTTATAGACAAACAAAACGATATTTCAGAAAGGTGAATTTATGGCTTACAGAGATGACAGATCCTTGGAGGAGCTTATTGCAGGATCTATTGAAAATAAAAAGAAAACTAAAAAAATAAATGTTGTAAAAGCTAACACAAGGGAACAGACAGGCGAGTTCAGGGTGAATATCGATTATTCCAAGTCTGACAGCAGCTTTTATGAGAATTATGACAGAAGTGAAAAGGCTTACGGAAAAGCCAAAACATCTCAGGTGCCGGGACTTGATCCTGAATTTCTTCAGAGTTTAAGAGATAATTTTGGCACAAATGCTCAGAACAATTATGGAAAGAGAAAATCTTCAAAAAGAGAATATACTTTAAATATACAGGATACAGCGGAAGATAGTTATGATGATTACGGAGATTATTATGACAGTGAAGCCGATATTTACAACAGCAGCGGAGGTTATTCTTATCAAAGCGGAAAAACGGTGAGGGCAAAGGTCAAACCTGTTTCAAGGACTGCTAATGTTAGGGAAAGCGGTTTTTCAGCTTCCAAAAGCCGTAATTTGACAAAGGAAAACAGACCAAATCAAAGGAGTTATCCTAAATCAGATAAAAATACATATAATAAAAATATAAATTATCAGAACAAAAAGAAAAACGAAAAGGAAATAGCAAGAATGAAATATAAAGACAATCCCAAAATAAGCGAGCCGGTTAAAAAAAAGAAAAAGCACATATTTTCAATAATTTTCATTGTTATAATAATTTTTATACTGCTCCTTTTTGGCTTGGTGTATTATTTTATCGATAAGTATTCGGGACTTTTCAACTACGTTCCTACAGGGAACAGGCTCAATATCGAAAATGTTTACTCCGACAAGGGAGTTTTCAATATTCTTCTTATTGGTACAGATGCAAGAGGATCCTCAAACGGGCTATCAGATTCAGTGATACTTGTTTCCATTAATAAGGACACAAAACAGATAGTCATGTCTTCGTTTATGAGAGATACCTATGTTGAAATTCCCGGTCAGGAACAGGAAACATGGCATAAGCTCAACTGGGCGCACTCTCATGGTGGAGCAGAGCTTTTAATGGACACTCTTGAGTATAATTTCGGAATTGAAATTGATTATTACGCAAGAGTTGATTTTATGGCTTTTGCAAATATAATCGACGCTGTAGGCGGGCTTGATATTGAGATTACCGATGCAGAGGCTGTTGCTATGCAAAGCCCTATGGCTGAGCAAAACAACATATTCGGAAACCCTTGGGGTACAGATTATTTATATGAAGGCGGAAGCTATCATATGAATGGAAATCAGGCTCTTGCTTATTCGAGAATAAGAAAGGGAGTAGGAGACGATTTTGCAAGAACAGACAGACAAAGGGAGGTTATCGGGCTTATTGCAGATAAGGCAAAAGCCATGAGCGTTACCGAACTTGACGAACTTGCGGAAACTGTTATCCCGAATATTACTACCAATATGGATAAAAGCACAATAAAATCTCTTATGACAAAGATTCCGGGTTATCTTGGGTATGAGCGCATAAGCCAGCGTATTCCTTACGGAGATGACATGGAAAGCTGGAGCTATGGCAGCTCTGCCGACGGATCGATAATAGTTGCGGATTTTGAGCTTAATAAGCAAAAGCTTATGGAAACTATATACAACCAGTAGAAAAGATAAGACTATCCTTGTTAAAAAGACAGGGATAGTTTTTTGCTAAAGCGTTTGTTTGATATCTTAACGTTCAGCGGAAGAGACAATGCCCAGATAACGTTAAGCCCAAGCTCTTTTGAAAAGTCAAAATCTACTCCTCCGGGCTTTGAAGCAAGATCGATTATAAGAGCTTCCGGAGAAACAGTCATAAGAGCGTTTCTGTCAAGAACCACCGCGGGAACAGTGTTGATTATAATGTCGTATTTCCCCAGATCTTCTACAGCTTGCTCTGTTTTGATTCCGTTTATACCAAGAGTTTCGCACCATGCAAGATCGCTGTATTTTCTTGCGGCTGTGAAAACTGTTGCTCCTACTGATGAGAACAAATGCGAAACGGCTTTTCCTACTCTTCCGTATCCGATCACAAGTACCTTAGAGCCGCTTACTGTTGTCGGGATTTCTTCCATTGCTATCTGTAGGGCGCCCTCTGCCGTTGGGATACAGTTTTTGATGATAAGTTCTTCTCTTGAAAAGTAATCAACAGTCTTTAGTCCTGCACCTGTAAAGATCTGCTTTATTTCCGGAGAAAGCTTTCCCGAGCAGACTGTTCCTTCGGGTAAAACATAGCTGCTTAGAGAACTTAGTGAAACAGGCTTTTCGGAAAACGGGGCGTTTAAATGCACTCCATCGTTTGAAACGATTATAGGAAGAATAAGTATGTCCGCTTTGTCCTTTTCCGTAGGGAGATTATCTTCCTTAAGGCCTATTGTTTTGACGTTAAAAAATGCAGAAAGATATTTTGCAAGATAAATTTGCCTTAAATCTCCTCCTGCAATAATTACAGTAAAATTTTTATTCATTATGGTATTCAATCCTTTCCAGACTTTAGCCAAAAATATATGACGGCATTATTTACAAAACCTTTGCTTTTTTAAATCGGAGCAAAGCGTTGATAATTACATCTCCTTCGGAGCTATACATCTCTTTCAGAGCTAAACATCTCTTTCAGAGCTGTGCTTAATCACGTTGCGACGAAAAGCAATCTGTCGCTGACTGCAGCAAGCTGCAGATAGGAGCTTTGCTCTTCAGGGTTTCAGTGGGGGATTAAAACCCTCACTGAAAAACTGAATGGAACCCGCCGCTTTAGAGGCGGGGGACATCGGCGACTTGGTTATAACATACTATATGTTTTATAGGATTTTGAGGTTACTGGGGCGAGTGACAAAATGTGTGTTGAAATTATAAAAAAACAGTGGTATAATTTATACTGTAAAAATAAAAGGAGGACTTATTATGAGCTTTACTCAAACGGATATCACAAAGGAAAATTTAAACCCATTTGAAACTATTGGAAATAAGTGGTTTCTTGTTTCTGCCGGAACAAAGGACAGCTTCAACTCAATGACGGCAAGCTGGGGCTTTATGGGTGTAATGTGGGGAAAGAACTGCGTGATAACAACAATTCGTCCGCAGCGTTACACAAAGGAGTTTATTGACAAAAACGAGTATTTTACATTCAGCTTTTTTTCAGATGAATACAAAGACGCCTTGCGTTTTTGCGGAAGCCACAGTGGCAGAGATGTTGACAAAATGGAGTGCACAGGACTTACTCCCGTTGACATATGCGGACAGGTCGGCTTTGAACAGGCTGAAATGGTTCTTGTGTGTAAAAAGCTTTACGTTCAGGAAATGAAGCCTCAATGTTTTACTGACAGCTCTCTTATTGACAAGAACTATCCGCAAGAGGATTATCACATTGCTTATTATGGAGAAATCGTCAAAGCTTTTGTAAATAATAAGTGATTTATTTGAATTAAGATGCGCTCCCTACGATTTGCGCCTGCTTTCCAATGCCAATAACCTGTCAACTATCAGGTGACTGTATCCAAGGTGTATATGTGTAAATCCCTTCTGATTTCTAACAAGAAGTCAGAAGGGATTTTTATTTTAATGGTCGCATGAAGCGTTTGCTCTTCACGTTTTCGGTAGAGGATTGTGCTTTCCTGCCGAAAGTCTGAAAAGAACGTGGTAAATCGTCTTATCGCTATTGGCGCCATAATATGATCCTTTTTAGTTTCGTTTTTCTTAATGCGGATTTAATGCCAGCCTTATAATGTTAATACCCATTTCATGCCCGATATGCAATAATTAAAGTAGAAATACTAAGATGGAGGTAGTGATATGAGAAGAATCGGAAAAAGATTATCTTCGTCACAAATAATAATCCTTGGCTTTGCCTTGGTGATTCTATTAGGAGCTTTGATCCTGATGCTGCCTGTTTCCAGTCAGGAGGGGATCGTGACCCCGTTCTTGGACTGCCTGCTTACATCAACTTCTTCAGTATGTGTAACCGGTCTTGTCGTGTATGATACAGCTTCGCACTGGACTGTATTCGGGCAGGCCGTTATCATTACCTTGATTCAGATTGGAGGAATGGGTGTTATCACAGTGGCTGCGGCAATCGCCATGGTAGCTGATAAGAAAATATCTCTGATGCAACGAAGTACTATGCAGGATGCAATCTCCGCACCCCAAGTCGGAGGAATTGTACGTTTTACCGGATTTATCATTAAAGGCATCGTTATTATTGAATTGCTTGGCGCCCTTATCATGGCTCCCGTATTTGTTCGGGATTACGGCTTTGCTGAAGGATTATGGATGGCATTATTCCATTCCATTTCCGCATTCTGTAATGCAGGTTTCGATATCGTTGATGATGGCGTATTATTCAATTCTCTGATGGGTTACACAACTGATCCGGTGATTAATATGACGATCATGCTTCTCATAATTATTGGCGGTCTGGGCTTCTTGACCTGGCAGGATATCTACACCAATGGTATTCATGTAAAACGTTACCGAATGCAAAGTAAAGTTATCTTATTGACTATTACATTTCTGATTATTCTTCCGGCTGCATACTTTTTCTTCTTTGAACTGAATCATCTGCCGCTTGGTGAACGTTTTTGGGGCTCATTGTTTCAATCTGTTACGCCAAGAACAGCCGGATTCAATACAGTAGATCTGACTCAGATGAGTGAGACCGGTCAGACATTGACTTCTCTTCTGATGATCATAGGAGGTGGACCGGGTTCCACTGCAGGCGGTATGAAAGTCACAACATTTGCAGTAATGCTTGCCTGTGCCACTGCCATTTTCCACAGACGACAGAACGGACGCTTTTTCGGTCGGCGTATCGATGATGGAACTGTAAAAAACGCTGCAACAGTATTTCTGATGTACATTACACTGTTTTTAGCCGGCGGTATGGCTATCAGCCGAATCGAAGGACTTCCTCTTGTCGCTTGTTTATATGAGAGTGCGTCAGCTGTAGGCACCGTTGGTCTGACCCTTGGTATTACACCGGAACTGGGAGCTGTAAGCAAATTAATTCTGATCTCACTAATGTACATTGGCAGAGTCGGCGGGCTGACTTTAATATTTGCAACATTCCCCGCAACTAAAAACACCCTCTCCAGACTGCCACTGGAGAAAATATCTGTAGGCTGAAAATTGGAGGTAATCTTATGAAATCTATTTTATTGATTGGACTTGGACGCTTTGGCAAACATATTGCCAAGAAACTAAACGACCTGAATCATCAGGTTATGGCTGTGGACAACAATGAGGAGAGAATTAATTCAGTACTATCCTTTGTTACCAACGCTCAGATCGGCGACAGTACTAATAAAGAATTTCTCTCCTCTCTGGGAATCAGAAACTTCGACGCGTGTATCGTTACTATCGGTGATAATTTTCAAAATTCATTGGAAACCGCTTCTCTTTTGAAAGAACTGGGAGCTAAAAAAGTAATTGCCAGAGCGTCCAGAGGGGTTCAGGAAAAATTTCTGCTGCGAAACGGCGCAGACGAAGTAGTGTATCCGGAAAAACAACTTGCTTCATGGACTGCGATACGCTGTACTTCGGAAAATATTCTGGACTACATAGAATTGGATGATGAAAATTCTATATTTGAGTTGGCAATACCTGCTGAATGGAACGGAAAGACTGTTGTTCAATTAGATATTCGTAAAAAATACGGTATTAATATTCTGGGCATCAGAGAAAATGGTAAGCTCAATATGAACATTACACCTGACACAGTCCTCAGCGATAACAAATCCATTCTCGTGTTAGGAAAACAGAAAGACGTTCAGAAGTGCTTTAGAATCTGAATAATTAACTTTCAACCAACAGCGGAGGTGATTCTGATGAAAGATTTGATGTTGATTATCGTAACTTTCGCAGCTTTTGCATTTGGATTCTATATCATGAAGAAAATTGATGATTTTATTGCTGATAATCAACGGCATATTACAGCGGAGAACAGAAACAGCAGATCACATATTCACATCGCCGCCGAATCCCCCATGCTTTTGGATTATGTTGCTTCCGCACTGGAATACTGCTCTGCCGCTCATCCATACATGGAGTTCTTCTTTAGCAGCGGTAAGGTAAATCAGCTCCTGCATAAGCTGTCAGATGGAACCGTTGATATTGTATTGTTATCAGATGAAATAGCAAAAAGCCTGAGCTCAGAGTATGTATCCATACAAATTCCATATCATGCAAAGCAAGCTGTGGTTACTACGCTTGGGTTGAATGTAGAAAATACAGATCAGGATTGCAGGATATATGTTATCTGGAACAAAACTATCCAATCCAAAAATCGTGACAGAGTAATATTTGCATTGGAAAACGAGTATTGTACTCTAAAGCACGGCTATTGCGATTACATTGATTAATTATTTACATCTTCCCGGTTGAATAAAATTCACTCCTGTGATATTATCTATTAAAAGGGGTGGGTGCGATGAAACAGACAACGAAAGGACATTTGAAAATTTTTTTCAGCTATGCTGAAAGTATAGGCAAAACTCAGTCTATGCTGAAAGCGGCGCAAACTGCAAAAGCAAAGGGCATTGATGTACTGGTTGGTTACATTGCGCCGCACACATCTGATCGTACACTTACTTTGATGAATGGTCTTGAGCAGATGAAATCTGACAATACGGATATGCTTGATATTGAAAGTATATTGGCAAGAAAGCCGGACTTAGTCCTGATTGATGAATTGGCGCACACAAACAGCAAGAGCTGCCGTCATCTAAAACGCTATCAGGATGTCAACGAGCTGCTGAATGCCGGTATCGATGTGTATACCACAGTTAATGTGGGAAATATCGAAAGTCTGCATGATACGGTGGCGTCCATCACCGGAATTACCACCTGGGATCGAATACCTGATTCTGTCTTTGATAATGCAGATCAGGTGGAATTGATCGATATAGAACCACAAGATCTGATGGAGCACCTGCGAGAAAAAGAAGCGGCTGATTCGCAGCTTACCCTTGAACAGTTGATAGCTTTGCGTGAGGTTGCTCTTCGACGCTGTGCAGATAGGGTAAAGCTTCTTTCTGATCAATTGCATGAAAAGAACATTTTTCATACTGATGAACATATTTTAGTGTGCCTTTCATCGGCTCCTTCCAATGCAAAAATCATACGTACTGCCGCCAGAATTGCACGAGCCTTTAATAGCCAGTTTACTGCCTTGTTTGTGGAAACGCCTGACTTTGATGCGGTTACCACAGAAAACAAAAAGCGTTTGCAGGACAATCGGAAACTTGCTGAACAGCTTGGTGCAAACATTGAAACAGTATATGGTGAAGATGTTCCTTACCAGATTGCAGAGTTTGCCCGGCTCTCCGGTGTTACAAAAATTGTGTTAGGGCGAAGCGTTGTCACACGTAAGCATCTGTTTAGTAAACCCACTCTTACAGAGCAGCTTCTTTCTTATATTCCGGAAATTGATGTACATATAATTCCTGATACAAGTGCCGATACATCTTATCGTCCAAAGAAAAGAAAAACTAAGAATCATCGCGCTTTTTTGAAAAACACAGCAAAAAGTGCAAGTATCCTTATATGCTGTACTTTATTAAGTATTCTGTTTTACCGTCTTGGCTTTACCGATGCCAATATCATTATGGTATATATTCTTGGAGTGTTGTTAACATCTATCGTGACAACTCACCGAATATACAGTCTGGTTGTATCTATAGCCAGTGTATTCATCTTTAATTTTCTGTTTACCATGCCGAGATTTTCGCTGAAGGCATATGAAACGGGTTATCCTGTCACATTTGTTATCATGTTTTTGACAGCTTATATTACCGGTACATTTGCGCTTAGATATAAAGATCAGGCAAGCCAATCTGCCAAAATAGCTCATCGGACTAAAATCCTTTTTGATACGGATCAGTTGTTGTCTAAAGCTACAAGCAAAGAGGATATCATTCGTACAGCGGCAGAACAGTTAATGAAACTGTTAGAACGAAATGTCGTTGTGTTTGAAAATATAAACGGGCAGCTGTCGGAACCTTATTTTTTTCGGGAAAATGCATTAACTGAACAGAACTACAATGCCGAAAAAGAGTTGGCTGCTGCGAAATGGGTACTGAAAAATAATCATATTGCCGGTGCTACAACAGACACACATTCCGATGTGCAATATCTTTATTTTGCACTTCGCGTCAATGAACGAGTTTACGGTGTTGTAGGTATTAAAGCGGAAAATAATCCCTTAGATGCCTCAGAGCACAGTATTCTTCTCTCTATATTGGGCGAAGCAGCATTAGCTCTTGAAAATGAGAAAAATGCCAGAGAAAAAGAAGCCGCAGCGGTATTGGCGGAAAGCGAACAGCTTAGAGCCAATCTTCTGCGGACAATTTCACACGATCTGCGGACTCCCCTGACTACTATTTCCGGCAATGCCAGCAATCTGATGAACAATTCAAATATCTTCGACGAAGATACCAAGCAACAGATTTATTCTGATATATACGACGATTCTATCTGGCTCATCGACTTGGTGGAAAATTTGTTGTATGCTACACGCATAGAAGAAGGTAGAATGACTTTGCGTACTTCCACCGAGCTTCTTAGCGAGATAATTGAGGAAACCATGCAGCACATCAGCCGCAAAGCGATTAAACATCATTTGTCCGTTGTATGCGAGGATGAACTTCTGCTGGTCAAAGCTGATGCAAAACTGATCGTGCAGGTTATTGCCAACCTTGTGGATAATGCTATCAAATATACTCCGCCGGAATCTGATATTACTATTACCGCAAGAAAGAACGGCGACATGGCGGAGGTGCTGATTGCCGATACCGGCAAAGGCATTTCCGATGAGGAAAAATCCAGAATATTCGATAAGTTCTACTCAGGCACAAATAAAATTGCGGATAACCGCCGCAGTCTGGGGCTGGGGTTATATCTCTGCAAAGCCATTGTGGAAGCACATGGCGGTACGATTCATGTGACGGACAATAAACCCCATGGAACAATTTTTGATTTCACGCTTCCGCTGGAGGAGGTAACATATTATGAGTAAAATTCAGATTTTGGTTGTAGAAGACGATGCACCGGTGCGCAACCTGATCACCACCACACTAAAAGCTCACGACTACCGTTATACCACGGCAGTCAATGGGGAAAGCGCTGTTATGGAGGCAGCTTCTTATAATCCTGATATAATTCTGTTGGATTTGGGTCTGCCTGACATCGACGGAGTAGAGGTTATCACCCGCATTCGTGGCTGGTCCAATGTCCCAATCATCGTCATCAGTGCCAGAAGCGAGGATAACGATAAGATCGATGCTTTAGATGCAGGCGCAGATGATTACCTTACCAAACCCTTCTCTGTAGACGAGCTTCTGGCTCGCTTGCGCGTCACGCAGAGACGTTTGGCGCTTATGCAGGGAGGCACAGTTCAACAGGCTACATATGAAAACGGACAGTTGAAAATAGACTACGCCTCCGGCTGCGCCTATCTGGCCGGCGAAGAAATGCACTTGACACCAATAGAATATAAACTGCTATGCCTGTTGGCACGAAATACAGGAAAAGTGCTGACCCATAAGTTCATTTTGCAGAATGTTTGGGGCAGCAGTTGGGAAACCGATGTAGGCTCTTTGCGTGTGTTTATGGCGACTCTCCGAAAAAAACTGGAAAAAGAGCCCGGTTCACCCCGATACATACAAACCCATATCGGTATTGGCTATCGGATGCTTAAGATTGAGTAGGGAAAAAATCTTAAACCTTGTTAGAAAAGGCGTAGTTGAATATTCAATGCCACTGCTTATTCTTTAATATAATGTGTGGCGCTCCTTTGTGAAATGTAAAATTTCTTTGAGTCATATTTCTTTTATTTTTCTAAAATGTTGTAATAAAACATGGATTGTGATATAATAATCAATAGTCAATAATTTAAATCGGAGCAATGCCGATTAAGCTTGCTTAAAATCAGCTGAGACATGGTTATACAATTAAAATTAAAACAATCCTATCTTGATTCTGAAAGGAAGTATTGTTATGAATCTGAATGAGATGATGAAAAGAAATTACTCGAAGGAGCTTTCCTCTTGTTCCGATGAGGAAATTTACTATGCGTTATTAAAGGAGGTAAAGGAGCTTGCCTCGAAAAAAACGGCGAAAAACCCCGCAAAAAAGAAGCTTTATTACATTTCCGCCGAGTTTCTTATAGGAAAGCTTCTTTCAAACAATCTTATAAATCTTGGACTTTATGATGATGTAAAAAAACAGCTTGGTGAAGCGGGAAAGGATATCGGCAGGATTGAGGAGATTGAGAATGAGCCTTCCCTTGGAAACGGAGGACTGGGACGTCTTGCGGCTTGCTTTCTTGACTCAATCGCAACCTTGGGACTTAACGGCGACGGAGTGGGTCTTAACTATCACTTCGGACTTTTCAGACAGGTCTTTGAGAAAAACGCCCAGACTGCTCAGCCTGATCGGTGGATAACTGAAAACAGCTGGCTTGAAAAAACAGATACTGTTTATGACGTGGCTTTCAGAAATACAAAGGTAAAGGCGAGAATGTATGACATCAGCGTAACAGGCTACGAGGGTGTTACAAACAAGCTTCATCTTTTTGACGTTGAAAGCGTTGACGAGTCAATTGTTACCGAGGGGATAGATTTTGACAAGACGGCAATTGAAAAAAATCTCACGCTTTTTCTCTACCCTGACGACAGCGACGAAAACGGACGGCTTTTGAGAATTTATCAGCAATATTTTATGGTTTCAGCGGCGGCTCAGCTTATAATTGACGAATGTGTAAGCAAGGGAAGCGACCTTCACGACCTTGATAAGTATGCTGTTATACAGATAAACGACACACATCCAACAATGGTTATTCCGGAGCTTATAAGGCTTTTAAATCTCAGAGAAATTGAACTTGACGAGGCGATAGATATTGTAAGCCGTACCTGCGCTTATACAAACCACACCATTCTTGCGGAAGCTTTGGAAAAGTGGCCGCTTGAATATCTTAAAAAGGCAGTGCCTCAGCTTGTGCCTATAATTGAAATCCTTGACGATAAGGTAAGAAGAAAATTTGATGACAAGAAAACCGTAATAATCGATAGCAACGATACTGTTCATATGGCAAGTATTGATATCCATTACAGCTTCAGTATAAACGGAGTCGCAAAGCTTCATACTGAGATCCTTAAAAGCGAGGAGCTTTCACATTTTTACAAGCTTTACCCCGAAAAGTTCAATAACAAGACAAACGGCATTACATTCAGAAGATGGCTTATGCACTGCAACCCGGAGCTTTCTGAGTTTATAACCGGGCTTATCGGCGAGGCTTGGAAAAAGGACGCGTCGGAACTTGAAGGACTTGTAAAATTCAAGAAGGACAAAAAGGTTCTTCAAAAGCTTCTTGACATCAAGGCACAGAAGAAACTCCAACTTAAAAATTATCTTTATGAAACTCAGGGAATGGAAATTGATGAAAACTCTATTTTTGATATTCAGATAAAGAGACTGCATGAGTATAAACGTCAGCAGATGAACGCTCTTTATGTTATAAACAAGTACCTTGAAATCAAAAACGGCGTAAAACCGTCAACTCCCATAACTGTAATATTCGGTGCAAAGGCGGCTCCCGCTTATATTATTGCACAGGATATAATACATCTTATTCTTTGTTTGCAGGAGATAATAAATTCCGACAAAGAAGTCAGTCCTTATCTTAAAGTGTATATGGTTGAAAATTACAATGTAACCAATGCGGAAAAGCTTATCCCTGCCTGTGATATTTCCCAGCAGATTTCTCTTGCCTCAAAGGAAGCAAGCGGCACAGGAAACATGAAATTCATGCTTAACGGCGCAGTTACTCTCGGAACAGAGGACGGAGCAAACGTTGAGATACATCAGTTTGTGGGCGACAACAACATCTACATTTTCGGAGACGAAAGCGATGTTGTGGTTGAACGCTACAAAGAGGCAAATTATAAGGCGGAAGAGTACTACAAAAAGGATAAGAAGATACAAAAAGCGGTTGATTTTATCACAAGCGGTAAAATACTTGCTGTGGGAAACAAGGAAAGCCTTGAAAGACTACAGCATGAGCTTATCTCAAAGGACTGGTTTATGACCTTCCCCGATTTTGAGTCCTACACAAAGGCAAGGGAAAAGGCTTACAAGGACTATGAAAACAGGCTTGAATGGGCTGAAAAGATGATCGTAAATATCGCTTATGCCGGATTTTTCTCATCCGACAGAACAATTGAACAGTATAATCGGGATATCTGGCATCTTGATAAATAAAAAGCAAAAGACCTGCATTAGTGATGTTATGTCACATTAATGCAGGTCTTGTTTCTTGAAAAAGTTTTTAAAAGTGGAAAATATCCCGTTAAAAAGCCTGAAGGCGTTTTGATTTGTGTTTTTCAGTGTTATCAGTTCAGTCGCCGGTTGATTGCCTTAAAATAACATTGTGGCGCATATTGTAATGTTTGTTGTCTTTTGCGGAGCTTGAAATGTTTGAGATAAGCTTTTCAATGGTGAATATGCCCATTTTCTTGCATGGCTGAGCTACAGTTGAAAGGGAGGGTATAAGCATTTCCGAAAGGGCAATGTTATCAAATCCCATGACAGATAACTCGCTGCCTATCTGTATTCCCATTGAAACGGCGGTTTTCATTGCCACAGCCGCAAGAAGGTCTGAGATTGCAAAAACAGCAGTAGGTTTGTTTTCAAGAGACATGAACTTTTTCATGGCGATTTCGCCGTTTTCACTGTCGTAAGTACCTTCATAAATGTATTCATTCCTTACAGGTATGCCATGGTCCTTTAAAGCTTTTAAATAACCTTTTTTACGATAAATAGAGGACATGGCAAGAGAATTTGTTGAGATAAGGGCGATCTTGTTATGCCCCTTTTCAATAAGAGCAGTGGTTGCGTCATAGCTTGCCTGCTCGTCATTTACAGTAACGGTCAAAACGTTTGCACCCTCGATACCCTCGCAGCACAAAGCAATATCGTAATTCTCCGCAAGTTTGTTAATGGTTTTTGCGTCGTACTGAGTTCCTAAAAGCACCGCTCCGTCAACGGTTCTGTTAAAAAGCATTTTCATCTGACGCTTTTCAATTTCTTCAAGTCCGTATGATGTGGCAGAGATTATATCATAGCCGTAGTTTAGCGCTCCCTCCTGCATTCCTGCAATAATCTCCGCGTAGAGGGAATGAACAGAGGCGGGTTGAATCACAAGTATAACGTTTGTTTCGCGTTTTCTTAAGTTTCTCCCAAGAAAATTAGGACTGTAGTGAAGATCTTTTATTGCTCTGTTTACAGCCTCCGACGCTGCTTCGGAAACGTTTGCACTTCCGTTAAGAACTCTTGAAACAGTAGCTACCGAAACTCCTGCCGCTTTTGCAACGTCTTTTATTGTAGCGCTCATGTTCTGTATTCCTTTCGTCAAATATTTTTCCTAAATGTATTTTAGCATATTTTAATTATGATTTCAAGACATTTTCAATATAATTTTACAGTTCTATCCCTTTGCTGTAAACCAACTGTCGCCGATATTTACATCGACTGTAAGAGGAACCTTCAACTTGACGCAGTTTTCCATTTCTTCCTTTAAAATTTCAGCGGCTTTTTTTGCACACGACTTGTCTGCTTCTATTATAAGTTCATCGTGAACCTGTAAAATAAGCTTTGCGTCAAGATTTTCTTCCTTAAGCCGCCTGAACACAGAAACCATGGCTATCTTGATTATATCCGCAGCGGCGCCTTGTATTGGAGCGTTCATTGCGGCGCGTTTTCCGAAGGCCTGAAGATTTTTGTTTGAGGAGGAAAGTTCAGGGATATAACGCCTTCTGCCGAAAATAGTTGTAACGTAGCCATTCTTTATTCCCTCTTCAACTGTCCTGTTCATAAATTCCTGAACCTTCGGGAAGTTTGCAAGATAATTTGCAATGTATTTCTTAGCTTCCGCAACAGAAACACCGATGTCGTTTGAAAGAGAAAATGCGCCGATTCCGTAAATTATTCCGAAGTTTACAGCCTTTGCCGCTCTTCTCATTTCGGGAGTAACAAAATCTTCGGGAATACCGAAAACCTGAGCGGCGGTAGATGTGTGAATGTCCTTTCCTTCAAGGAAGGATCTTTGCATATTTTCATCACCGCAGACGGAAGCCAGAACCCTCAGCTCGATCTGGCTGTAGTCTGCGTCAATAAGAACCTTTCCCTCAGGGGCTACAAAAAACTTTCTCATGTTACGACCTATTTCTTTTCTGACAGGGATATTCTGCAAATTAGGCTCGGTTGAAGAAATACGCCCTGTTCTTGTTTCGGTCTGCTTGAAAAAGCTGTGAACCCTGCCATCCGGCTTGATTTGCTTTAAAAGTCCGTCAACATAAGTGGAACTTAGCTTGGTAAGTGTTCTGTATTCCAGAATAAGGGGAATTATTGGGTGTCTGCCGTTTAAGGATTCAAGTATCTCTGCTTTTGTTGAGTATCCGCTTTTAGTTTTCTTTCCGAATGGAAGCTTTAAATCTTCAAAAAGCACAACTCCAAGCTGCTTCGGACTTGAAATATTAAACTCCTTTCCTGCAAGAGAGTAGATATCGTGTTCTATTTCTTTGATCCTTTGGGAAAGAGAAATACCAAAGGATCGTATTCCCTCAGCGTCAGCTTTTACTCCGTAAAACTCCATAAAGCCTAAGACCTCGCAAAGGGGTTGTTCTATTTCGTAAAGAAGCTTGTCCATTTCTTTTAAGCTTATTTCGCTCTCAAGGCGCTCGTAAAGAGAAAACAGGGAAGCAATGTCCGCATATTCTCCCATATCGCTGCGGTAGGCAGTCTTATATGCAGCGCAAAGATTTTGTATAGTATAGTCGCTTGCCTGAGAGTTTAAAAGATAGCCTGCAAGGTCGCAGATGAATTTCACGTTTTTAACAGTTGAATTTCTTGCCGCCATGAATTTGTATGCTGTTTTTCCCTCGAAGCAGACTTTTTTGCAGCCGCTTTCAAAAAATGCGGTTATGAACTTCTCCTGCTCTTTGGAACTGTCCTCAAAAAGGGACTGTTGTTCTTCTGATACACAGCCGGTGAAAATTGTATCTCCTGTTGATAATTCAAGGCGTTTTCCGTCAAAGATAAAGCAGACTGTGTCTTTTTCGGTAAAGCTTTTTACGGTATCCATGTCAAGGGGCTTGTTATTGAGCTTTTTAAGCTTGATCTTTTTTTCGGGCATGATCTCAACAGATCCCTTGTCGTTGACTTTTCCTCCAAGCTTCTCAAGCGCTTTGAACATTTCGAGGTCTGTCAGTATCTCGGAAAGCTTTTCGTTGTCGCAGGCATGATCTGCATAATCATCTACATTTTCGCTGACAGGAGCTTCAAGGGAAATGGTTCCAAGCCATCTGCTTTCATAAGCGTCGTTCTTACCGTTCAAAAGCTTTGAGTAAACCGATTTGGTTAAAGTACCATCATCTAAATTATCATAAATTCCGTCTACTGAGCCGTACTTTTTAACAAGTGTGAGCGCAGTTTTTTCACCGATCCCGGCAACTCCGGAAATGTTGTCTGAGCTGTCCCCCATAAGAGCCTTAACTTCAATAAGTTGCTTAGGTTCTATGCCGTATACCTCTCTGATCTTGTCCGGAGTATAAATTACCGTTTCCTTGTTTGTTGCAAGTCTTACGGTTACCTTTTCGTTTACGAGTTGCAGGCTGTCCCTGTCCCCGGTGAGAATAACGCACTCATCGTTGTGGCTTGCAAACACACGGGAAATAGTTCCGAGAATATCGTCCGCCTCATATCCTTCCGCTTCGATTATCTTTATTCCCATTGCGCAAAGAATCTCTTTTATTTTTGGCATCTGCATGGCAAGCTCGTCAGGCATACCTTTTCTGTTTGCCTTGTAAGAAGCTACCTTTTTGTGTCTGAATGTCGGCGCTTTCAGGTCGAATGCAACAGCCACACAGTCGGGTTTTACAGCCTCTGTTTCTTTAAGATAAATATTCAGAAAACCTGTAATTGCGTTTGTATAAAAGCCTTTGGAATTTGTCAGTATCCTTATGCCGTAAAAGGCTCTGTTCATAATACTGTTTCCGTCTATAGCAAGAATTTTCATTGTGATATTTCCTTTCATTTCTGCGGCAAAAGCCTGTAGATGCGTTTCATTTCGTCTGAATAATCTCCGTCGTCGTTGTAAACAAAAAGTCCCTGTTCAACTTTAAGATATGGTTTACCGCCTTTTTTACCTTCCACCAGAACAAGCCACGGTGGACTTTCAGGGGTTTTTGAAACAAACCGTACCCGTTTGGGTTCAAGGTTATGAGACCTCATTGACACCATAATGTCGCAAAGTCGTTCGGGACGCTGACAGATACAAAGCCGTCCTCCGAATTTGAGATTTTTCTTTGCTGCCTCGCAGACGTCGTCTATTGAGCAAAGCACCTCATGTCTTGCAATAGAAACCGCTTTACTCTGATTTTTCGCTCCGGTGTTATTTATTTTGTATGGCGGATTGCAGGTGATGAGATCAAGCTCGGTTTTGGCACGGAATACTTTCAGGTCGCAAAGTGAAACATCAAAATCACTGAGTCTGCTTTTTTCAACGGTAAGCTCGATTTGTTTTACTGCCTTTTCCTGAATTTCAACAGTGCAGATATACTTGGGAGAAAAATCTCTTTTCATTAGAAGCGCAACTATCCCGCAGCCTGAACAAAAGTCGCAAACCATATCTTTTTTTCTTGGAGCGGCAAAATCCGCAAGCAAAAATGCGTCCGTTCCGAATCTGTGTTCGTCAGAAACGCACACTTCTATACCGTTTCCGAGATCTTCAAAGGTAAACTTGTCTATCAAAGCTATCCGCCTTTCATCAGTATTTAACTTTTTGGATTATTATATATACCATATATTATAACACAGTTTGAGCAAAAAGGCTATAATTATTTTGAATTTCGTTGCAAATTTCCTTTCTTTGTGATATAATTCATTTAAAGAATATGGGGCGGCGCAATTTTCGAACGTTTATCCTTCGGAATTTGCGCAGGTCTCTGTCCGCACGACAGGCGGACGGGGGGTGTCCATTTACAAAATGAGTAAAACAACCTTGGAGGATAAATTGACTGAAAAAATCATAAAAATAGGAAACGTTGCAATTGAAAAAACCGCAGCTCTTGCTCCGATGGCATCAGTCGCCGACAGAGCATATCGGGAGATTTGCAAAAAGTACGGAGCGTCATATACGGTAAGCGAAATGATCTCCTCAAAGGGGCTTTGCTATGGGGATAACAAAACAAAAGAGCTTTGTACCGTGACAGATGAACAACGTCCTATGGCTCTTCAGATATTTGGTGAAGATCCGTATTTTATGGGCGAAGCCGCAAAAAGGCTTGAGGAGTTTTCTCCTGATATTATTGATATAAATATGGGCTGCCCTGTGCCTAAAATAGTGGGAAACGGTTCCGGAAGCGCTCTTATGAAAGACGTAAAAAGGGCTGAGGAAATAGTTAAGGCAGCCGTAAGGTCTGCTGCTTGCCCGGTGACGGTTAAAATAAGGGCAGGCTGGGATGATGAAAGTATAAACGCCGTGGAATTTGCTAAAGTTATGGAACAGTCAGGCGCTGCTGCAATTACCGTTCACGGAAGAACACGAATGCAGTTTTACAGCGGAAAATCAGACCGCAATATCATAAGACAGGTTAAAGAAGCTGTGTCTGTTCCCGTTATTGGAAACGGCGACATCGAATGTGGAAAAGACGCTCTTGAAATGTATGAGCAGACAGGCTGCGATCTTGTTATGATAGGAAGAGGGTCTTACGGCAGACCGTGGATATTTGAAGAGGTAAAAAATTATCTTGAAAATAAAAAAGAAACTCAGCCTAAAAGCCTTACTGAAAAAATGGAAATAATGCTTTTGCACATAAGACTTATATGCAAGTATAACGGCGAAGCTCAGGGCATGAAGGAGGCAAGAAAAAATGTCGCATGGTATGTAAAGGGACTTCCCGGGGCGGCGGCAATAAGAGGGAGATGCGCTTATCTTAATACATATCACGATCTTGAAGAACTTGTCGGAGAAATTTTGAAAAACGGAGAAAGAGTTTAAATGGGAAAACTTTATGTTGTTGGAACTCCAATAGGTAACCTTGGGGATATGACTGTAAGAGCAGTCGATACATTAAAAGAAGTAGATTTTATATGCGCTGAGGATACAAGAGTAACCGCTAAACTTCTAAACCATTTTGATATTAAAAAACCAATGGTAAGCTATCACAGGCATAACTGTAAAGAAGTTGGTGAAAAAATAGTAAGCCGTATTCTTTCCGGGGAAAACTGCGCAATAGTTACCGACGCCGGTATGCCTTGTATCTCAGACCCGGGAGAAGATCTGGTCCGCAATTGCGCAGAGGCAGGAATAGAGATAGCAGTTGTTCCCGGGCCTACCGCCGTGGCTTCCGCTCTTGCAGTAAGCGGACTTTCAACCTCTCGTTTTTGCTTCGAGGGTTTTCTTTCAACAACCAAAAGACTCAGAAACGAACATCTTGCCGCAGTAAAGGACGAGGAAAGAACTCTTGTGTTTTATGAGGCTCCTCATAAGCTTATCTATACTCTTAAAGATATGCTTTCCTATTTCGGAAACAGAAAAATTTCAATCTGCCGTGAAATCACAAAGCTTCATGAGGAGGTTATACGAACCACCCTTGAGGAGGCTGTAAAATACTATTGCGAAATAACTCCAAAAGGAGAATTTGTCCTTGTTATCGAGGGCGCTCAGAAAACCTCTGATGAGGTTACCGTAGAAGCTGCGGCGGATATGGCGCAAATTCTTGTAAATAAGGGAATGAGAGCTACAGACGCCTGTAAACAGATAGCAAAGACAACAGGCTACTCAAAAAGCGAGATTTATTCTCTTCTCCTTGAAAGAGAGGAAGAATGATGCTGATAAGAGAAATGAAAAAGGAGGACGTTAGGGAAGTTGCTCAAATTGAAAAAAGCTGTTTTTCTCAGGCGTGGAGCGAGCAGGCTTTTTTTGAAGAGCTTTCAAATCCTTACGGAAAGACCCTTGTCGCAATTGTAAACGATACTGTTGCGGGATTTATAAATATGCGGATGATTGCGGGAGAAATTTATATAAATAACATTGCGGTAAAGGAGGACATGAGAAGAAGGGGGATTGGAGACAGGCTTCTTTCTGAAACCGAATGTCTTCCCGAATATACCGAGTTTATAACTCTGGAGGTCAGAAAAAGCAACATTGCCGCGATCTCCCTTTATGAAAGACGCGGATTTGTAAAAGTGGGAGAAAGAAAAAATTTCTACGAAAGGCCTCAAGAGGACGCGGTTTTAATGACAAAAACAAAAGAAAAGCCTGAAAGGAACGATGATAAATGAAAATACTGGGAATAGAAAGCTCCTGCGATGAAACGGCTTGCGCTATAAGTGAAAACGGAGTTGAAATTCTTTCCGATATCGTTGCGAGCCAGATAGAGGAACATAAGCTTTATGGCGGAGTTGTTCCGGAAATAGCTTCAAGAAGGCATAGTGAAAACATTATGGCTGTTGTTCAGTCGGCTCTTGATAAGGCAAATTGTACTATGGATGACATTGACGCAGTTGCAGTGACTTATGCTCCGGGACTTATCGGCGCGCTTCTTGTGGGGGTAAGCTTTGCAAAGGGACTTGCACTTTCGTGGAATAAGCCGCTTGTGCCTGTTCATCATATTGCAGGCCATATCGCCGCAAATTATATTTCTCACAAGGATTTAAAGCCCCCATATCTTTGCCTTGTTGTGTCGGGAGGTCATAGCCACATTGTAGAGGTGGTTGACTACAATACATTTCATGTTATAGGACGTACCCGTGACGATGCGGCAGGGGAGTGCTTTGACAAGGCCGCAAGGGTTCTGGGATTTCCATACCCTGGAGGAAAGCATATCGACAACGCCGCAAAAGAGGGAGATTCGTCCGCCTACAATTTTCCTCACCCAAAGGTTGCGGGAAGCGAGTACGATTTCAGCTTTTCCGGACTTAAAACAGCAGTGATAAATCTTGTTCACAATGCTTCGCAAAAGGGAGAAAAAATAAACGTAAACAATGTTGCGGCTTCATTTCAGAGAACTGTCAGTGAGATATTAAGGGACAAGCTTATGCTTGCGGCAAAAAATACAGGCTACAAGACGATTGCTGTGGCAGGTGGAGTTTCCGCAAATTCGGGAGTAAGACAGGCAATAACCGAAGCCTGCGAAAAAAACGGCTATAAGCTTTATCTGCCTGAGCTTAAATATTGCGGCGATAACGGAGCAATGATAGCCTGTCAGGGGTATTTTGACTATCTTTCGGGAAAACGTGCAGATGAAAGTCTTAACGCTGTTGCCACACTTTCTCTTGAAGATATTTAGTGTTTGATCGTAATGAAATATTAAAAGCTTATCCTCGGGCAAGGGGAATTTTTCCTGCGTCCGAGGATTTTTATTCTTTCGGATTTTTAATTGTTTAAGGAAGTAAAATATGCTTTTAACTGTCTGATTCTGCCGATAAATAGCTTTGTTGTTATAATACACAAAACAGCACTAAAAAAGTTGTGCAAACAGTAGAATCCAAACTATGCAAAAGGAAAATATATTGCTGTTTATTGACAATCACTCTATAATATCTTATAATTATTGTAAATCAAGTATTAAGGAGTGACCTTTTATGAAATTTACTAAAAGAACATTTGCAATGGGCACGGCAATGATAATGGCAATAAGCATGATGAGCATAGGAGCGAGCGCTTACAAAGTAGAGGATAGCTGGTCTCTCAGACGAATAAAAGCACCGGGTGCACCGACCAGTGCAAGCTGCGGCACAATCACCGAAGAATATCATCCTGCAAAAAATGGTCAGGTGTTTTCAACCTTCACCGAAAACTGCTCAAGTTTTACATCTTCAAAGGCAGAAAACGGCACCAAGGCACAGGTAAGGTATTGGACTTATATTAAAAATAAATATGGCGAGACTGTCAGCATAGGTTTTTCCAGTCATTATCACGTGGAAACAGACCCTTATCGTACCTTTAACTTGGCAAGATCTGTTTCGTATAATGATTCGCTTGTTGTGAGGTATGTGCTTGAAAATCCATATGACGTTGGTTGCTCTATGAACGGATATTATAAAATTAATTAACAGAGCGGAGATGACATTATGAAAAAAACCTTGATAAGGAAAATCATACTAATCTCAATTCCGGTGGCTGTGTTAATTGCTGCCGCCATAATTTATATGGTTTCAAAGCAACCCCAAAATGAGAATTTTGAATATGGTAAGGTTGAAAAGGTGCTTGAAGAAGCGGACAAAGTTCTTGAAAATAAATACGAAAGATTTACGCTCCCCGACGAAATAGATGTCGGGCCGGCAAAGAATGCCTACATAATAACCACTACAGAAGATGTCGAGGAAGATATTCAAGAGAAAACAAGAAAGCTCTCACGAAAATTATATGGAGTTGAACCGGAAAACATAATACTTGACGAATCGCATACCAAAAATTGCGAGGCTGAGGTGCAGGTTGGAGACGATATAGCTTGCTTTTTTTATTATGTCGGAGGAACATTCGGCTGTGGTTTCGGCTATAACACTGAACTTGCAGACTACTATGCCGAAAAGGCATATCTTCTCGGAAGCGATAAGACGGAAGGAGTAAGTTATAAGCTCAAAGACGGAGAAATGTCTGTTGATGGCGCAGTTGATATGGCGTATAACTATATCAAAGATAATCTGATGGAATTCTTGCCGAATAACAGCGATATCAAGCCGGTATCGGTATCCGTTTTCAAGGCGAATGAAACTGATTACTGCTACTGCGTTAAGCTTGAGAATGTTATCGAGGGAATTCCGGTATCAAGCTCGGGGATGGCGGTACCGGAGGAGTATACGCTGTTTCCGCAGGTGGTTGAGTGCTGGATATACCGTGGGGACAGAGTGGAGTTTTTCTGGAACAGCTATCATCGGATGATTGGCGAGAAGGAAAAGGTCGGGAAAATAATTACCCTTGAATCTGCACTTGAAAATCTTGATAAGGAACTTGCCCCGAACATAAATTATAAATTTCTCAATATTTCCCTTAAATACTGTTGCCGGACGGAGGATAACAATTCGCCTGAATTTGAATACCGCCCTACATGGTGCTTTGTTACAGCGAGCTATAACGGTACAAACGCAATGCTTAACCCACAGGTGGTAGTATATGTCGACGCTGTTTCAGGGGAAATTTATTGCTTTGACGGCAATACCGGCAGATTTGTCTTTTAAAAATAACCTTAAAGGGTAAATAAAACGGTTGGAATATACGCCAGCCGTTTTTTTGCGCTAAAAAAATATGTTTTTTGCAAAATGCTATTTCTTTTTTTAAAAAAATGTGCTATAATGAATTCATATATATTGCCCGCAGATGTTTTTTGGGGCAAGGGTATATTTTTTTGAAAGGAACTATGAAAAATATGAAAAAACTTATGCTTGGAAATGAAGCTGTTGCAAGGGGACTTTATGAAAGCGGTTGCAGAGTCACTTCATCATACCCCGGAACTCCTTCAACTGAAATTACTGAATTTGCAGCAAAGTATGATGAAATCTATGCTGAATGGGCGCCAAATGAAAAGGTTGCTATGGAGGCTGCAATCGGCGCTTGTATCGGCGGAGCAAGAGCTTTTTGCGCTATGAAGCATGTGGGACTTAACGTTGCCGCTGACCCTCTTTATACAGTTGCTTACACGGGAGTAAACGCAGGACTTGTTATTGCCGTTGCAGACGACCCGGGAATGCATTCCTCTCAGAATGAACAGGATTCACGCCATCATGCAATTGCATCAAAGGTACTTATGCTTGAACCTTCCGATTCATCTGAATGCAAGGAATTTACAAAAAAGGCGTATGAGCTTTCCGAACAGTTTGACACGCCCGTAATTATCAGACTTTCAACAAGAGTTTCACATTCTCAGTCTGCTGTTGAGCTTTGTGATAGAATTGACAACGGAGTCAAGCCTTATGAAAAGAACGCTCCTAAGTATGTTACACTTCCTGCAAATGCAAGGGCTCTTCATGTCAAGGTTGAGGAAAGGACAAGAAAACTTGTTGAGTATGGTGAAACCAGCGAGCTTAATAAAATAATCGACAACGGAAGCAAGACCGGCGTGATTACAAGCGGTATTTCATTCCAATACGCAATGGAAGCATTGGGGGACACCGTGAATTACTTAAAGCTCGGTATCGTAAACCCCATGCCTGAAAAGCTTATCAGGGACTTTGCGTCAAAGTGCGATAAAGTATATGTTATTGAAGAGCTTGACGACATAATCGAAACACATTGCAAAAAGCTTGGATTAGAGGTTGTGGGAAAAGAAATTTTCGGCTTTGTGGGAGAGCTTTCTCAGGCTATCGTTTCAGAAAAAATACTCGGAAAGAAAAACGAAGTACAGACATTTTCCGAAAGTGTTCCCGTAAGACCTCCGGTTATGTGCGCAGGCTGCCCTCACAGAGGACTTTTCTACTGCCTTAAAAAGCTCGGCGTTATGGTTTCGGGAGACATCGGATGCTATACTCTCGGAGCGACTGCACCTTTAAGCGCAATGGATACGACTATCTGCATGGGAGCTTCCATAAGCGGACTTCACGGATTCAACAAGGCAAGAGGAGCAGAGGCTGAAAAGAATTCTGTTGCCGTAATAGGTGATTCAACGTTTTTACACAGCGGCGTTACCGGACTCATAAATATTGCCTATAACGCTACAAATTCAACCGTAATTATCCTTGATAACTCAATTACGGGCATGACCGGACACCAGCAGAATCCTGCATCCGGAATGAACCTTAAAGGCGACCCTGCGCTTGCAATAAACCTTGAAGAGCTTTGCAAAGCTTGCGGAATCAAGAGCGTTCGGGTTGCAGACCCGTACAACATGGCTGAAACTGAAAAGATAATCAGGGAAGAACTTGCGAAGGAAGAACCGTCTGTTATTATTTCAAGACGTCCCTGCGCTCTCTTAAAGTATGTCAAGCATAAGCCGTCGCTTAAGGTTGACGAGGCTAAGTGCGTCGGATGTAAGCAGTGCCTGAAAATAGGCTGTCCTGCAATTTCAATACATAACGGAAAGTGCGTTATAGACCATACCCAGTGCGTAGGCTGCGGAATCTGCAAGGAAATGTGCAAATTTGACGCAATTACAGACTGATAGGTCCATCAAGTTAAACGGAGGTCATTAATAAATGGAAACTAAATCAATTATGATAGTAGGCGTCGGAGGACAGGGTTCTCTACTTGCTTCACGTCTTATCGGAAATGTTCTTCTCTCTCAAGGCTTTGACGTTAAGGTATCGGAGGTCCACGGAATGAGCCAGAGAGGCGGTTCTGTAGTAACATATGTAAAATACGGCGACAGGGTAAATTCTCCCGTTATTGAGAAAGGCGAGGCTGATATTATTATCAGCTTTGAACAGCTTGAAGCTGCAAGATGGCTCCCGTTCCTCAAAAAGGGCGGACACCTTGTAACATCTACTCAGCAGATAGACCCTATGCCTGTTATAACAGGCGCTGCGGTATACCCCGAAAACATTATTGAAAAATTAAAGGCTCAGGGAGTTGACGTTGTTGCGGCTGACGCCCTTACACTTGCGGAAGAAGCGGGAAATCCAAAGGCTTCAAATGTTGTGCTTATGGGAGTTGTTTCAACTAAAATGGGCTTTGACGAGGAAGTGTGGATAAAGGCCTTGGAGGAATGTGTTCCGCCTAAGTTTATTGAGCTTAACAAGAAGGCTTTTGCTCTTGGAAGAAACGCAGGCTGATAAATTTTCCATCAGCGATCGGTAAAAGGGAGTGAGATCATGGACAATTTAAAAAATATAGTTCCGCTTATGATTCAATATTACAGTGGCGACCCAAGAAGAATACATCACTTTATGAAGGTGTACGCATTTGCAAGAGCGATTTGCGAGGAAGAGGGTATCACGGGCAGAATGGCTGATATAATTGAGGTTTCCGCCCTTGTGCATGATATCGGGATAAAAATATCTGAGGAAAAGTATAATTCCTCAAGCGGAAAATACCAGGAGCTTGAAGGTCCCCAGATCTCGGATATGCTTCTTCTTAATGTGGGCTATGACAGGGATCTTGTTTCAAGAGTGCATTACCTTGTGGCTCATCATCATACATATGACGATATTGACGCAATAGATTATCAGATACTTGTGGAAGCGGACTTTCTTGTAAACGCTTATGACGACAAGCTTGATAAGGAATCTATCAAGATCGTCAGGGAGCGTATTTTCAAAACCGAATCTGGAAGAAAATATCTTACAGATATGTTTAATATCAAAGACTGACTGCCTTTCAGGTCAGAATATAAGACGGAGGTTTTTTAAGTGGGCAGATACTGGAATGAAAAAATCGAATGTATGTCCCGTGAGGACATGAAAAAGCTTCAGGACGAGCGTCTTGTGGCTCAGGTCAGGCATGTTTACGATAATGTAGCTTATTATCGTAAGATGATGGACGAAAAGGGAGTAAAGCCGGAGGATATCAGGGGAACCGAGGATCTTCATAAGCTTCCGTTTCTGACAAAGGCCGACCTTCGAGAGGCTTATCCTTATGGACTTCTTGCAAAACCCCTTTCGGATTGCGTGAGAATCCAGTCAACAAGCGGAACGACAGGTAAGAGAGTTGTTGCGTTTTACACTCAGCACGACATCGACCTCTGGGAGGACTGCTGCGCAAGAGCTATAGTTGCTGCAGGCGGAACCAGGGACGATGTGTGTCAGGTATGTTACGGGTATGGACTTTTTACAGGCGGTCCCGGACTTAACGGAGGCTCTCATAAGGTAGGATGTCTTACCCTTCCTATGAGCTCGGGAAACACAGAAAGACAGATACAGTTTATGATGGATCTTCAGTCGACTATCCTTTGCTGTACACCTTCTTATGCGGCTTATATCGGCGAAACTCTCCATGATATGGGCTATGGACCTGATGATATCAAGCTTAAAGCAGGAATTTTCGGCGCTGAACCATGGACTGAGGAAATGCGCCGTGAGATTGAAAAGCTTTTGGGAATAAAGGCTTACGATATTTACGGACTTACTGAAATAAGCGGTCCCGGCGTATCCTTTGAATGTGAAGAACAGACAGGTATGCACATTAACGAGGACCACTTTATCGCTGAAATTATCGATCCTGATACAGGAGAAGTCCTCCCTGAAGGTTCAAAGGGCGAACTTGTTTTCACAAGCATAACTAAGGAAGCCTTCCCGCTTTTAAGATATAGGACAAGAGATATCTGCGTCCTGACAAGAGAAAAATGTTCATGCGGAAGAACTCTGGTGAAAATGAGCAAACCGATGGGAAGAACCGACGATATGCTTATTATCAGAGGAGTAAACGTGTTCCCGTCGCAGATAGAATCGGTTCTTCTTAAAATGAGTAACGCAACGCCTAACTATCAGATAGTTGTTGACAGATTAAATAACTCGGATACCTTTGAAATAATGGTAGAGCTTAACGATGATATGCTTTCCGATACGGTCAAGAGCATCGAGGAGCTTGAAAGAAAGATAAGCTCGGATATACATTCTATTCTTGGCATAAAGGCAAAAATTACACTTGTTGAGCCTAAGAGTATCCCACGTTCGGAAGGAAAGGCAGTAAGAGTTGTTGACAAGAGAAAGCTTGTCTGATACGAGAGTATAAAGGAGGTTTTACTATGACGATCAAGCAGTTATCAATTTTTGTTGAAAACAGACCGGGCAGACTTTCTGCCATAACAAGACTTTTAGGAAATAACGATATCGATATCCGTGCTATGAGTATTGCTGATACAAAGGATTTCGGGATCTTAAGACTTATTGTAAATCACCCTGACAAGGCTCTTAAGGTGCTTAAAGAAAATAATTTTTCAGTTACAATAACAAATGTTATCGCAATAGGCATAGAGGACGCTCCCGGCGGACTTGCAGGAGCCATGGAAACACTTTACGAAAACAATGTAAGCGTTGAATATATGTATGCGTTTATTTCAAAGACTGAAAATATCGCATATGTTATTTTCAGAGTTGAGAATAACGAAAATGCGGCTGAGGCTCTTAGAGAAGCAGGCTATAAGATACTTACAGCAGATGAGATATATGATATGTAAACTCTTAGATATGTAAAATCTGAGTGCGGCAAATGAAAATTTTTTCATAACGATAAAAAACACTTGCATTTTTCTGAATTTGTGTTATTATATTAATAAGGAAAGCTTTCGCTTTCAAATATCAAAGGAGGTACATTAGAATGGCTTATACAATTACTGACGAATGCATCAGCTGTGGAGCTTGCGCTTCTGAGTGCCCTGTTAGCGCTATTTCGGAAGGCGACGGAAAATATGTTATCGACGCTGATACTTGCATCGACTGCGGCGCTTGTGCCGGAACTTGTCCTGTTGGAGCTCCTGTAGAAGGCTGATACTCTTAACGGTACATAGCAAAAAATATCCTTTCCCGCTTTATGGGAAAGGATTTTTTGTTTCACCTTAAAGTCAGTTCAGGATAGCAATCCCAATGTTAAGATAACCTGCGAAAATCACCCACAGAATGTAGGGTATCTGAAGAACAGCCGCCCACTTTGATATCCTGCCGAAAAAGTATGTCATCAATATAATCAAAAACAACAAAAACAAAAGCCATACAAATGAAGCCTTGTAAAGGGCAAGCTTGAAAAAAAGTATGCTCCAGAAAAAGTTTGCCGCAAGCTGAATAAAATAAGAACCAATGGCAAGAGGCTTTAAGCTTGCGTTTCTCGGGGCTGAAACAGCAAGTCCTGCGCCCGCTCCCATTAAAATGTAGAGGATAGTCCACACTATGGGAAAAACCCAACCGGGAGGAGAAAGAGGAGGTTTGTTAAGTGAATAATAAGCGTCATTTGCACTGCGGATAATGATTGAAGCAATGCCTCCTATTCCAAGAGAAACAAGTGCGAATATTATCTGATACTGCCAGCATTTTTTCATAAGATTGTTCCTTTCAAAAATAAATGTCCGAAATTATTATATGCTTTTAAAAAAGAAATTATTTATTTTGCAATACTTCTTTACAGGGAAAGAAAGATGTGTTAAAATAAAAAGGTGATTTTAATTGAAAAATGAAAGGACTATGATAAATGATCCAGGTTTCAAATGTCAGCCTGCAGTTTGGCGGAACAACTCTTTTCAAGGACGTTGATCTTAAATTTTCACAGGGAAACTGCTATGGGATAATCGGCGCAAACGGCGCGGGAAAATCAACTTTTTTAAAGATACTCTGCAAAGAGCTTGAACCTACAACGGGCGAGGTTGTTATCCCAAAACAAACAAGACTTTCTGTTTTAAAACAGGATCACTTTGCTTATGACAGCTTTACTGTGCTGGATACGATAATTCAGGGTAATATGCGCCTTTATGAGATTATGAAGGAAAAGGACGAGCTTTATGCCAAGGAGGATTTCTCCGACGAGGACGGAGCAAGAGCGGCTGAGCTTGAAGGGGAATTTTCAGAACTTAACGGCTGGGAGGCTGAGAGCGACGCCTCCAAACTCATTCAGGGTCTCGGACTTTCTGAAAGCCTTCTTTATGAGCAGATGTCTGGCCTTTCGGGAAATGAGAAGGTAAAGGTGCTTCTTGCCCAGGCTCTTTTCGGAAACCCGGATATAATACTTCTTGACGAGCCTACGAATCACCTTGATATTGACGCTATAAGATGGCTTGAGGATTTTCTTTCTGAATATTTCGGAACGGTAATTGTTGTTTCTCATGACAGACATTTTTTAAATAACGTCTGCACTCATATTGTTGATATCGATTATACAAAGATAAAAATGTACGTAGGAAACTACGAATTCTGGTACGAATCCTCTCAGCTTATGCAGAGAATGATAAAGCAACAGAACAAAAAGGCTGAAGAAAAGATTAAAGAGCTTCAGGAATTTATTGCAAGGTTTTCCGCAAACAAATCAAAATCCAAGCAGGCAACTTCAAGACGAAAGCTTCTTGAGAAAATAACTCCCGAGGAAATGCCTGCCTCGTCAAGAAAATACCCATATATCGGCTTTACAATGGACAGAGAGCCGGGAAAGGATATTCTTAAGGTTGAGTCACTTTCAAAAACGGTTGACGGACAGAAGCTTTTAAACAACGTTACTTTTACTCTTTCAAGAACAGATAAGGTGGCGGTTATCGGTCAGTCTGAGCAGGCGATAACCATGCTTTTTAAAATTCTTATGGAAGAGGAAACTCCCGACAGCGGCAGCTTTAAATGGGGATCTACGACCTCACGCTCATATTTTCCAAAGGACAACAGCGAATTCTTCAACGGCTGCGAAATGTCAATTGTAGACTGGATAAGACAGTATTCAACCACTGAGGATACCGACACGTTTTTAAGGGGCTTTTTAGGTAAGATGCTCTTTTCGGGAGACGATATCTATAAGCCCGTAAACGTCCTTTCCGGAGGAGAAAAGGTAAGATGTATGTTTTCAAGAATGATGCTTTTCGGCTCAAACGTACTTCTTCTTGACAGCCCCACTAACCACCTTGACCTTGAATCGATCACTGCTGTAAATAACGGACTTTCAGACTTTAAGGGAGTTGTTATATTTACTACTCATGACCACGAAATAATGCAGACCGTTGCAAACAGGATAATTGAAATAACCGATGATGGCTGTATCGACCGTCAGGGAACTTATGAAGAATATCTCGAATTCAGAAAGGAAAAGGGCATGAAGGCTCTTGCAGATTAAAGACTAAATGGGAGGAATGAATTATGTTTAAACCGGCAGCAGTTTTTTCAGACAATATGGTCCTTCAGAGAGAAAAATATATTCGCGTTTTCGGAGAAGGGGACGAGGGAAGGGTTGAAGTCCGCTTTAACGGAGCTTGTGTAAGCTGTGAAATTTCCGACGGCAGGTGGGAGGTTGTGCTTCCCGAAATGAAAGCCGCAGATGGTCTTGAAATGACAATCAGAAACAAGGATAAGGAATATGTTTTTAAAAATATTGCAATAGGCGAGGTGTGGCTTGCGGGCGGTCAGTCAAATATGGAGCTTGAACTTCAGAACGCTCTTAACGGAAAGGAATATCTTTCAAAGCTTACTTCTGATATGCCTGTGAGATTTTATTATACGAACAAGGCAAAAACTGTTGAGAATGCAAGGGAAATGGAAATGCACGCAGGATGGGGACTTTGCGACAAGGAAGGCTCAAAGGCGTGGAGCGCGGTAGGATACCACTTTGCTGCAAAGCTTGCAAAGGAGCTTGGAGTTATTGTGGGAGTTATCGGCTGTAATTGGGGCGGCACGTCTGCAAGCGCATGGGTAAGCCGCCATACTCTTGAAACGGATAAAGACCTTAACAGCTACCTTGAGGAGTATGCTGAAAAAACCGCAGGAAAAACTGATGAAGAGCTTATCGCAGCATACAAGGAATACGAGCTTGAGGAAATAAGATTTAACGAGGGACAAGCTAAGCTTTACGCTGAAAATCCGGATATAACATGGGACGAGGTACAGCAGAAATTAGGAGTTTGTCAGTGGCCGGGACCTATGGCTCCTAACAATCCTTTCAGACCCTGCGGGCTGTACGAAACAATGGTGATGAGAGTTGCCCCATATACATTGAGAGGATTTTTATACTATCAGGGAGAGTCCGACGATCATAAACCCCAGATGTATTATAAGCTTCTTACAAGACTTATCGATCGCTGGAGAACAGACTGGAAAGACGATACTCTGCCCTTTGAGATAGTTCAGCTTCCAATGTTCAAATACAAAAACGATCCTGATTATAAGCACTGGTGCAGGATAAGAGAAGCTCAGATGAAGGCTTACAGAACAATTAAAAACACCGGTATCGCCGTAGTTTCCGATTGTGGCGAGTTTGACAATATCCATCCTGTGGACAAAAAGCCTGTAGGAGAAAGACTTGCGCTTCAGGCAATGAAAAATGTTTACGGAATTGACTGCGAGGCTTTCGGACCTGTTTTTAAAGACGTTTATTTTTCTGAACATAAAGCAGAGATATCATTTTTCCATGCAAAACAGGGATTTGAAATCAGGGGAGAAGTCATTACAGGTTTTGAAGCGGCAGGACGTGACAAGGTGTTTGAAGAGGTAAAGGCGGAAATATGCGGCGACAGAATCATTCTTGAAACAAAATGCAAAGAGCCACTTTATGTCAGATACGACTGGTACAACTGGATAGAGCCTTCAGTTTTCGGCGCAGAGTCAAAAATCCCCCTTGCGCCATTCAGAAGTTCGGCAGAGGACGAATGACAAAAGGAGAAAGCCATGCACGGAGAAAAAGCTAAAGCTAACTTTTTACAGGGCTATAATTGTTCTCAGGCGATAGTTGCCGCTTTTGCCGATGAGATAGATATTCCTTTTGAAATGCTTATGACCCTTGTTTCACCTCTTGGAGGAGGACTTGGAAGGTTAAGGGAAGTGTGCGGAACTGTTACAGGGGCGGCAATCGTTCTGGGCGCAAAGTACGGTTACAGCCGGCCTAAGGACTTTGATGGAAAAAAGACTTTATATAAATACGTTCAGGAATTTGCAAGGAGATTCAAAGAGATAAACGGTTCATATATCTGTCGCGAGCTTCTTGCGGGAGTTGGAGCGTCGACAGGGGGCGAACCTGAAAAAAGGACAGAGGAATACTATAAAAAGCGCCCCTGTCCCGAACTTTGCAAAATTTCCGCTGAAATTCTGGACGATCTTATTGACGACATTGAACATGGAAAAGTCTGAATAATCGGGAACATTCCGTTTATGCTAATAAAAAGCGTGACGGAGGGTTTTCCTTGAAAAAATTAAAACTGACCACAACCACAGCCGGCAGCTATTTCACAATAGTTGTCGGCGCATTTATTTACGGTGCCGCGGTGGGGCTGTTTCTTGACCCATATGCTATTGCGCCCGGCGGGATAACGGGGATTGCCATAATAATAAACAAGCTTACAGGGCTTAGTGTTGGCGCTCTTGCATTTATTCTCAATATTCCTCTGATAATAGCCGCATTCTTACGGCTGGGAAGAAAAATTTTCACAAGAACGCTGGTTTCACTTGCGATTTCGTCTGCCGCAATGGATATTTTTCTTAAGCTTAACGGAGAGGCGCCCGTTACGGATTCAAAATTTCTTTCAAGTATTGCGGGCGGCGCACTTATGGCATTTGCAGTAGGGATAATATTTAAAGCCGGAGGAACGACCGGAGGCTCTGACATTGCGGTCAAATTTCTCCGTAAAAAATATCCGCATATAAAGTCGGGAATAATATTTCTCCTTATCGACGGAGCAATCTCATGTTTGTCCGGAATAATTTTCAAAAGTCTTGATTATGCTTTGTATGCTCTTTGCGCCCTTTTTGCAGCGGCAAAAGTTCTTGATTTTGTTCTTTACGGCTCTGACGAGGCAAAGCTGGTTTTTATTTTTACGGAGCAGGGCGAAAAAGTAGCTGATAAAATAATCGTAAGCCTTGACGCAGGTCTGAGCTTTATTCATGGCAACGGAGGATATACAGGTCAAAGCAGAGAAATAATTATGTGCGCAATAAAAAAGCAGAAATTCAACAGCCTTTCTCAAATCGTCCGAGCCGTTGATCCTAAGGCTTTTATGATAGTCTGTCCGGCAAGCGAGATTTATGGCGAAGGCTTTAAAAGCAATTCAAAAACTGAACTTTTGTAAAATTCTTGAGGAATAAAAATTACAATATTATGAGTTGACAAGCGGAGGTTTAAATGTTAAAATTGTCACAGATAATAAAACATAATCGGAGATTTTGTGATGATTTTTGACAAATTTAAGGCGATGATTTTTGACTTTGACGGAACCCTTGCGGATTCCCTTGACGTATGGGCAGATATTGATATAAAATTTGCCCAAAAAAGAGGTCTTGTTCTTCCTGAAGATTATTTTGTTCATGTTTCAACCATGAATTTTCCCGATGCGGCTGTTTACACAAAAGAGGTTTACGGCCTTTCGGAAGCTCCTGAAGAGATAGTAAAGGAATGGTCCGATATGGCCATAAGAGAGTATTCGGAAAATGTCAGGCTTAAAGAAAATGCGGCGGAATTTGTAAGGAAAATAAGAGCCTTGGGTAAAAAGACCGCCATAGCTACCGCAAGCGAAAAGGAGCTTGTTTTTCCATGCCTTGAAAACAATGGCGCCTCTCAGCTTTTTGACGTATTCTCTCCCACAAGTGCAGTTAAACGTGCAAAGGGCTTTCCCGATGTTTATGATTATGCAGCAGGTCTTCTCGGAGTTTCACCTGACGAATGTGCGGTTATAGAAGATATTCCCGCAGGCATAAAGGGAGCTAAAGACGGAGGATATTTTACGATTGCAATGTACGACAGACATTCGATTAAAGATATGGATAATTTAAAACGGGATGCAGATATTTTTGTTATGAATTTTAAGGAACTTATAGATATGTTGTAAATAAAAAAACCGACCATGGAAAAGTCGGTTTTTGTTTTGTTATTCAGCTGAATCTTTTAAGATCCCTATGACCTCTTTCATAAGGTCGGGGGTCTTTTGCTTTTTGTCGATTCTTACAGCAAAATACGGTTTGCCTGAATCGTTGAAAAGTATTCTGTTTCCGTAAGCCGACATAAGGGCCGTAAGCTGTGATGAGGTCATTACTTTTATGAAGAAGAGAAGGTTTGCTCCGCGCTGGGTTATTTCACTTATTCCGAGAGACGATGCCGTATTTCTTAGAAGTGCGACGTTAACAAGTCCCATAACAGATTTCGGAGGATCTCCGTAACGGTCGATAAGTTCGTCAACAACGTCTGTTGAGTCCTCCTCGCTTTCAATTGAAGCGATTTTTCTGTAGCAGTCGATTCTCTGAGCAAGGCTTTCAATATAGCTGTCCGGAATATATGCGTCTATAGAAACGTCAACAAGACAGTCCTCAGAGCTTGTTGGAAGAGCCTCTCCCTTGCTTTCGGCAATTGCCTCGTTCAAAAGCCGCAGATACATATCATATCCAACCGCTTCAAGATGCCCGCTCTGCCTTCCGCTTAAAACAGAACCTGCGCCTCGTATTTCAAGGTCGCGCATTGCAATCCTGAATCCCGATCCAAACTGGGTAAATTCTCTTATCGCATTAAGACGCTTTGAAGCTATCTCTGTCAGCACTTTTCCGCGTCTGAATGTAAAGTATGCAAAAGCTCTCCTGCTTGAGCGTCCCACACGCCCTCTCAACTGATAAAGCTGTGAAAGTCCCAGCCTGTCTGCGTCCTCGATTATAAGGGTATTGACATTTGGCACGTCAACTCCGGTTTCGATTATTGTAGTGCAGACAAGAATGTCAAACTCCTGTTCTATAAGCTGCCGCCAAATTTCTGAAAGCTGATTTTCAGGCATCTGACCGTGAGCTACTGCGATTCTCGCATCGGGCAGAAGCTGTCGAAGCTTTGAAACGCAAAGTTCAATGGTCTCGACACGATTGTGAATATAATAAACCTGTCCCCCACGGCGGAGTTCCTTGGAAATTGCTTGTGCAATAACGCCATCGTTGTGTTCGATAACATATGTCTGAACCGGGTGTCTGTCCTGAGGAGGTTCTTCAATAACAGACATATCCCGTATTCCGCTCATTGCCATGTTTAGGGTTCTCGGAATGGGAGTTGCGGAAAGAGTAAGCACATCCACACCTTTAAATAGCTCTTTGAACCTTTCCTTGTGGGCTACGCCGAAACGCTGTTCCTCGTCGATCACAACAAGTCCCAAATCCTTGAATTTTACGTCCTTCTGTACAAGTCTGTGTGTGCCGATAATTATATCTATCTGACCGTTATTTACCTTTCTTACTATCTGCTCCTGCTGCTTTGGAGTGCGGAATCTTGAAAGCAGTTCAATGGTAACAGGAAAATGCTCAAAGCGTTTAATTGCGGTCTGGTAATGCTGCCATGCTAAAACCGTGGTAGGCACTAAGATTGCGCACTGCTTTGAATCAAGAACGCATTTGAAAGCCGCACGGAGGGCAACCTCTGTTTTGCCAAAGCCAACGTCTCCGCAAAGGAGTCTGTCCATGGGAACAGGCTTTTCCATGTCGGCTTTTATTTCTTCAATCGACCTTAGCTGGTCGTCTGTTTCCTGATAGTCAAATCGCTCTTCAAAATCCGCCTGCCAGTCGTTGTCGGGAGAAAACGCATAGCCTTTGGCAAGCTGACGCTGAGCGTAAAGCTTGATAAGCTGATCCGCCATGTCCTTTACAGCAGATTTGACGCGGCTTCTTGTTCTTTGCCACTCGGTGGAATTTAATTTGTTTAGCTTAACGCTGTCGTCGTCCTTCGGACCGATATATCTTGAGACCAGGTCAAGCTGGGTTACCGGAACGTACAAAACGTCTGTCCCTGCGTATTTTATAGTAATGTAATCCTTTGTCACACCGTTTGTTTCAAGCTTTGATATCCCCGAAAACCGCCCTATTCCGTAAAGGCTGTGGACAACAAGATCTCCTGCTGAAATATCAGCAAGACTTCTTATTTCCTCACCCTTCTTGTGTTTTGATTTGGGACGCTTCTTTGAGTTCAAAGCTTTCATTTGAGTTATAAGAGCGCATTTTGCTTCCGGGTAGTCAAATCCTCCCGAAACTGATCCTGTTCTGAGGTAGATTTTTTTCTTTGTTATTTCGCTTTCTTCAGTTAAAATTTCAGCAGGGAGACCCTCTTCTCTTAAATCCTTAACGATTATCGGGAGAGTTTTTTCGCTTCCTGCAAGAACGGTCACGCAGTAGTCTTGTTCCATGAAAATCTCAAGTTCTTCAACAAGATGCTTGATATCACCGCCCCAGCCTGCCGTCTGTCTGCAATCGGTGTTGATAAGCTTTGTAAGCTTGATGTCGTATCCTCTCATAAAGGTGTCGGCAAGCACAAGGGAAGTCTCTTCAGCCATAAGCAAAAGTTCCGGAAATTCAAAATAGAATCCGTCAAGGCTTTTAAATAGAATTCCTTCTTCAAAGAGAATCTTGATGTCCTCACTTAGCTGAGCAATAAAAGCCTTTGCTTTTTCCTGACAGTTCTGATACTCGGAAATTACAGTTATCCCATTTTCAAAATAATCAAAGACAGAAGCAGTTTTTTCATATGCCAGTTTATAATACTTGTCTGTGTTTGTAAGTGAAATTCCGGAGCGGAGAAGGTCGCTATCCTTCTGGAGGAAGCTTCTTATAATATCAGTTTTCTTTCCTCTGACCTTTGATGAAAGCTTGTCAATTCGGTCTGCAAAAATATCTTTTGAGGGAAAAATGATTTCCTCAGAGGGCCTTATCGTTATTTTTTCAATAGGGTCCGCTCTTCTCTGTGATTCAATATCAAAGTATGAAATGCTGTCTACCTCATCTCCCCAGAGTTCGATTCTTACAGGCTGTTTTGACTGAACAGGGAAGACGTCGATTATTGAGCCGCGGATAGAAAACTGTCCCTGACCCTCAACCTGTTCGGAGCGTGTATAGCCTGCGCCGATCAGTTTCTCAGCGAAGGTTATTGTTGAAACTTCACCGCCGGTCTTTATTTCAAAGGAGTATTCTTCAAGCTTTTGTGGAGGAATAGTTCCTTGCAGACAGCTTTCACAGCTTGCGGCGAAAATTTTACATTCGCCGGTTTTGATTCTGCTTAAAGCTTCTATCCTCATATGCTCGTATTCTTTTGAAACCCCTTCCATATAGGCAAAATTATAATCCTTGGCAGGGAAAAAAGCACATATTTCACTTTGACTGAGCTGATTTATGTCATCGCAAAGCCGTCTTGCGGAAGCCTCATCATCGCATATTGCAAGAACCGGAGCATTTTCGCTCAAAGCTAATATTATCTGGGCCTTGTGTATTCCGGGAACTCCCGTGATCGAAACAGGGGTATATCCTTTTTTTACCGCTCTATCAAGCTCTTTATAGTAGGGAAGTGTGTTTATTATCTTTGTAAAAAAGTTCAAACTGACCTTACCTTTCTGAATTTCAAATTACGAATTGTACTTGTTCATGGCTTCGTTTATTTTTCCCGAGACCATAAGTTCAACTGAAAGCACCGCCTTTTCAAATGCTTCATCCATAAGCTTCATCTCGTCGTCGGTGAACTTCGACAGCACCCAGTCCGCTAAATTATACTGAGGATGAGGCTTTTTGCCGACTCCTATCTTTATTCTCGGAAAATCTTCGCTGCCGGAAAGCTCGATAATGCTTCTCATGCCGTTGTGACCGCCGTGAGAACCTTTTCTTCTTATCCGTATTTTTGAAGGTTCAAGAGAAATGTCATCGTAAATTATAATTACGTTTTCAGGCGGTATCTTGTAATAATCCATTGCCGCAGTTACCGCCTCGCCGCTGTTGTTCATATAGGTCTGGGGCTTCATTACAAGACAAACCTTATCTCCTATAATTGTTTGTCCAACCATAGATTTAAACTGCGCTTTTTTTGTTTCAAACTGAAATTTTTCGCATAGCTTTTCAATTGCAAGAAAACCTGCGTTGTGCCTTGTTTTCTCATACTGGATGCCCGGATTTCCAAGCCCTGCGATAATGTATCCGGGCTTGCCCTGGGAGGGCTTATCAGTTGAAATCTTTTCGAAAATATCCCATATGCTCATGTTGATTATCCTTTCAAACCGCTTTGACCCCGATTCCTATGGGAACGGGGTGTAAATGCGGCTGTTATTTTATTATTACTTATATCAATACAATTATTTACAATTGTTAATTGGCTATTTTATGTTTTTGTTCTGTTTTTCTTTTTCAAACTTTTCGGTGCGCTTTTTGAGCTTTTTATAAGCGTAGCCATCCTTGATAACGGTCTTTCCCCGTTCAATTGCAAGCGCTCCGTCAGGAACATTTCCCGTTATGGTTGAACCGGCGGCGGTGTAGGCTTCATTGCCGATTCTGACGGGTGAAACAAGATTTGTATTGCAGCCGATAAAGGCGTTGTCGCCGATTTCCGTGCGGAATTTATTCTCGCCGTCGTAGTTTACGGTAACTACTCCGCAGCCGAAGTTTACATTTGCTCCCACATCGCTGTCGCCTATATAGGTGAGGTGAGCAACGGAGGTTTTTTCGCCTATTGTTGAATTTTTAATTTCAACAAAATCCCCGATCTTTGCTCCGTCATTAATTCTGCTGTCAGGTCTTATCTGAACAAAAGGACCGATCTTAACGTTATTTCCGATCTCAGCGTCGTAAGACTGAACGTTATTTAAAATAGTATTGTTTCCTACAGAGGTGTTTTCGATTATACAGTTTGGCCCGATATCGCAACCGCTTCCGATTACCGTTTCTCCTCTTAAAATAACGCCCTGTCTGATTATTGTGGAACTTCCTATTTCAACCTCCGGAGAAATTATTACTCCGTCGGTGCAGGTAAATTCAACTCCTCTGTCAAGGTGCTTGCCGATAACCTCCATTCTCGCCGTATCGTTAAGCTTAAGAAGTCCTCGTCTGTCGTTTGCACCGAGAACGATAGATGGATTTTCCGACTTGTAAGCCCCCGCCTTTTTGCCTTGCTCCACAAGAAGGTATATGCAGTCGGTAAGGTAATATTCACCCTGTGCGTTCTGAGGAGAAAGCTTATCAAGAGTTTCAAGAAGGGAAGAGGTCTTAAACCAGTAGCATCCGGAATTTACTTCTTTGACTTCAAGCTGCTCATCCGTTGCGTCTTTTTGCTCAACGATTGCCGAAACTTCATTTCCGTTTCTGATTATCCTTCCGTATCCTACAGGGTCTGCAAGCTCAGCCGTAACTATTGTAACATCATTCTCTTCCGACCTGTGAAAATCAAGAGAGGATCTTATGGTGGCGCTGTCGATAAAGGGGGCGTCGCCGCAAAGAACAAGGGTGTCGGAATCAGGATCTTTCTTTAAAAATTCTTCAGCCTGCATAACGGCATGGCCTGTGCCAAGCTGTTCCTTTTGCAAAACCGTTTCAAACCTGCCTCCAAGGTATTCTTCAAGTTTTTCGGCAGCATATCCCTTTACTATACATATATTTTCAAATCCTGCATTTTCACAGGCGTCTGTTACCCATGTGATCATAGGCTTTTCAAGAACTTTGCAGAGAACTTTCGGAAGCTCGCTCTTCATTCTTTTTCCCTGTCCTCCTGCCAGTATGACAACGTTTTCAGACATATAAAACAACTCCTTAATGGGTTTAAAATAAACACAACTTTGTTTATTATACTATATTTTTCATTTCATTTCAATAGTACAGGCAAAATTTCGGTAAAATTCTCTTTTCCAATTTTGCTTTCAAGTAAAAATTATAAATTAATTGTGCAATATGCACTAAAAAGTACATAGAAAATTGTTAAAAATATTATGCAAAAAATTTGGTAAAAAGTATAGTAATTAATGAAAAAATCTGTTATAATACTTGTATATCCGTTCAGGGTATTTGTGCTGTTGAAATTTACGGCAAAACATCTTTACGGAAGTAAAATTTTTGGAGGTTGATTTACCAATGGGTAAAAAGTATGTTTACCAGTTTACTGAAGGTAACGCAAACATGAGAGAACTTCTCGGCGGTAAGGGTGCAAACCTTGCTGAAATGACAGGTCTCGGACTTCCTGTTCCTCAGGGCTTCACCATTTCTACAGAAGCCTGCACTCAGTACTATGAGGACGGCCGTCAGATCAACGATGAGATCCAGGCTGAGATCATGAAGAACATCGAGATCATGGAAGAAAGAGTCGGAAAGAAGTTCGGAGATAAAGAAAATCCTCTTCTCGTATCTGTACGTTCAGGCGCAAGAGCTTCAATGCCGGGTATGATGGATACTATCCTTAACCTTGGTCTTAACGAAGAAGTTGTTGCGGTTATGTCTGAAAAGTCAGGAAACCCACGTTGGGCATGGGACTGCTACAGAAGATTTATCCAGATGTACTCAGACGTTGTTATGGAAGTAGGCAAGAAGTACTTTGAAGAGCTTATCGATGAAATGAAGGCTAAGAAGGGCGTAAAACAGGACGTTGAGCTTGACGCTGACGATCTGAAGGAGCTTGCTTACCAGTTCAAGGCTGAATACAAGGAAAAGATCGGAACAGACTTCCCGACAGATCCTGTTGAACAGCTTATGGGTGCAGTTAAGGCTGTATTCCGTTCATGGGATAACCCGAGAGCTAACGTTTACCGTCGTGACAACGATATTCCTTATTCATGGGGTACTGCTGTTAACGTACAGATGATGGCTTTCGGAAACATGGGCGACGACTGCGGAACAGGTGTTGCATTTACCCGTGACCCTGCAACAGGTAACAAGGGACTCTTCGGAGAATTCCTTACAAACGCTCAGGGTGAGGACGTTGTTGCCGGCGTTCGTACACCTATGCACATTTCCGAAATGGAACAGAAATTCCCTGAGGCTTTCAAGCAGTTCAATGAAGTTTGCAACATTCTTGAAAAGCACTACAGAGATATGCAGGATATGGAATTTACCGTTGAGCACGGAAAGCTCTATATGCTCCAGACAAGAAACGGAAAGAGAACTGCTCAGGCTGCTCTTAAGATTGCTTGCGACCTCGTTGACGAAGGCATGAGAACTGAAGAAGAAGCTGTTGCAATGATCGATCCAAGAAACCTTGACACACTTCTCCACCCACAGTTTGACGCAAAGGCCCTCAAGGCTGCAACTCCTGCAGGCAAGGGACTCGGCGCTTCTCCGGGAGCTGCTTGCGGTAAGGTAGTATTTACTGCTGACGATGCAGTTGCATGGGCTGAAAGAGGAGAAAAGGTTGTTCTTGTTCGTCTTGAAACATCACCTGAAGACATCACAGGTATGAAGTCTGCTCAGGGTATCCTTACTGTTCGTGGCGGTATGACATCTCACGCTGCCGTTGTTGCTCGTGGAATGGGTACATGCTGCGTATCAGGCTGCGGCGATATCATTATGGACGAAGCTAACAAGAAGTTTGAGCTTGCTGGCAAGACATATCATGAAGGCGACTACATCTCAATCGACGGTTCAACCGGTAATATCTACGACGGAATCATTCCTACTGTTGACGCTACAATTGCAGGCGAATTCGGAAGAATCATGTCTTGGGCTGACAAGTACAGAGTTCTTAAGGTTAGAACAAACGCTGATACTCCCGCTGACGCTAAGAAGGCAAGAGAACTCGGTGCAGAAGGTATCGGACTTTGCCGTACAGAGCATATGTTCTTTGAAGCTGACAGAATAGCTGCTTTCAGAGAAATGATTTGCTCAGATACAGTTGAAGAAAGAGAAGCAGCTCTTGCTAAGATTGAACCTATGCAGCAGAATGACTTTGAGGCTCTTTACGAAGCTCTCGAAGGAAACCCTGTTACAATCAGATTCCTTGATCCTCCTCTTCATGAATTTGTTCCTACTGAAGAAGCTGACATTGAAGCCCTTGCTAAGGCTCAGGGCAAGAGTGTTGAGGCAATCAAGGCTATCATAGCTTCACTTCACGAATTCAACCCAATGATGGGTCACCGTGGATGCCGTCTTGCTGTAACATATCCTGAAATCGCTAAGATGCAGACAAAGGCTGTTATCAAGGCTGCTATCAACGTTAAGAAGAAGCACCCTGACTGGAATATCGTTCCTGAAATTATGATTCCTCTCGTAGGCGATGTTAAGGAACTCAAGTATGTTAAGAATTTCGTAGTTGAAACAGCTGATGCAGTTATTGCTGAGGCAGGAATTGAACTCAAGTACGAAGTTGGTACAATGATCGAGATTCCAAGAGCTGCTCTTACAGCTGATGAAATTGCTAAGGAAGCTGAATTCTTCTGCTTCGGTACAAACGACCTTACTCAGATGACATACGGATTCTCAAGAGATGACGCAGGTAAGTTCCTTAATGCTTACTATGATGCTAAGATCTTTGAAAACGATCCGTTTGCTAAGCTTGACCAGGTTGGTGTAGGAAAGCTTATGAAGATGGCTGTTGAACTCGGAAAGAGCGTTCGTCCTGATATGCATATGGGAATTTGCGGAGAGCACGGCGGAGATCCGACATCTGTTGAATTCTGCCACAAGATCGGACTTTCTTATGTATCTTGCTCACCATTCCGTGTTCCGATTGCAAGACTTGCCGCTGCACAGGCAGCTATTGCAGATAAGAGGTAAGTTCGACTCGTTAGAGTTAATGTGCAAATTCGATATAACATTGGAAGAAGCAAAGGCTTTCAGAGCTGAGAACGGACAAACGATAAAATCCAAAATATGGGAAGATATCAATGTTGAAGTTCGTATATGCGGATAACTGATGTTAATAACGATCCCCCTGAATCATTTCGGTTCAGGGGGATTTTTTGTGTATGAAATTGATTCAATTACTGGTCTGATAGCGGTATAGCTGCAATCAGTCCGAGTTAGGAATGATTAAGCCAAGATACCAAAACTCCCTACAAGGTTATTTAACTTGTAGGGAGTATCAGCTTAGTCTAATTCTTGTTCGAGCAAATCAGTTAGGATCGAATAGTCAAGGTACTGTATACCGAATTCGCCTTTATGGATACGCTCTGCTAAACGGCTGTTATAGAATAGCTTCATAGCAGCATCTGTGGTGATATTCCGTCTCTCACTCAAGCAAAAGATAATATCTTCCTCGAGATGCTCCCTATAGAAGTTTTCAAGGTCCTTTTCACTCATAATACCACCTCTATGGATTTCTGAAACTTTAACGAAGAGTCGATTGCCTTCTGTGAAATAAACGCTATCTGGTCGTATGTCTTGTACACACGAATCTCCTGTATTGCCCTTACTTTGTCCCAGATTCCGCGTTTATACATATCCACAACACGAAACACCTTGTCATTTGCAACTTTCCCCTTGATTATATCATATTTTAGATATTCATCAGAGCCGTTACGACAATCGCACACGAAATCAATCCAAGTCTCAAGGTCTTCTGAAAAATCAATGATGTGCTGAGCTGAAGATAATGTCATCTCATAAACGTTGACAAATCCTCTCTGTTTTCCATGAATTGCGGCTTTTCGTTTCGCTCAACGCTCTGCCTGTTCTTTTACTGTTGTTACATAAAATCCAACGCCAAAATCAAGCCTTTTTGCAGAGTGAAGCAGATCAGGAGTTTTTACTATTGCATCCGAACCATGATATACTATCATATTCTTGCTCCTTTCGATTGAATAAACTCCATAACGTCGCTAACTATACTTTCCGAACTCATAGTATGGAGCACATCATAAAAAGGAACAAGGTAGTTGCTAATACAACCAGTGCTCTCTAATATACGGTAAACATCGGAAGTTGAACATCCATTGGCGTTGGCAATTTCGTTTATAATATATATCACAAACTCAGTTACTTCTCTGGTCATATTAGTACCTCCTTTTATATTTAAGCTACATGAGAGCGATTTTGCCAGCTGCTTTCTCTATGATTATTATATCATAAAAGTAATCGGATTTCAACAAATATATTACTAACTGATATCGGAATGAAGAAATGTCAATTGAAGGCGGTATATGAATTGACTTTTCTCTGTTCCTATGCTATGATAAATAAGTCAAATTTAGAAGTCGAGGTG
Organism: uncultured Clostridia bacterium; assembly: GCA_944382845.1. Lineage (GTDB taxonomy): Bacteria > Bacillota > Clostridia > Oscillospirales > Ruminococcaceae > JAAZZIT01. Next base: position 45,916 of record CALWNN010000057.1, read on the forward strand.
GTAAAATGCACGATATATGGAATCCCTGGCACGGCTGTATCAAGAAAAGTGAGGGCTGTGACAACTGCTATATGTATTTTCTCGATAAAATGAGAGACCAGGACGGTTCACACATATACCGTACAAAAGCAGGCTTCAACTCCCCCATACAAAAGGACAGGAGTGGCAATTACAAGATAAAAAGCGGCGAGATGATACGCGTATGCATGACATCCGACTTCTTTCTCGCTGAAGCAGACAAATGGCGTGATGAAGCATGGGAGCTTATGCGTATTCGCAGCGATGTGATATTCTTCCTGCTTACCAAACGTCCAGAGCGCGTTGCTGAACATCTGCCCAAGGACTGGGGCGACGGCTGGGATAACATCTTCTTCAACGTCACTGCTGAAAATCAACGCCGCGCAGACGAGCGGATCCCCATACTTCTTGATTTGCCATTCAAGCATAAAGGCGTGATGTGTGCGCCCTACATCGGACAGGTGAGTATGCGGAAGTATCTTGAGACTGGACAGATAGAGCAAGTCCTCTGTGACGGTGAGAACTACGACGGAGCCCGCCCTTGTCACTTCGACTGGGTGCGCTCACTGCGGCAGGAATGCGTTGACAACAACGTCACCTTTGTTTTCTGCGGAACAGGCAGGCGCTTTGTAAAAGACGGAAGGCTCTACAAGATAGAAGGAAACGGTCTGCAAAGTCAGCAGGCGTACAAGTCAGGTATGGGCTTCAAGGGTAAGCCGATACACTTTAACCTGTACAACGACATGGGATATCCTCTCTCCGACGAGGATAGGTACAAGCCTACTTTCAGAGAGCGCTGCGAGACCTGTGGTATGCGTCTCTCCTGCAACGGCTGCAGCAATTGTGGGAAGTGCGAAAAATGATATCTGAAAGGAATGAAGGAAATGCCCGAATTACCAGAAGTTGAAACGATACGCCGAATAATCGGACCTCAGATCAGCGGCAGGAGTATTACTTCACTGAAGATACACAATCCGCAAATAATCGCATTTCCAGATGCGGATACGTTTTCGAGCTCTCTCGTTGGCTGTTCATTCACAGGAATGAGCCGCAGGGGCAAGTTTCTCATATTTCACCTTGATAACGGAAGTAGGCTGGTGCTCCACCTGCGAATGACGGGACAACTGCTTGTTACACCTGCTGATCATCAGGAAGAAAAGCACACTCATCTCAAAGCCGAACTGTCTGATGGAAAACAGATACGCTATATTGATGTCCGCCGTTTTGGACGCTTCTGGCTACTAAGCAATGACGAAGCCGATACCGTTACAGGAATGGACAAGCTCGGTATCGAGCCTGATAACGCGCTGCTGACTGCCGATTTCCTGATAGAAAAGCTGAACAAACGAAAGAAAGCAATAAAGGAAATGCTTCACGACCAGACTATCATTGCAGGTATCGGCAACATTTACTCTGACGAGATACTTCACGCAGCGAAAATTCACCCCGAAAAGCCGTGTTGTTATCTCACTCGCTCAGAATGGAAACGTCTAGCAGAACAGATACCTAAGGTTATAGCATGGGCGACAGAAGCAAATGAGATAACTCCCGAGGACTATCTTGCAGGCAATGGCAAGGAATACCGTAACACGCCGTTTCTGAAAGCATACGGTCATAACGGTAAGCCTTGCGAGTTCTGCGGAACTCTGTTTGAAAAGTTAACTGTCGGCTGTCGGAGCAGCTGCTACTGCCCGAAATGTCAGAAGAAATAAACTTCGCATATCTCAATTTCTGTGTTGATTGCAGTTTATCAGGACACTGCCAGTCCAGAGAGGACACGCGTCTAAATTGCGTGCTGTTATATCAGATAGGTGTATTTATTTCTCGACAGGCTGCTATCGCAGATAAGAGGTAAGCTCGACTCGTTAGAGTTAATGTGCACATTCGATATAACATTGGAAGAAGCAAAGGCTTTCAGAGCAGCGAACGGACAAACGATAAAATCCAAAATATGGGAAGATATCAATGTTGAAGTTCGTATATGCGGATAACTGATGTTAACAACGATCCCCCCTGAATCAATTATGGTTCAGGGGGGATTTTTTGTGTCTGAATTGAAGATGTTGCTAGTCTGGCAACAGTGTAGCTTTAATTAGAAATTTGCTTTTTGCTTTAACTATATATCTATAATAATCGTGATTGTGTTTTATTTTCTATTGACATATTATCGCAAACAGTGTATAATATTTTTATATAGTATCACAATAACTTGATATCAGATGGCGTATGAAGATTAAAAGCAAAACAAAAAATCCTTGCTATAAAGCAAGGATCAATGCACAACAAAGCAAGGATCAATGCACAACACTTGTGCGAACGGCTAAACCGAACGATTTGAAATAATTTTTATTTGAACTCGTAGTGTAATTTTATAGGGTAGTAAATCCTACATTTATATATTATCATATTAAAGGAGGTTTGTCAAGTGGCAAATGAAAAAAATTATTTAGGACTGGATATAGGTTCAAATTCAGTAGGCTGGGCAATTACGGATGAAGAATACAAGCTAAAAAAATTCAAAGGCAATCTTATGTGGGGAGTGCATCTTTTTGACGAAGCCCAGCAATCTGCTGACAGAAGAGCATTCAGAACAGCTCGTCGCAGACTTGACAGACGTCAGCAAAGAATAAAGCTTCTACAGGATTTTTTTGCTGTTGAGATATTGAAAAAGGATGAGAAGTTCTTTTTAAGGCTTAAGGAAAGTGCTTTACTTCCGGAGGATTCCGAGAACAGAAAGAATAACATCTTCTTTGATGATGATAGCTATGGCGATAAGGAGTATTTCCAGGAATATCCGACGATTCACCACCTTATAGTCGAACTAATTAACAATAAAGAACCTCATGATGTAAGATTGGTCTATTATGCCTGTGCATATTTGCTTGCTCATCGCGGACATTTTCTTTTTAATGTCGGAAAGGGTAATATTGAAGAGATAACAAATTTTAAACCAATATATGATAATTTTTATAGTGCGCTTCAGGATATAGATGAAAACCCGTTGTTTGATAAAGAAGCTAAAGCAAAAGATATTGAGGATATACTGAAACAGCATATTGCTATTACAAGCAAGGAAAGGGCGTTAAAACAAAGATTGTTTGGTGGAAAAATTCCTAAAACAAAAGAATCTGACGATAAAGATGATGGAGCCATAACTTTAGCTTATGATAAGCTTATTAAACTGATAAGTGGCGGTACTGTCAAACTTTCTGAGCTTTTCTATAAAGAGGATTATAAAGAACTTGAAAAGAACTCAGTTTGCGTAAAAAATGCTGACTTTGATGATACTCTTGAAATACTGACAGGTCAGATAGATGAATTGCATTTGTCTCTGCTTACAAGAGTTAAGGCTATGTACGACTGGTCACTGCTTGTAGATATCCTTCACGGTCACACAATGATATCTAAGTCTAAAGTAGAGATCTATGACAAGCATAAGATAGACCTTGAAAGAATCAAATACTTTGTCAGGACTTATCTTAGCAAAGCAGACTATAACGCTATATTCCGTGATGTATCAGATAAGGCGAACTATGTCAGCTACGTTTATAACGCTTCTTCTGACGGAAACAGAGATAAATATAAAAAATGCACGCAGGAGGATTTCTGCAAGTTATTAAAGCCTTATCTCGCTAAAATTGATCCGTCAGATGAGGACAAGGAATGCTATGAGAAATTAATGAAAAAATGTGAGGATAATGAGCTTTGCCCAAAACAGGTTACTACAGATAACCGTGTTATCCCTTATCAGCTCTATTATGCTGAGCTGAAAAAGATACTGGAAAACGCCTGCAAATACCTTGATTTTCTCAACGAAAAGGACGATGAATACGATAAAACAGTTTCCGAAAAAATTCTTAGTATTATGGAGTTCAGGATACCTTACTATGCAGGTCCTCTTGTAAGCAGTGACAGGAGTAAAAATGCTTGGATGAAGAGGAAAGCAGAAGGAAAAATATATCCCTGGAACTTCAAAGATATGGTCGATGAAGAATCTTCTGAGAATGAGTTTATACGCCGTATGACCTGCAAATGTACTTATATCGCAGGTGCGGAGGTTCTGCCGAAGTATTCGCTGCTTTACAGCAAGTTCATGGTTCTTAATGAGATCAATAATATAAAAGTAAATGGAAATCCGATATCAGTTGATGTTAAACAAAGGCTTTATAAGGATAAATTTGTTGACTGTAAAGCGAAAGTTACGAAGAAGCGTATCGCTGATTATTTTAAGTCAAATGGTATCTATAGTGGCGATATTGAGATTTCAGGCATTGACGATAATATAAAATCATCTTTGAAGTCCTATCACGATTTTAGACATCTTATGGAAAGCAATCAGCTTACGGAAAATGAAGTTGAGGATATAATTGTACATATAACTGTAACTACTGATACAAATCGATTGAAAAAATGGCTAAAGGATAAATACGGAAAACTAACATCAGATGATATAAAGTACATATCTAAGCTGAAATACAACGATTACGGCAGGCTTTCAAGGCGTTTCCTTGAAGAAGTTCTTCCGATAGATACAAAAACGGGTGAAGCTGAAAGCGATAGAAATATCATTACAGCTTTATGGGAAACAAATGAAAATATTATGCAGCTTTTAAGCTCAAAACACCGTTATTTCGAGGCTATCGAAAAGATAAATAGAGGCTATTATGACCAGCACGCAGATGAAAATACTATCAGCAAGCGCATGGAAAATATGTATCTTTCACCTGCGGTAAGGCGTTCTGTTACACGAACTCTTGATATTGTCAAGGAGCTTAAAACGATACTGAAAAAAGCTCCCGATAAGATGTTTATAGAAATGGCAAGAGGTGAGGGCGAAACTCCAAAAGGTAAACGAACTGAGTCAAGACGAGATCAAATAACGAAGTTTTTGGATGAATCCGAAGCCGATAATATCGATGAGCTCAGAAGTAATCTCGGAAAGGCAGATGACGGCAAACTCCGCAGTGAAAAGTATTTCTTGTATTTTATGCAACTTGGAAAATGTGCTTATACCGGAAAGTCAATAAGCTTCGATGAGCTTGAAGACAACAGCAAATGGAATATCGACCATATCTGGCCTCAGGCGAAAATAAAAGATGACAGCCTTGATAATAAAGTTCTTGTTGATTCTAATGCTAACGGTGCAAAAAAAGATATTTATCCTATCGACGAAAATATTCGCAATAATATGAAGGGGTTCTGGTATAGCTTACGCGAAAAAAAGCTTATTAGCGATAAGAAGTATCAGCGACTTATACGAAGCACTCCGTTTACAGAGGACGAGTTAGCAGGCTTCATTGCACGTCAGCTCGTTGAAACAAGACAGTCCACAAAAGCTGTTGCCGAGCTTTTGAAAGAGCTTTGCCCTGAGAGTGAAATAGTCTATGTAAAGGCAGGTCTTGTATCTGAATTCAGGCAGGAAATGGATGTGCTGAAATGCCGAGAGATAAATGATCTCCATCATGCAAAGGATGCTTATCTGAATATTGTTATGGGGAATGTTTATAATACTAAATTCACTAATGATCCACGCAATTTTATACATAAGCATCTTGATAATTATTCGATTAAACTGACTACACTTCTATCACAGAAAATAGAACGCAATGGTGAAGTTGCATGGGATAATGTGCGTTCGTTTGCTACTGTCAGAGCTATGATGGCTAAGAATAGTATCAGATATGTGAGATATACATATAAGCGTAAGGGCGGACTGTTCAACCAGATGCCGGAACGAAAGAAAGATGGACTTGTTCCGCGTAAAAAAGGACTTGATACATCAAAATATGGCGGATATAATAATAAAACAGCTTCTTATTTCTCGTTAGTTAAGGTGAAAAATGATATTGTTTTTATTCCCGTTGATTTAATTGATTCTATTAAGTTTTTGAAGGATATAAAAAAATCAAAAGAAATTGCTTTAACAGCGCTAAAAGAGTTTTATTCGCCCCAAAAGTTGTCGGGCATTACTGAAAATGATATCGTTTTTCCATTAAAACGAACCATTATAAAAATCAATACTATGATTGAGATTGATGGATTTAGAATTAATATATGCAGCAAGGACAGCAAGGGAAAATATATATCTGTTTCATCCGCTGTTCCTTTAATACTTGATAGTGATAAAAAAATATATATCAAAAAAATAGAATCCTTCAAGAAAAAATATGACAACGATCGGAACTATAAAGTTAATAAATACAGTGGTATATCTGAAACTGAAAACATAGAATTATATGATTATCTTGCTGAAAAATGTTTAAGTGAACCGTTTAATAAATGGCAGAAATTTAAAGAAGCTGGAAAAATATTAGTAAATGGTAAGGCGCTTTTTATTAATCAGGATATAACAATTCAGACTTTATCGTTACTGAAAATATTAGCGATTCTAAAAACAGGGCGTTCCGGTAACTGTGATCTGAGCTTTGCAGGAGGAGTTGCTAATTATAATACTGTTAGATTTAATTCAACGCTTGATTCAAAAAAGAATAAACATGTTTATTTAATCGATCAATCACCAACAGGACTTTTCGAGAAAAAGTCTGTAAATCTCCTTGAGCTATGAGCTGGAGAACAGTAGTAATATCAAAAAGAGCTAAGCTTGATATGAAAACAGGATATCTCGTCGTAAGAAGCGAGGAAGAAACTCACAGGATAAATCTCGACGAGATATCCGTACTCATTATCGAGAATACTGCTGTATCTATTACTGGTTGCCTTATTTCGGCTCTTATGGATAAGAAGATCAAGGTCATATTTTGCGATGAAAAGCGAGACCCGACCTGCGAGTTGGTCGCACTATATGGAAGTCACGATACATCTGCAAAGCTCAGAAAACAGATAAAGTGGGATGATGATGTTAAGGCGTATATATGGTCGGAGATAATTGCTGAGAAGATACGCAAGCAGACAGAGTTTCTGGAAGAACTTGGAAAAAGTGAAGAAGCCTTTATGCTGAAAAAGTATATCGAAGAGCTTGAACTTGGAGATGTTACTAACCGCGAAGGTCATGCTGCGAAGGTATATTTCAACGCTTTATTTGGCAAGGAATTTACTCGTAGTCAGGAAAGTGTTACAAACGCAGCCCTTAACTATGGTTACAGCATTATCCTCTCTTATTTTAACAGAGAGATAACGGCACACGGTTATGTTACTCAGCTGGGGCTGTTCCACAGCAATATGTTCAATCACTTCAATTTTTCCTGTGATCTTATGGAGCCGTTCAGAGTTATCGTTGACAGGTGCGTGGTAGAAAACTGCTTTACAAAATTTGATAAGGACGAAAAGCATATCCTTGTTGATCTGCTGAATTCAACTGTATATATAAACGGTATGGAGCAGTATCTCGGCAATGCAATAAAGCTTTATTGCAGGAGTGTATTTGATGCACTAAATGATAATGATGCCTCCCAGATAACCTTCTATTCACTTAAAAGGAAGGGATAAAAGTGAGCTACAGATTTATGAGAGTACTTGTGTTTTTTGATCTTCCTGTAATAACTGCAGAAAACAGGCGTGATTATAACAGGTTCCGACGCTTTCTTATAAAAAATGGATTTATCATGCTTCAGGAGTCGGTTTATTGCAGAATGGTGCTTAACCAAACTGTTGCGTCCACTGTTTTAAATGTGATTAAGAGTAATAAACCGCCGCATGGACTTGTTCAGGTGCTTAATGTTACAGAGAAACAATTTGAGAAGATGGAATTCATTACAGGAAGTTTTAACAGTGACGTTATAGATAATGACGAAAGGCTCGTGATATTATGATGATAGCATATCCGGCGGGAGATATATGCTGCGAACTTAAAGAGAATAAGATCCTTACATTGGTAATTGAAAATCAGCATGTGTTTTACAGTATAATTTCAGATATTCAAACTCAACTGGACGGAAACAGCGGTGAATTTGTACTTTCCGAGAATTATACACCGCTGGATATGCGTAAGAATACAGAGCTGATCTCGCAACTCATCCCGTTTACAGTTAATCAGAAAGATCTTGTAACCAAGCTTTACGGTTACATAAAAAAGAAAGCAGTCAACGAAAATATGTATCAGCCTACTCAGGAATTGATTGCAAAAATTTCCGATTATTTATATCAACTTACTGAAGATGAAGAAAACGAACTCATTGTAACAGTGCCTGAGGATATTTCTGGAATTCTTAAGGCATTTGATCTCAGATTTGATGATAATGATATGAGCCTTTCAGAAAAGCTTCTTGAATACATGATAAGTTCAAATGAGTTCAAGGCTAAAAAGTTGTTTATTGTTATTAATCTAAGAAGTTATCTGACAGATAATCAGGCAGAACAGCTTTTTAAAAGCGTTCTCTTGAAGAAGTTGCAGTTAATATGCATTGAAAGTGCTGAGCACAAGAGGCTTGGCAATGAAGAAGTTATAATAATCGATAACGATATGTGCGTTATTTGATTTGTTGACTTTTAACAGTTTTTGTACTATAATATAGGTGATACCTTATAAAAATATGCTGATGAGTAGTGTCATTATCTCGAATTTGAGGTTTGAGAGTAGTGTAATTTTATAGGGTAGTAAAAC
>CALWNN010000058.1 GCA_944382845.1 uncultured Clostridia bacterium
CTGCCGCACTCCGAGTTGCTCTTCAGAGCCTGAATGTTTACAGGGTCGAGGAAGACGGCTCCGAAACTCTTCTTGATACTTCGCAGTATTCATACATTTTTGATGACAGTAGAAGCCCGATTACTGAAGATATAAATGTTGAAGGAATACTGAGTGGTAATACATTTACAATTAATGACGCAATTCCCGGATCAAAGGCTACTTTTACTTTTACAGGTGAAGCATACAAAAATCTTAATTGCACCATATATTATTATAATGATTATGTTCGACAGTCTTTAATGTATATAGGTAATCCTTCGGTTCCGTTTGATTCGGAAGGAAAATATGTCTTAGAAATTGATATTCCCGAAGAAATATCCTCTAATGCTATTGATATTGAATTTTATACATGGAGTGGTGTAATAATCCCTAATTCCGTTTCTGCCAATTTCCATAAGACTACTTATAGCAATTGTGCTAAGCTTACGTTTAATGTTCCAGACGGAGAGCATCTCAGAATCAAGTACACATATTACGGCGTCCGTGCAGACGGCTCTGTTGTTCCGTTCGGAAAAGATGAGATCGGATTGTTTAACAACATTTCTGTTGAAACTGATCTGGTGACTGATACAGCCACAAATGATACAATGTTCGTTATAAGCGACTCTTCTGTTGCCACATCTACTGCCAATGAGCCTATTGAACTCAGAAAGGTTGATGTGGGAGATGACCTCTTAAAGCTTAATGCAGCCTTTAATCTTTATATGTATGACCCCGAAACAGGGCAATGGCTGCCTGCTGTACAAATCGAACAAGTTTCAGATTATTACAACGTAACGTGGGGAACTTCTTCTGACACAGCTTGTGAAATAAAAACTCTGAGTACCGATGTAATACGTCTTAACCTTTTAGGAACCGATTCTAAAGACAAACATTTGTTTAAGCTTGTTGAATCAGAATCTCCCGAAAATTATATAAAACTAAAGGATCCCTACTATTTTGCCTGCAATTCATTGCCTGCGGAAATACCTCCTGAAATAACTTTAGATGATGTACATCTGATACTTACATCGTCCGGTCAGATACTTGCCATAGACAATGTAAAGAATATTTCAGTTTCGGCAGAAAAAACATGGAGCGATAATGCGGATCATTCAGCGGATTCTGTAACACTTCAGCTTTACCGCTCAACGGTTTATGTTGAAAACGGATTTCCAAGTGACTTGGTTGAAGTAGGAGAAGAAGAACAAGTAAATCTTGAAAACGGAAAATGGTCTCATACATGGAGCAACCTGCCTAACGGTGATGTTTCAACCAGTCAGCCCTACTATTACTATGTAAAGGAAATATCATATACAATTGGTGGCACTGTATATACAATCGGAGAAAATGGAGTACCGTACACACCGTCATACAGCGGAAACGGAATCAATCAGGGCGGAACTGTCAGCATTACAAACAATAAGGGACTTACTGTTGAAAAGCTGTGGCAGGACGCAGATGGAAATCCGATAACACCTTCAGCCGATAAAGAGATCGAGTTTGAACTATATCGCTCGACACAAAAACCAACTGTTGGCGTTGATATTCCTAAGGACGCAGTAAAAATAGGAGAATACACGCTTAATGCAAGTAACAACTGGAAAATGGAATTTGACAGCACATTGACCCCGTCAGACGATGGAAATGGAAATCCATACTACTACTATGTCAAGGAAACAAGTAACATTGAAGGTTACACAGTTTCATATCATCGCAACGGTTCGACCTCAAAAGCAACTATCTCAATTGTAAATACCGGCGAAAAGGCGGATACCGGTGTGACAATGCCTTCTACCGGCGGCGAAGGAACTGACATATTTAAGACGGTAGGAACTGCGGTAATAGCTTTTGCCGCAATCGGATACGTTTTAATCAGACGGCGCACAAAACGCAAAGTCTGAAAAAATAAAAAAAAGTCTGAAAAAATAAAAAAATAATAAAAAAGGAGTTACGATTATGAAAAAATCAAAAAAAATTGTCGGCATGGCAACAGCTGCTATTCTTGCAATGTGTTCTGTTGCTCCTGCAATGATGACAACAGCTTTTGCGGCTTCAGGCGGCAACAATTCAATCACAATTACTCAAAAAGATGAGGCAACCCATATTATGAAAGCCTATCAGGTATTCAAAGGAAATCTCAGCGGTGGTGTTCTTACCAATATAGAATGGGGCGACGGCGTTAATAGTGTTAGTCTTCTTTCTGCACTTCAGGGTGACGGAACTATCGGCAGTCATTTTACAAGCTGCACAACAGCTCAGGATGTTGCCAATGTCATAGGCGGAAATGGATCCGGTTCAAGCGATTTTGCAAATGACAGTGCAAATATGCAGATCTTTGCTGATATTGTTGCAGCTAATAAAACCTCAACTACTTCCGGAACTGTAAGCGGTAACATGATTTCACATCTTCCCGATGGATATTACCTTGTTGAGGATGAGTCGTCTCCTACATCCGTTGAAGGAAATGCAGGCGCAAGAACTCGTTATATTCTTAATGTTACCAATGGTGATGAACTTACGGTTCAATCAAAAAGCTCTGTTCCTTCTGTAATCAAAAAGGTTAAAGAAGACGACAAGAATGTAACAGGTTCTGTTAACTCAGGCACGTATACGGCCAATGAAGATTACAATGACGTTGCCGACTACTGCATAGGCGAGGATGTTCCTTTTGAACTTATCGGTACGCTTCCAAGCACATATGACGATTACGATGGATACTACTATCAGTTTACAGATACTCTTGCTGATAGCCTTGATTTTAACAACGACGTTACAGTAGTTGTTGTAAATTCAGGTGTAGAAACAACTCTTACACCGGATACGGATTATACTGTTGTAGAAACTGGTGACGGATTTACCGTAACTTTTAATGACCTTAAACAAATTGCGACTGCTACAATTAACAAGGACAGCGTAATTGTTGTCAGATACACAGCAAAACTCACCTCAGATGCTGTTATTGGTCTTAACGGTCAAGAAAACGAAGTATTCCTTACGTATTCAAACAACCCCAATGTGACAGGTACAGGAGATACTGATACTGACACAGGTAAAACCCCTGTGGACAAGGTAATCGTATTTACATACGAGCTTGATGTTACAAAGTACGCAGATTCTGTAGCCCCCGATAATGTACTTCAGGGCGCTGGATTCAAACTTAAAAACGAAGCAGGAAAATATGCTACAGTAGATGGAGATTTCAAGATTACAGGTTGGGTAGACGGCGTAGAAAATGGTACAGAAGTTACTTCCGGTGCAGACGGAACGCTGAAATTTGTAGGTCTTGACGATGGAACATACACTCTTGTTGAAACAACAGTTCCCGCTACATATAACAAGATTGCTGATAAGACATTTACAATAACAGCAGGAACTGTGAATAATCAGGATTGGGACGGCACTGCTTCTACTGCTTTGACAGATCTTGATATTGACGGTGAAGATGGTGATGTATCAGAGGGTACAGTTTCAATGGATGTTGTTAACCAGAAGGGTTCATCACTTCCTTCAACAGGCGGCATCGGTACGACTGTTTTCTATGTAACAGGCGGTGTTCTTGTTGTAGGCGCAGGCATTCTCCTCGTAACAAAGAGACGTGCAAACAAATACAAAGACGAATAACCAAAAAAGAATTTAATTTATCCTGAATTAGTCTGCCGGGGATATCCTCGGCAGGCATTAGGGAGGGCTTCATGACTAAAAAGAAAAATAAACTCAATATTATTTCTACAATAGTGTTGATAATTTTTTTACTGGTGGGGCTCTCCGTGATGCTTTATCCAACGGTCAGCGACTGGTGGAATTCACGGGTGCAAAGCTATGCGATTGCAGGCTACGACAGTGCAATTGAAAACCTCGACGATGATGAAAAAGACAAAATGATAAAAGAAGCTGAGGAATATAACATTCGGTTAAGCAAGCTTTCATCACCCTTTGATGATTTTGACGAAATAACCGGATATGAAGACATTCTTGATATTTCCGATACGGGAATTATGGGATATATAACTATTCCTACAATAAATGTTGAGCTTCCGATATATCACGGAACAAGCGAAGAGGTTTTGAATATTGCAGTCGGACATATGCAGGGTTCATCCTTGCCTATAGGAGGGGAAAGTACCCACGCTGTTATCTCGGCTCACAGAGGACTTCCGTCTGCAAGGCTGTTTACCGACCTTGATAAGCTTGCCGAGGGGGATACATTTACCATTACCATTCTTGACAGGGTGCTTACCTACGAGGTAGAAAAGATAAATATTATCCTGCCTGACGAAATGGAATATCTTGCGATAGTTCCGGGAGAAGATCTGGTGACGCTTATGACCTGTACTCCATATGGAGTAAACACGCACCGACTTCTTGTGAGAGCTCACAGGATAGACACAACTGCTGAAAAAACTGTAAACATAGCTGCCGATGCAGTTCAAATAGACTCTATGACGGTTATCCCTTTTATCGGATTGATACCTGTTTCGGTAATGTTTTTAATTTGGATGTTCGGCGGAAGAAAAGGAAAGTCAAAGGAAATTAATGATATACTTGAAAAACACAAGTTTGATATCGACTAAGAACAGGAGAGTGAACTTATGGGAAAGACACTGAAAAAACGCTCAGCGGTAATATTCTGTGTAATTGGTCTCTTGCTTTGGATAGCTGCGGCGTCTATAGTATCAGTCAGAGCGGCTGATAGTACATATCCTATTTATCTTTCGTGCAAAAACGGAGAAACGGCTGTTTCGGGTATGACCTGGAAGCTTTATGAGCTTGGAATAAGAACCGACAGCAAAACAACTGACATTTATTCCATAAAGCTTAACGATACATTCTCGGCTTATCAGGTAGATACTGAAAACATGACTGCTTCTGATGTGGCTGATGTTGCGAAAACCCTTGAAAGCTACGCTGTTATCGATGAGATCGAGCCATATGCAACAGGTGTGACAGACGAAAACGGTTTTTTGCAGTTCACAGATCTTCCCGAAGGAGTATATCTTCTCTGCGGAGAACAGACTGAGATCGATTCAAAGATTTATGTTCCTGCCGCTTCCATTGTTGAATCAGGCTCAAATATGTCCAATCTTGACTGGACGGTTTATCCCAAGTTTGAGGTAAGAGATGTTCCTGAGGAAGAGAGTGAGACCTATACTGTTATGAAAGTATGGAAAAATGATGAAAATGAGCCTGAGGCACGTCCTTACAATATAGAAGCTGAAATTTACTGCAACGGAGAGCTTTATGAAACAGTTACGTTAAGCGGACAAAACGACTGGACATATACATGGGAGGGAGATCCAGACTGTCAATGGAAAGTTGTCGAAAAAAATATTCCCGACAATTATACGGTAATAGTAAGAGATAACCTTACTCAGTTTGTTATTGTAAACACATTTGAGGGCACTCCTCCTCAGGAAACTACTACTACTACTACTGCTGTAACTACAGTTCCTGATGAATCTGCTTCAACGCCTGAGGAAACAACAATAACAACTACTGTCAATGTTCCCGCTACCACACCTGTAACTACCGATAGGGTTTCCGGAGGAATTATAAAGCTTCCTCAGACAGGTCAGCTTTGGTGGCCTGTACCTGTACTTATTTTGGCAGGCTTTGTAAGCATTGCGGTTGGAATAAGGCTTAAAAGGAAAAACAAGTAAAACAAAGAGAGAAGCTATATGAAAAACAGATCTTATATTGCATGGATCATTTTTGGGGCAGTGTTGATAATATCGGCATTGCTCCTTGTGTTCATAAATATGCGGCAGGACGAAAAAAGCGGCAAGGCTGCAAGGCAGATCCTTCCGGAGGTATTGGAGATAATTTCCGAGAATTACGAAAAAAATCAGTCTGAGACCGATATTGGTATCGATGAAGATCTTTTGAGCGAGTACAAGCAGCCGGACAATGAAGAAGAGCCGGAAGAAACTATCGTAACAAAGGACGGAAGAGAATATATCGGAGTTGTTACTATTCCTGCCATTAATGTTGAACTTCCTGTTCAAAGCAGCTGGAGCTATAATAATCTTGACGTTTCGCCATGCCGTTATTCGGGAACTGTAAGCGACGGAAATCTTGTAATTGCCGCTCATAACTATCGGTCGTTTTTCCGCAATCTTGATTCCCTTGACAGCGGTGATGAGATCGTTTTTACAGATGCGAACGGAATAAACCACTTTTATTCTGTTGTCCAGACAGAGCTTATAAACGGTCGTGACGTTTCTAAAATGGACGAAAACTCAGATGACTGGGATTTGACCCTTTTTACCTGCAATTACAGTGGTTACAGCCGTGTGACTGTAAGAGCGGTTGAAATCGAAAAGTAAAAGGAAAACCTGTCTGCGTTGTTTTGCAGACAGGTTTTGATTATTAACTGTTTAATGTCCGTGAGGCTTCTTTTCAACCATGTTCTTTTCAGTTGTAAGGTCGGCGTGAAGAAGAATAACAAATATAAATCCAAGAGGAATAAGAGTAAACCATAACGCTTTTCCTAACACTATGTTGCAAAGAATGGTTCCGATAATCGCTCCGATAATAAAGAATAAAAGCATCTGTGAATGCATAAGCAGTTTGTGACGGTGAGATTTGTCCGGGGAGTTGTGGTGCTTTGCTTCCTTTGCAATGCATATTCCGATTTGCCTTATGTGATTTGTTGCAAATGTGGTCGCCATGGGAAGTCCCTCAGCCTGACGGAATGTGTTGTACTGCATTGAAGCTATGAAATTAATTGCTATCTGCGATATTTGAACAGGAGCAGACTCGGGAACAAATCCGAGAAACAGTACTACAAGCATTTCAATTGATATAAGTATTGTGTCCCAGCGTATGGAGAATCTGTGCTTGATAGGATTTGGAAGGATCTCGGACATAAACGAACCAAGCATATATGCGGTTATGGGAATCAGGTAATAAAATCCCTCTACCCATTTCCTTTCGCCGAGAGCCATACCCATAAGCACTAAGTTTCCTGTCTGGGCATTGCAGAAAACATTTCCGCGCAGAAGATATGTATATGCTCCGAAAAAACCTGCGACTCCCATTAGTATCTGATATACCCATGCTCGTTCACAGGTGAGATAATACTTATCGCTGTTGTTTGTCTCACCCAAAATCATCATCTCCTTTTGATTTTTCAACAATTAATTATATCCGCTTTTATCGTCCTTGTCAAATTATTTCATATGTTTTGTTGAAATAAAGGAAAATTTGTGATATACTATATGAAAAACTATTGTATAGGACGTGTTTATGTGGATAACTTTGTTGAAATATTTGCTTTGATTATTTCTGTTTTAAACTTGATTCTTATGATTTTTTTTATCGTGAAGCTTCTAAATAAAAATTCCGATAACAGCTTTTTTGAACTTGACAAAAAAACCGACAGGCTTTCCGCCGAGATTTCTGCCAACAACAAAAACGTCCTCGATCTTCTTGCAAGGCAGAATGAAACTATTGTAAATGAAATCTCTGCCCTTGGAAACGGCGTAAGAGATACTCTTGAAAAACAACAGAACACTGTTGACAGGCGTCTTTTAAAGCTTGAAAGCGACTTTGACAGGATAAATACAAATGTTCTTTCATCTCTTGAATCCATGAGAAAAGCTAATACCGAATCCCTTGACAGGATAAACAACACGGTAAATGAAAAGCTGCAAAAGACCCTTGACGACAGGATAACCAAGTCCTTTGAAACTGTAAATAAGCGGTTGACCGAAGTATATCAGGGGCTTGGAGAAATGAAAACCGTTGCAGCAGGGGTAACAGACCTTAAAAACGTTCTTTCAAATGTTAAAACAAGAGGAATACTCGGCGAGATTCAACTTGAGGGCATACTCAGGGAAATACTTGCTCCCGAGCAGTTTGAAGTTCAGGCGCAGATCAAACCGGGAGGTTCTGAAAGAGTTGATTTTGCGGTAAAGCTTCCGGGCGCAGAGGAGGGAAAGACAGTTTATCTTCCCATTGACTCAAAATTTCCGGGAGATACCTATCAGAACTTGCTTTTGGCTTACGATTCGGACAGCGCAGAAAATATAAAGCAAAAACGCCGTATCCTTGAAACTGAAATTAAACGTTGTGCAAAAAGCATCAGCGATAAATACATCTTGCCTCCGTATACAACCGATTTTGCAGTGATGTTCCTGCCTTTTGAGGGGCTTTATGCGGAAGTTGTGAACATGGGCCTTGTTGAAGTTTTACAGCATGATTATAAGGTGAATATTGCAGGCCCATCAACAATGGCGGCAATGCTCAACAGCCTTCAGATGGGATTTCGCACTCTTGCAATTCAGAAAAAGTCAAGCGAGGTCTGGAGCATACTTGAAGGGGCGAAGAAAGAATTTGAAAACTTTGAATCGGTTCTTAATTCTGCAAGAAACCGTCTGAAGCAGGCTGATGACGAACTTGAAAAGCTTATTGGCACGAGAACAAAAGCCATTAACCGCAAGCTTAAAGGGGTCACAGCAAATAAATCTGACGAACTTGACATATTACAATAAAAAGAAAATGGACAGCCTGAAATAAAAGGCTGTCTCAGTCTGTCAAAAAACCCCTAATCCGCAAGCGGATTAGGGGTAAATCATATATTCAAGCAAAAACAGGCTCAAAAATCATAAAATACAAATAGATATAAATCTCCTTCCACCTATGTATCGCATA
>CALWNN010000059.1 GCA_944382845.1 uncultured Clostridia bacterium
TATGCGATACATAGGTGGAAGGAGATTTATATCTATTTGTATTTTATGATTTTTGAGCCTGTTTTTGCTTGAATATATGATTTACCCCTAATCCGCTTGCGGATTAGGGGTTTTTTGACAGACTGAAGTCAACCTTTCGGTTGACTTTTAGATAGGTTGAGACAAAGCGTAAAAACTGAGGCTTTGCTGTTTATTATAATTTATTCAACTACCTGAACCTTAAGAAGGTTTGTTGTACCGGAGATTCCAAGAGGAACGCCCGCTGTGAGAACAACAAGATCTCCATGCTTTATATATCCGTAGTGCATTGCCTGATTGACGGCGTGCTGGATAAGATCGTCGGTGTTGGTTTTTTCATCAACCATTCCCGGAAGAACTCCCCATGACATATTAAGCTGTCTGCATGCTCTTTCGTCTGTTGTAAATCCTATGATAGGACAGTTGGGACGATATTTTGATATCATTCTTGCGGTCTTTCCTGTTTTTGTAACAGTAATAATAGCCGAAGCGTTAAGATCGTGGGCGGTTGTAACTGTAGCATGAGAAATAGCGTCTGTAATAGAACCGTCTGTTCTGCTTTCAAACTTTTCAAATCTTGCTTTGTAATTGATATCCTTTTCTGTTGTTTCGGCAATAAGAGCCATTGTCTTTACTGTTTCAACAGGAAATTCTCCGGCAGCAGTCTCTCCGGAAAGCATAATAGCAGAAGTGCCGTCATAAATAGCATTTGCAACGTCTGTTATCTCAGCTCTTGTAGGACGCGGAGCGTGTATCATCGACTCAAGCATCTGAGTAGCTGTGATGACCTGCTTTCCGGCTCTGTAGCCCTTCTTAATAAGCTCCTTCTGTATAGCTGGGATTTTTTCAAATGGAATCTCAACGCCCATATCGCCTCTTGCAATCATAATTCCGTCAGCAGCGTCAAGAATTTCATCTATATTCTCAACGCCCTCTGCATTTTCAATTTTAGCAATAATTCTCGGATCCTGCCAGCCAAGGCTCTGTGTAAATTTCCTTAAATAATTTATGTCGGCAGCAGATCTTACAAAAGATGCAGCAATAAAATCAAATCCCATTTTTGCTCCGAATGCAAGGTCGTTCATATCGGCATCGCTGATGTAAGGCATTGAAAGATTTACCCCGGGAACGTTTATTCCCTTGTTGTCTGAAAGAATACCTCCGTGAATAACTCTGCAAACAACGTCGGTTGCAGTTATCTTTTCTGAAACAAGTTCGATAACACCATCATTTATAAGAATAGAAGTTCCTACAGAAATATCCTTTGGAAATTTAGGGAATGAAATGGAGCAAATATCTTTTGTGCCTTCAACATCGTTGATAGTCAGAGTGAAAAGGTCGCCATCCTTTATCTCAACCGGCTTATGATCCTTAAACTGCTTTAATCTTATCTCAGGACCTTTTGTGTCAAGAAGAGTAGCAATAGGAAGCGAAAGCTCATCCCTGAGCTTTGATATCTGTTCAAAACGACGTTTGTGAGTTGCGTGGTCTCCATGTGAAAAGTTGAATCTTGCCACGTTCATGCCAGCTTTCATAAGCTGTCTCATAATGCCGTCGTTGTCTGTAGCAGGACCAATGGTGCAGACGATTTTTGTTTTTCTCATATTATTCATGTCCTTTCCGTTTTTTAGACAGAAGAAATTATTAAGTATTGTAATTGATCTCCCGGGCAAAGCTTTTGGATTTAATAAACATCAAAAATCTCACCAATATATATTATATCCGAAATTTAATTATTGTCAATCGCTTTTACAGGTTTTTTACTTTCAATTTTTTATGTTGTAGGAAATTCTAAAATATATTCAACAATAACATACGAATTTTAAGCAAAAATCTACTTGACAAATAAAAAATACTGCTGTATACTTTATTACATAAAAGCATAAAAACTTTAAAGTGTAAAATATAAGGAGATTTTTTTATGATTATCGTACTTAAACAGACTGCCTCAAAAGCAAATATAGAAAATCTTATTGATGAGATTAAATCAAAAGGACTTTCGATAAATTACAGCGAGGGTGAGACTTCAACAATTGTCGGTGTGATTGGGGATACTACAAGACTTGATGTAGACGATCTTGAAAAGCTGCCTTATGTTGAAAACGTAAAGCGTGTTTCAGAGCCTTACAAGGCTGCAAACAGAAAAATGCATCCTGATGACACGATAGTAAAAGTCACAGACACTGTTTCAATTGGCGAAGGGAAATTCAACGTTATTGCAGGTCCGTGTTCAGTTGAGAGTGAAGAACAGGTAATTGAAGTTGCAAAACGTGTTAAAGCTGCAGGTGCTACTTTGCTGCGGGGTGGAGCGTTCAAGCCGAGAACTTCTCCGTACTCGTTCCAAGGGCTTGAAGCAGATGGGATAAAACTTCTTCTTGAAGCCAGAAAAGAAACCGGACTTCCCATTGTGACAGAAATAATGAACATAAATCATCTTGAACTGTTTTCAGATGTTGACGTAATTCAGGTCGGGGCAAGAAATATGCAGAATTTCGATCTGCTTAAAGAACTGGGGAAGTGCGATAAACCTATACTTCTTAAAAGAGGTCTTGCAAATACAATTGAAGAATGGCTTATGTCTGCCGAATACATTATGGCGGGAGGAAATAAAAATGTTATTCTTTGCGAAAGAGGGATAAGGACTTTTGAAACATATACAAGAAATACTCTTGATATTTCGGCAGTACCCGTGCTTAAAAATCTCACTCACCTGCCGATTATAGTTGATCCAAGCCATGCCACGGGAATGAGATGGCTTGTGCCTCCTCTTGCTAAAACAGCTGTTGCCGCCGGGGCGGATGGATTGATGATAGAAGTTCATAATAATCCTGCAAAAGCACTTTGCGATGGTGCGCAGTCAATTGACCCTGACGCATTTGATGAGCTTATGAAAGACATCAAACGCAGGGTAGAGTTTGAAGGGAAGACTCTTGGATAAACATAATGTCAGATTTGCCGGAAAAACTCCGGCACTTTTTTTAAAAAAACAGTTGAAATAACGAATCTTTTATAGTATAATTCAGGTAAGAGAATTAAAAACCTATGATCAGATGGAGGTAACGCTTATGTCAGATAATCCTAAATGGCTTAATAACGCAGTTTTCTATGAAATTTATCCCCAGTCCTTTATGGATACCGACTGTGATGGAGTGGGTAATATAAATGGAATAACTGAAAAGCTTGATTATATAAAAGATCTCGGCTGCAATGCAATATGGCTCAATCCATGCTTTGAATCTCCTTTCGGAGATGCCGGATACGACGTTTCAGATTATTGCAGGGTCGCTGCGAGATACGGAACGAATGACGATCTCATAAATCTGTTCAATGAAGCTCATAGGCGTGATATGCACGTTATTTTAGACCTTGTTCCGGGACATACTTCATGGGAACATCCATGGTTTAAAGAAAGCATGAAAGCTGAAAGAAACCAATTTACAGATCGTTACGTGTGGACAGACAGTATTTGGGAGGAACCCACAGGCTACGGCTCTTTAAGAGGAATCTCCGACCGTGACGGAAGCTGTGCTGTGAATTTTTTTACTCATCAGCCTGCGCTTAATTATGGTTTTTATAAACCTACCAGACCATGGCAGCAGTCAGTAGATTCTCAAGGTGCAATCGCTACTCGGGAAGCAATGAAAGACGTTATGAAATTCTGGCTTTCAAGGGGATGTGATGGATTTCGTGTTGATATGGCAGGATCTCTTGTTAAAAACGATGAGGATTCAAAGGGAACAATCACTCTTTGGCAGAACATGACCGACTTTGTAAGAAAGGAATTTCCCGAAGCTGTCCTTGTTTCAGAATGGGGTGAGCCTGACAAGAGCCTTCAGGGGGGATTTCACATGGATTTTCTGCTCCACTTCGGACCTTCTCATTATAACGATCTCTTCCGTTGTGAAAACCCGTATTTTGACGGAAAGGGAACGGCGGCTGATTTTGTGGAAAAATATATTGATAGCTATGAAAAGTCTGAAAGAAAGGGACTTATTTGTATTCCTACAGGAAATCACGATATGGACAGACTTGCAAGACATATCCATGGTGACAATAAAAAGCTTGCGTTTGCATTCTTACTTACAATGCCGGGTGCGCCATATATCTACTACGGCGATGAGATCGGAATGAACTACGTTGAGGGACTGACTTCAGTTGAGGGAGGATACGGAAGAACAGGTTCACGCTCTCCAATGCAGTGGGATAACTCAATAAATGCCGGTTTTTCGGCCGCTCCGTCAGAAAAGCTTTATATCCCTATTGACCCGTCAGAGGATAGACCTACAGTACAAAGTCAGCTGAATGATAAAAATTCACTGAGAAGCGAAGTTAAAAAACTGATTTCCATAAGACAAGCGCATAAGGCTCTTCAGAGCAAGGGGGAAATCGAATTTATAACAAAAGGAGAAGAGGGAAAGCCTCTTTCATACATAAGAAAAACTGAAGGTGAACAGATACTGATTTCAGTAAATCCAACAGATAAGCCGTGCGAGTTCAAGATCGACAGCCGTGTTAAGGAAGTTATCTATTCATTGGGAGATGGAGCTGTAATTAAGGAAGGCAGCATTGTTATCAGAGAATGTTCTGCTGTGTTTGCTATACTATGACAAGAATGTGAGTAAATAATATAGACAAGTAAATCTGATGGTGATATAATTTAACTAAAAATTTTGTTTTAATAACAATTGTATTTTTTGAAAATTTTTAAGGAGGAGCAATATGGAAAAGAAATCTATTCTCACGCCTGTTCTTTGCGTGATACTTTCCGTGGTTCTTTTGGGAAGTGGTGCAATTGCACTATTCAAGGGCGGAGTTTTTTCAAACGACAAGGATAAGCTTGCCAAGAACAATAACAATGATCAGATATCTATTGAATTTGAGGGAATTAATAATGCTCTTACATATGTAAGCAATAACTTTTCAAAGCTTGAAAAAATTGCAAAGGGAGAGATTGATACGGGTGTTTCCGCAGCTATCGGCGTTGAATTGACTGAGGCTGCAGGCGCCGGAGATATAGGCAGGTTTGATTTTACTGTTGACGCAAAATCAAAGGGCGGAAATCAGGCTGCTGATTATGCAATAAAATATGATGGTCAGGCTATCGCAACCATGAATACAGTATTTTCCGATGATACTGTATATGTAAGGATACCTGAACTTAACGACGCATATATCAAAGGAAGTCTCAATTTTGATGAACTTATGTCATCGGAACTTTATGATGAAGATGTTACCGCTGCAGCCAGACTTGCAGAAAAGACTCAGGAAATCGTAACCGATGAGCTTATAGAAGATGTTTTTGATCTTCTTGTGGAAAGTGTTGAAAACAATATTCCCGAAGGAAAGAATGCAGAAAATCTTACGGGCGATATTGAAGGTATAGAATACGATTATACCCAAAAGACCTATACTATCACATATGATAATTTCAAAGGTGCCGCTCTCGAATTTCTTAACGGAATCAAAACCAATAAAGATCTTGAGGAAGTATATAATCTTTATATCAATGAGCTTGGTGCAGCAGCTGAAATGACTCAGGAAGATGCAGATAATCCTTCTTACAGAGAAATGGTTGAAACGCTTATAGAAGAAATTGAAGCAAGCGAAGATGACTCCGACGATACCATCGATGTAAACATAGCATATAACAGCGATAATGACCCATGCGGAATAAACATCGACATTTACGGTGAGGCTATTGCTATTGCTGTTGTCAACGAAAAGGATAAGTGCGGATTTGAATTTGAGATTTATGAAGATAATGAAAAGGCATGCGAATTTGCAGCTGCTCTTACAGGTTCGGACGGAGCATATGAGGGCAAATTCATTTTCGGTGTATTTGATTCCGGAATTTATAAAACTGCTTCAATGGATCTTTCAACCGATATTGAAGTTGTAGACGAAGAAACAGGGGCTTTCAAAGGCAACATAACTGTGAGCCTTGATGCGGATGGTGAAAAAGTATTTTTCTCAATCGATTCTGACTCAACTGCAGATAAGACCGTATTTTCATTCTCAGTAGGCGCCGATGATGAAGTTTATGTCACTGCCGACCTCAGTATTGTTGAAACTAATGCAAGCGATATAACTCTTCCTACAGGCACTGTTTACGACTTTGAGAATGAGGCCGACCTTGAAAGCTATCAGAACAGCTGTGACTTTGAAGGTTTTGAACAGAATGCTAAAAGTATTCTCGGAGAAGACCTTTATTATGAAATAACAGGCAGCGATGGGTATGACGAATTCAACTATGATGATTATGATAATTACGGAAACTACAATGATTATTATGATCTTGATAATTATGAATACGACTTCGGCACGGGAACAGCTGTCGCTTCATAATTAATAATTCCAAACCTAAAGCTAACATTATGAATGCAAATATTATTTTGAATTGCCTTTAAGAGTTATACAAATTATAACTAAGTCGCCGATGTCCCCCTGCCGAATATTCGGCAGGTCTGCCTCATATAAGGCGGCGGGTTCCATTCAGTTTTTCAGTGGGGGGTTTAATCCCCCACTGAAAAACTGAGGAGCAAAGCTCCTATCTGCAGCTTGCTGCAGTCAGCGACAGATTGCAATCGTCGCAACGTGATTAAGCCTGTCTGCTGAAAAGCAGACACCCTTATCAACGCTTTGCTCCGATTTAAAAAGCTTGTACAAAGTGACTAAGAGATCTTGGTCACTTTTGTTTTGCATCTTTTGCCTGAATCCGACAATTGTTTCTATCGCCATGATTTTAAATTCTGGTGTATGCTTCAGATTTGGTTTTCTTTTTGACATAAAAATCCCCTTTCATTAGATTTGCCTTTGGCATAATACCACATCAAAAGGCGGTTTTCACTTTAATGGAGAGCCGTTGTGCATAATATCTAACAAAAGGGAAGTGGTTAAGTTTTTGTCGTGCATTTTTTTACTTGTACTTGTAATAAAGCATACAATGACAAAATCCTTCAAAATCAGGGTCTTTTATTTGCTCTTTGAACTCCTTGCATACGCATTTGTTGTCCTCAGTTTGCTCCAATCGGCAGGGGCAATATCCTCCTGTCCTTTCAAGACCTTCTCTTATTTGTTTTACGATTTCCTTGTCGGGATTTTCTACAACTTTCATTTTATCACTCCTGAAATTTATTTTTAAGTATTATCTGTCTAATATCTGTTCCTGAAAAATGAATAGGAGTAAAAGACGAAATTCTTGAAATAATACGGTCGTTGTACATTTGATTAAGCTCGTGATTAGAAAAGTTTGTTGATATTATAAGCGGCTTATTAAGATTTATTCTGTCGTTTATAATATTATAGATAACAGAACTTGAAAATTTATTTATGAACTCAGAACCAAGATCGTCAAGAATAACAAGATCCGCATCTTCTATGATTCCCATAGTGTCTCCTTGTGTACGTCCGAAATGCTCGTCCTCCACCCTTCTGACTATGTTTTGTATACTGTCAAAAATAACACTGACTCCTCTCTCAAGGAGATTTTTAGCTATACATGAGGAAACAAAGGTTTTGCCGAGACCTGTTTTTCCGGTGAATATCAGGGAAGGTGAGCTTTCCGAAAAATCATCAGCATATTTTTTGCAGAACTCAAAAACCTCCTTCATCTGCTCACGGGAAGAAAACCCGTCCTGTTTATTGTCGGGGTAATATTCAAGTTTAAAATCATCAAAATCATTAAGAACTATTTTGCTTGATGAATTCAAGGATTCAACTGCGTATTTTTTCAGAAGCCGGTCAAAGCATTCGCATCTTTTTCCCATTGCAAAGCCTGAATCCTTGCATTTTTTACAGGTAAAGGGGATTTCAAGATAGTTTTCATCATAGCCAAACTCTCTGAGAAGAGTTTTTATTGTTGCCTGAGTTGAAAGATTATTTTTTCTTATTTGCTCAATAGCTTCTGAAACATTTTGATCTTTATTTAAAATAGCCTGGGTGATCTTGTATGAAGTTTCAGACAGGCTTTCTGCAAGTTTTGATATTTCCGGAGCAGTTCGCTTGATTTCTTCAAGCCTTCTGTCGTACTCAGAATATGCCTCTGTACATCTTCTGTCAAGTTCCTGTTTTACCTTGTTAAAAACTTCTTCGCTGTATTTCATATTTTAATCCCTTTCATTATCCTTTGTTTTTACGCTTCAGCAAAAAATTCTTCTGGAACTCGTCAATTTCATTAAGATCGTAAGAATGTGAATCGCCGGATTTTTTTTCCTTGGGTTTGAGTTCTTTTTTCGCTTGCTCAACAGTATTGATTCCTGCTTTTTTCCAGTTGTCAAGAACTGTATCGATATATTTCATGACCATCTTTCCGGTAGAATCAACACATTTTTCATATGCATATGAAGCGAGTTCTACCGATATTCCTGAATTATCCCATGAATGAATATACTTAAGCTGAGTAGGAGTTAGCCTTGTTGAAATCCCAAATGCAGCGGCAATCTTATTTTCATACTGTTTTTTCTCGTTAAGTCGTATGATTTCCTTTTCGATATCCTTGTATGTAACAATATCACGTTCAAAAAAACTTCTTGCGACAGTTTTTATATATGCAATATTTGTTTTTCCCAGTCCCATGCAATATTCTGTTAAAAGAAGGATAGACGGAGCGTCAAATCCGTAATATTCGTAAATATAAATAAATCCTTTTTGCTCTGTGTAATTAATAAGCTTTCCGAGTATTGACTGTACGTTATCAAAAAGCATTTTGAGTTCAGGAGAATTATTCACAAGTTCTGCTATTTCGGAAGGAGTATACGCTACATTCTCTGAACGTGTGCGGGAAATGTTATCTTCAAATTTTTTCGAGCCTGTATTCTTACTTTCGTGAGCTTTTTCTATATCAAATCCAATAAATTCTTCACCTGTTACTCTTATGATCTCTTTGTTGACCCAGAAGTTCACAGCTTCCTTTATCTTGCTTTGCGATATTCCGGTCTTTTCGGAGATAATATCATCGCTCAAGGTGGAATTGCCCATGGATAGAATGAAAACAAGAACCTTTATGTAGTCGCCGTCAGTGTCTTTTAAATAATTGTCAGCAACAGTGCAGGGTATATTAAAAAATCTTCCAAGATTATTTATTTCGATATTAAAATACATACCTTACTCTCCTTTGACAATATTTTTGAAACAATAAAATCATTATAGCACCATTTGCGAATTATTGCAATAAAAATAATTATTCTTTGGATACAAAAATAAGTTTTCAAATCGGTCAAGCCTTTTATGAGAATTGTGATATTTTGATAATATCAATGGGATTCTATCAATTAATTTCTTGTGTGTAAGTGGTTGAAATTTTTTTTGATGTGTGATATAATTATTAAGGTTGTGTATTAATACTTTTGAGGGGTGAACAGGTGGGTAAGCCGATTTATTATAGTGATAAATTTCTTAATAGTTCTCTTGAAAAATTAAAAGAAATAATTTCAGTGAAATTTTCAGAAAGACAGCCTCTGTGTTTTCTTCATTCCTTT
Source organism: uncultured Clostridia bacterium (assembly GCA_944382845.1). Taxonomy (GTDB): domain Bacteria; phylum Bacillota; class Clostridia; order Oscillospirales; family Ruminococcaceae; genus JAAZZIT01. Next base: position 9,495 of record CALWNN010000059.1, read on the forward strand.
GGCTGTCAGCAGAATGTGTCCGATGGCGAAAAAATAAAGGAGATGTTAAGCAGAGCCGGATATGGTTTTACGGACGCCGCAGAAAATGCAGATCTTATTATTTATAACACATGTGCGGTGAGAGAAAATGCCGAGGATAGAGTGTTTGGTGCAATAGGAAATCTAAAGCATTTAAAAGAATATAGACCGGATACGATAATCGGCATCTGCGGCTGTATGGCACAGCAGGAAAAAATCTGCGAAAAAATCAGATCAACATACAGACAGGTTGATATTGTTTTCGGAACTTACGCCTATAAAGATCTGTTTGATATGTTATGTGATGTTCTTGATAAGAGGAAAAGAGTATTTAATATAAGTGAAAACAGCGATGAACTTTGTGAGGAACTTACTCAGTTGAGAGACGATAAGGTTAAAGCCTCTGTTCCGATTATGTATGGCTGTAATAATTTCTGTACCTACTGCATTGTGCCATATGTAAGGGGAAGGGAAAGAAGCAGGGAGTTTACCGCTGTGGTAAGCGAAGTTAAAGAGCTTGTAAAACAAGGGTATAAGGAAATAATGCTTTTGGGACAAAACGTAAATTCATATTCATTTGGCTTTTCAAACCTGCTTCGTGAGATAGACAAAATAGATGGTCATTTCCGCGTAAGATTTATGAGTTCTCACCCTAAAGATGCTTCATATGAGCTTATCGATACTATAATAGAAAGCAAACATATTTCAAAGCAGCTTCATCTTCCTGTTCAAGCCGGCAGCGACAGGATACTCTCTCTTATGAACCGTCGATATACGGTTTCGGATTATATGAAGATAATAAATTACGCAAGAGAAAAATACCCTGATTTTTGCTTTTCAACCGATATAATCGTTGGTTTTCCGGGTGAAAGTTATGAGGAATTTTTAATGACAAAAAAACTTCTTAAAGAAGTAGGTTATTATAATGTATTTTCTTTTGTTTATTCAAAAAGGACAGGCACAAAAGCTGCTCTTATGGTGGATAATATTTCTGACAAAGAAAAAGGACAATGGCTCAGGGAGCTTCTTTTGGAACAACGTGAAACTGCTCAAAGGATAAATGATAAATTCTTAGGCATTACAAAAGAGATCCTTGTTGACGGCTTTAGCACTTCACACCCGGAATATCTTTGCGGGAAAACCGATGAAGGTATAATAGTTGAATTTAAAGGTGATAAATGCCTTATAGGAGAATTTATAAATGTCAAAATAACAAAGTCTATGAACTGGGCGCTGCTTGGGGAATTGGCTTGATATATTAATAATTTATTATATAAGGAGTTAAAATTATGAACGTAATCGAACTTGCAAGACAGCTTGGAGCTGAACTTCAGAAAGACGGAAGATATGCAGCATTTTACGCTGCCAAAGAACTTAACGATAAGGATGATGTTCTTCAGGGACTTATTGAAAAATTCAACGACCTTAGAAAGGATCTTAACGTTGAAATGTCAAAGGACGACAAGGATACAGAGACTATGAAAAGACTTGATGAAGAGATCAGAAAGATCTATACAGAGATTATGTCAAGACCTGCAATGATTGAGTATAACAACACTAAAGACGCTCTTGACAAGCTTTTGAATTCAATTAATTATATTATCACCATGGCGGCAAACGGCGAGGATCCTATGACTTGTCCGGAAGAACAGCCACACAGTTGTTCCGGAAGCTGCTCCACCTGCGGCGGCTGCCACTAAGACTTAAACTGAAATTATTACCGGGAGTGATGCATCGTGAAACTTTCAGAGATTAACATCGAAAAACTGACGCCTGCCATGCGTCAGTATGTTGATATAAAGAACAAATATAAAGATTATATTCTGTTTTTCAGACTCGGCGATTTTTACGAAATGTTTTTCGACGATGCCATCACCGTTTCCCGTGAAATCGAATTAACTCTTACCGGAAAGGACTGCGGACTTGACGAAAGAGCTCCAATGTGCGGAATACCTTACCATGCATGCGATATGTATTTAAAAAAGCTTATCGAGAAGGGATATATGGTTGCGATATGTGAGCAGACTGCCGATCCATCAACATGTAAAGGTATAGTTCCAAGAGAGGTCATAAGAGTTGTAACTCCCGGAACGCTAATTGAAAGTTCGCTTCTTGATGAAAGTTCAAATAACTATATATGTTCTTTTTACGGTAAAGACAAGGAATGTGCATTGTGCTTTGCAGATATTTCAACGGGAGAAGCACACCTTTTCAATGTAAACGGTAAAGATGTTTCCAATCAGGTTATAAATGAACTTTCAAGATTTTCTCCTGTTGAAATGTTATTTAATGACGCTTTTTTACAAAACAAAGAGCTTAAAGAATTCGTTGACCATAAGCTGAAAGCTGCGGTTCACCTTATTTCCGAGGAAGAGTTTTCACCGGAGATTTACAGTGAAACTGTGTTCAAGCAATTTTCTGTTGCAAGCTATGAGGCTCTTGAAATACAGCCCGATTCTCTTGAAGCGTATGCTGTTACGGGTCTTTTTAAATACATAAGCGATACGCAGAAAGCTCTTATAGGAAGATTTTCAACTATTCATCATCATAACAGCGAGCCTATTATGACTATAGGCTTTACTGCAAGACGTAATCTTGAGCTTATTGAAACCTTAAGAAACAAGGAGAAAAAAGGCTCGCTTCTTTGGGTGCTTGACCATACAAAGACATCAATGGGAAGAAGAATGCTTAAGGCATATATTGAACAGCCTCTTGTTAATCCTGCAAAGATAATAGAACGGCTTGACGCTGTGGACCAGCTTATAAGCTCTCCTGTTATACTGGGTGACCTTACTGAATGTCTTTCAGGGGTTTACGACCTTGAACGGCTTATGACAAGAGTAATGTACAAAAGCGCTACCCCAAGGGACCTTAAGGCTTTGTCTGTTACAGCTCTTGCACTCCCTAAAATCAAGGAACTTCTTTCTGAATTTTCTTCAAAGCATCTTGCATCACTTAATTCTTCAATTTCAACTCTTGAAGCAGTTTCAAATCTTGTTGAAAACGCAATAGTTGACGAACCTCCCGCAAATGTAAAAGACGGTGGAGTTATTAAAGAAGGATTTAACGAACAGCTTGACGGATTGAGAAACATTATTTCGGGCGGCAAAGGTATTATTGAAAGTATCGAACAGAAAGAGAAAGATGAAACAGGTATCAAAAACCTTAAGATAGGTTTTAATAAGGTCTTCGGTTATTATATTGAGGTGACTAAGTCCTACATTGATCTTGTACCTGAAAGATATATCAGAAAACAGACTCTTGCCAACTGCGAAAGATATATTACTGATGAACTTAAGACTGCTGAAAATACTATTTTAAGTGCGTCGGATAAGGTTGTCAGCCTTGAGCAGGAAATATTTATTGAGATACGAGAATTTCTTGCAACCCAGCTTAAGCTTGTTCAGGAAACTGCAACAGCAGTAGCATCGGTTGACGTTATATGTTCATTTGCGACTACTTCTGTAAGAAACGGATACACAAAACCCGAAATTGCAATTGACGGGATTATTAATATCAAAAACGGTAGACATCCTGTTGTTGAACTTATGCAGAAGGATGAGATGTTTGTTCCTAATGATACATATCTTGATCTTACTGCAAACAGACTTGCAATAATAACAGGGCCTAATATGTCCGGTAAGTCAACATATATGCGTCAGGTAGCGCTCATTACCCTCATGGCTCAGATAGGCTGTTTTGTGCCCGCTGATTATGCAAAGATTTCTGTTGTTGATCAGATATTCACAAGAGTGGGAGCTTCTGATGATCTTACGGCGGGGCAGTCGACATTTATGGTTGAAATGGCCGAAGTGGCAGATATATTAAAACACGCTACAAAAAACAGCCTTGTAATCCTTGACGAAGTCGGACGAGGAACTTCTACCTTTGATGGAATAAGCATTGCAAGAGCTGTTACAGAATATATTACTTCTTCACGTACACTTGGTTGCAAGACGCTTTTTGCAACTCATTATCATGAACTTATCGGACTTGAAAATGAACTCAGCGGAGTCAAGAATTTTAGCGTAGCAGTTAAACGACGTGGAGACGACATTAAATTTCTAAGAAAAATAGTTCCCGGAGGAGTAGATCAAAGCTATGGAATTGAAGTTGCAAAGCTTGCAGGACTTCCCCCAAGGGTCATTACAAGAGCAAAGGAACTTTTAAAACAGATGGAGCGTGAAAGTGCTTTGCATACAAATACTGCAACCGAAGATGACGGACAACTTAATTTTGAAAATCTAAGCCGCAGTATTGCTCTTGACAGACTCAGAAAAACAAACATTGACGAGATGACTGATGGGGAATTGAGAGAATTTATTAAAGATCTTATTAAATATATCTGATCTTGATTTGAAGTTAAAAGGAGGCAGGAAATATGGCAAAGATAAATGTTTTAAGCAAGGAAATGGCTGAACTTATTGCTGCCGGAGAAGTCATTGACCGTCCTGCATCCGTTATAAAAGAACTTCTTGAAAATGCAATCGATTCAGGGGCAACTGTAATTACCGTTGAAATAAAAAACGGCGGAAGAACTTTTATCAGGGTAACAGATAACGGAAGCGGGATAGCTAAAGAGGATATTCCGACTGCATTTTTAAGACACGCCACAAGTAAAATCGCATCAAAGTCCGATCTTGATAATATTCTTACTCTTGGCTTCCGCGGAGAAGCATTGGCTTCTATTGCCGCAGTGTCCAAAATCGATCTTCTGACTAAAGTACCCGAGGAGCAATTTGGTACTCATTACCGTATTGAAGGCTCACAGGAGATACTTAATGAGGACAGCGGATGTCAGGATGGAACAACAATGATCGTAAAAGATATTTTTTATAATGTTCCTGCACGACTTAAATTTTTAAAAAAGGATGTTACCGAAGGAAACTCAGTTGCGGCGATCGTAAATAAGCTTGCCATATCACATCCTGAAATTTCTTTTAAATTTATAAGAGATAATAAAAACGAACTTTTGACGGCCGGTGACGGAAAACTTTATTCAGCTATCTATTCTGTTTTCGGAAGAGAGTTTGCAAATACTCTTATTCCAGTTGATTATCAAAACGACGGAATATCTGTAAGAGGATATATTTCAAAGCCATTACAGTCAAAATCCAAACGTAATTTTCAGAATTTTTATATAAATAACAGATACATAAAATCAATGACTTGTATGGTTGCCCTTGAAGAAGCTTACAAAAATTCCATCATGACAGGAAAATTTCCTGCCTGCGTTTTGATGCTTGATATTCCTCCGGGACTTATTGATGTAAATGTCCACCCTACTAAGATAGAAGTTCGGTTTTCTGATGAAAGACTTATTTATAACAGCGTTTTTTTTGCGGTTAAAAACGGGCTTCTTCAAAACGATCAGCCTACTGAGCTTGATCTTGAAAAAACTCAGCATTTTTCTAAGGACAAGCTTTTTATCACTCCCGAAAAAGACAGGGGAGTTCAGCTTAAATTAAATCTTTCCTATGACAGAAAAATGCAAGAGGTAAATAAGACTTCTTCTGAATCTGATAAGCATAATGAGAGATTTGATCAGCCTGATATTATTAATTCAAAGGCTAAGCAAGCTGAGGAATATAATTTCTATACAAAAAGTATTGTTCCTGCATATGAAGAAAATCCTCTTGATGATAAAATCGGAGAAGTTATTGAAGGTACATCCGATCCTACTGACAACGAACCTCTTGAGCTTGATAAAAAGGCAATGCAGATTTTCAAATCTGAGGATGTAAAAATGAAAATTCCTTCAGACTATTGCAAAAGCGAAAATATTCAAAGCAATATTACCTCTGAAGAAGAAATACACAAGTTTAAATATATAACCTCAAATTCTTTTGTAAAAAAAGAAGTTGAAAAGGCAAAGGAAGAATCTGAGGAAGTACCTGCTCCGAGGCTTGTTGGAGAGGTTTTCAGAACGTATATTGTTGTTGAGCATATGGGGGAAATGTTTCTGATTGATAAACATGCAGCCCATGAGAGATATAACTTTGAAAAATTAAAAAAGCAGGAAACAAAGCTCTCTGTTCAGCTATTTATTGAACCGGTAATCGTTATGCTTACCTTTGAAGAGTACGATGCTCTGATCGCAAATTTAGATACTGTCAGTGAACTTGGGTTTTCGATAGAGGACGACGTGGCTCCCGGAGTTGCTGTTTACGGAATGCCGTCAATTATTGAAGGAACAGATCCTAAGGATATAATTCCTGAACTTGCCGAGAATTTTCTCAGGTCAAAAAACGATCCGCAAATAGAACTTGTCGATGAGCTTTTTCATTCCATTGCCTGTAAATCAGCAATTAAAGCAAATGATATATCTAAACCAGAGGAACTTCAGAAGCTTATTGACATGATTTTTGGAAATGATGAAATAAGATACTGCCCACATGGCAGACCGGTTATGATTAAAATAACTAAACGCGACATTGAAAAACAATTCCGCAGAGTGCTGTAAAAGGAGTAAATTTTGAAAAAACAACCTGTTATTGTTGTGGTAGGTCCTACCGCTTCGGGCAAAACTGCTGTGGCAGTTGAAATAGCAAAAAAATATAACGGCGAAGTGGTTTCTGCTGATTCGATGCAGATATATAAGGGTATTTCTGTTGCTACTGCAAAGCCTACTGCTGCTGAAATGCAGGGAATAAAGCATTATCTCATTGATTTTGTTGATCCTTGCCAGAGTTTTTCCGTTGCTGATTATGTTGCTGAAGCAAAAAAAGCTGTTGCGGAAATTGTTTCAAAGGGAAAGATCCCGATCATTTGTGGCGGAACAGGTCTATATATCAATTCCCTTATTGATAACGTTAAGTTTGATGATACCTGTGCAGATACCGAACTTAGAGGCAAACTTTATGAATTTGCAAAGCTCAATGGCAATCACTGCCTTTGGGAAAGATTGAATGAAATTGATCCTGAAACTGCAAAAAATGTTCATGAAAATAATCTTTCAAGAGTAGTAAGAGCAATTGAAGTTTATGAAAAGACTGGAATTCCTCTTTCCCGGCATAAAATCAACAGCCGCATGGAAGAGTCCCCTTATGAACCTCTTATGATAGGTCTTACATATAATGACAGGCAAAAGCTTTATGACAGGATCAACATAAGAGTTGATAAAATGCTTGAGTCAGGGCTTGTCGAAGAGGCAAGGAAAGTCTATGATACTTACGGACTTAAAACCGCTCACCAGGCTATAGGTTATAAGGAATTAATTCCTTACTTTGAAAGCAGGTCTGACTTAGAAAGCTGTATTGAAAATATCAAGCAGGAAACAAGACGTTATGCTAAACGACAGCTTACGTGGTTTCGCAGAGATATTAGAATCAATTGGATTGAAATTGAAGAAAGTGTTAATTCTCAAAAAATCATTGAAAAAATCGAAAAAATAATAGCCAAATCAAAAATTTTGTGCTATAATAAAAGTTAAAGTATTTTATTCTGAAATATCAACAGATCTTTTGACAGATTTTATTGTAATTTCGGATTAATGTATATTTCGGGTATGAAACCGCCAAGCCATATCTGAAAGAAATTCATAGGGCGGAGAATAGGAGCTAATATGAACAAATCGTTAAATCTTCAGGATGTATTTCTTAATCAGGCAAGAAAAGAAAAAATACTTGTCACAATGTTTTTGATGAACGGATTTCAGTTTAAAGGGATAGTAAAAGGTTTTGACAGCTATATTGTTATTCTTGACTGCGACGGAAAGCAGTATGTTGTTTATAAACATGCTATTTCTACTGTTGTACCTGTTAAGAATATTAATATTCTTGATTCATCAAGCACAAACAGTGAAAATGAATAATTTCAGTAATTAATGAAAAGGATAACAAAACGAATATAATTATAGTATTTGTATGCTTTTCGTGATGTAAAACGTTCCGTACAGGAACTCCATACGAAAGGGGTATGACAATTTGAATTCTCGTGCATTGAAATTTGTTATGGCTCTTATCGTCCTGTTTGTTCTGATATATGCCGGGGCTAATTTATATAATTCCGCAAAAAATGATTACGCTACAGAAGAAGCTGTAGAATATACTGTTAATGAGAATATTTATTTTGACGGTGTGTTTATCCGTGATGAAACCGTTGTTACTTACAACGGTGAAGGTGTTATAGATTATGTTAATCCTGACGGAAGCAAGCTTTCAAATTCTTCTGTAATAGCTGATGTTTACGACGATGAATCGCGTATAATCGCCAAGGACAGAATAGAACAAATTGAGAAAGAGATTTCAAATCTTGAAAGAGCACAGAATCCTGGCACTACAAACTATGCAAAACCGGAATCCGTTAAATCACAGATAGATGATAAATATACATTGCTTGCATCATATCTGCAAAATGGTGATCTATCAAGTGCAAGAACTGTTCAGAGTAGCTTACTTTTCAATATGAATGTATACAGCGTTGTCACTCAGACAGATACTGACTTTGAGTCAAGAATAAACGAACTTGAAATCCGGATTGCTCAATATCAGGAACAGTATGCTGAACCTCAGGCTACCATTACTACGGATCATACGGGCTATTTTGTAAGCGTTACCGACGGTTATGAGGGGGTTGTCAGTATGTCCGAAATAGACAACCTTTCACCAGATACCGTGCAAAACATCATTGATGGCAAAGGGGCTGAAAATACAGAGAATGCTATCGGTAAAATATATGACAGCTATGAATGTTATATTGCAGGAATAGTTAAACAGAGCAATAAGCTTCTGAAAAACGATACGCTCAAGGTGAGACTTGGAAACTCTGAAAGCGTGTACGATGTCACAATTTATAATGTCATTAATACCGATGATGAAAATTGTATGCTTATATTGCAGTGCGACGCTATTGATGAATTTATCTCAAGGGAAAGAGTCGAACGTGTCGAGCTTATATTTCAGGAGTATACAGGACTTAAAGTTCCGAGAGATGCTATTAGATTTCTTGATGTAACTGAAACTGTACCCGATGAAAACGGACTTGAAACTGAACAGACTGTTGAGTATAAAGGCGTTTATGTTATGCTTGGTCAGGAAGTAACATTTAAAAAGATTGATGTTATTTACGAAGGCGATAATTTTGTTATTTCAGATAACGTATCTGATACTGAATATCTGAACCTTTACGATAGGATCATTACGGAGGAGGTCAAGGATAAAGATGTTTCATGATGATGCGGAACAAAAATATAAAATTATTATTGAAAATGTTAAAGAAGTATGTTATAATGTTTCTGAGGCAATCGAAAAATATCGAAAAAGTTATGAGAATGTCAGAATTATGGCTGTTACCAAAACAGTTGCGCCTGAACTTGTAAATATTGCTGTTGACGAGGGAATAACTCTACTTGGTGAAAATAGAGTACAAGAATTCCTTGAAAAAAAAGATATGTATAGAAAACAGGCGGAAGTTCATTTTATCGGTCATCTGCAAACAAATAAGGTTAAGTACATTGTTAATGATGTCACAATGATACAATCTGTTGACAGCCTTAAACTGGCAAATGAAATAAACAGGTTAAGTGCCAAAAACAACAAAGTAATGGATGTTCTTGTTGAGATAAATATCGGAGATGAGTTAACTAAAAGCGGTGTTGATAAACATAACGTTTTTAGTCTTGTTGAACAGATGTCTCAGCTTGAGAATATAAAAGTAAAGGGTCTTATGACGATTCCGCCTCCAATGTGCGATGAATCGGTTTATGATGAGATGCATAAGATTTTTCTCGAATTAAAAGAAAAAGAATTATATAACGTAGACATGGACATTTTATCTATGGGGATGTCCGGGGATTATGTGACTGCTATTAAGCATGGATCTAATCTTGTGAGAATTGGAACAAAGCTCTTTGGAGCAAGAAATATACGGAGGTAATATGTAATGAGTTTTATCAGCACACTTAAAAATGCATTTGTGTCACCTGACGACTATGAGGACGAGGAGTACTCCGCTATTTATGATAATGGCGAGGATAATGATACGGTTGCAAGCAGAGAAAAGAGAAACAGGGAAGTAAAGATCGCAGCAACAACAACTCTTCAGATCGTTCTTGCAAGACCTACCGATTATTCTGAAGTAAAGTCTATTGGAGATGACCTTAACGCTCAGAAAACAGTTCTTTTAAATCTTGAAACTGTAAAGCCTGAGGACGCAAAGAGAATTCTTGATTTTCTTTCAGGAGTAGCATATGCAAACGGAGCTGACATAAAAATGATGGCACAGAAAACTTTTGCTATTATGCCGAGAAACGTTGGGTTCAGCGGTGTTGACCTCATGAGCGAGCTTGAAAGCAACGGTTACAGCTTTTAATGAAGCTTCATACGACTGGCATTGACTTATCTGATGAAGACGCAATTCTTTTAAGATGTATAGAAGATAAGATAGATATTTCTGAAAGACAGTTTATAACAAAATGCACTTTCTTTCTCAATGAAAGAGAGTGTGAGCTTGTTGAGGCTGTAATGAAAAAATCTCAATTCGAAGATTATACGCTTTATGGCGGTTATGACAATTCAAAAAGAAAAATTTTTGCTGTCTTTCCGCCTTACAGTTATGTGAATTTTTCCGATTTGCCTGTCAGATGCATAACGTTTGAATACAGGCGTGAGGATAAACTTACCCACAGGGATTTTCTGGGGAAATTTATGTCGCTTAATGTTGAAAGAAAAACTATTGGTGATATTCTTGTCTCAGAAGGAAAAACCTGTGCTTTTGTATACGAAACAGTATATGATCAGATTTTGTATAACTGTTCAAAAATAGGAAGAACCGGCGTTAAAGTATCTGAAGGTTTTGATTCATCCCTTGCTGTTGAACAAAGATTTTCTGAAATAAACGGTACAGTCGCTTCCTTGAGAGCTGATTGTATAATTAGTCTTGCAACAGGACTTAGCAGAGAAAAGTCTGTTTCATTGATCAGAAAAAACGGATTTATCGTAAATTTCAAAGAAATATTCAGTCCGAGTGTGAAGCTTGACGCTAATGACGTTTTTTCGGTTAAAGGATATGGTAAATTCATTTTCAGGTCTGTCAATGGTTTATCTAAAAAGGATAGGATCCACATTACAATCTGTAAATTTTTGTAGGAGGTAACAAATATGATGAATCCTAAGGATATCAAGGAAAAGAAGTTTGAAAAGGCTACATTTGGCTATAAGCCGGAAGAAGTAGATGAATTTCTTGCAAAAGTAGCTTCTGCTTATGCAGAAGTTGTTAAAACAAGTCAGGAAAATGAAGCAAAGATTATTAAACTTGTGGAAAAAATCAATGAGTACAGAGAAGATGAAGAGGCAATCAAGCAGACGCTTCTTACCGCTCAGAAATCAGCTAACAGAATCCTTGCAGACGCAAAGGCTGAAGGAGAAAAAATGCTTAGCGATGCAAAGGAAGAACACGCAAAGCTTATTGAACAGAACAACGCTGAAAGTGAGAAGATCATCAAAGAAAATAATGAAAGATGCGAAAGACTTATCAAGGAAACTGCTGACAGAACCGAACAGAAGCTTGCAGCTTTAAAAATGCAGCAGGATAATGCTAAGGATAACCTTGAAAAGATGAAGATAGAAGTTACAAAGTTTAAGGCTCAGCTTACAGAACTTTACAACAAGCAGCTTCGTATGATTATTGAACTTCCTGAGCTTTCTGAAGATGAGATTAAAGAACTTATTCGTGAAAAAACCGAAAAGGCAAATGTTGCAAAAACAGACGCTGATCTCAAAAAGAAACAAGCTGAGGAAACTAATCGAGGACCGTCGGCAAAAGAATCTCCTGCTACTGTTGAAGAGCTTGGATTTGAAAATCCTAAGCCACATGATAACGAGCAGTTTGCAGGTCTTAAATTCGGCAAGAATAACTGATATTCGGAGTAAATATGTATTTATTAGCCGCAATTCTTATTGTTACACTTACAATTGTAGATCAGCTCACTAAATTTTTAGTTGTAAAAAATATACACCTTGGAGAAGTAATTAACGTTATTAAATTTGGGGATAATCCCGTATTCAGCCTAACTCATGTCAGAAATAAGGGAGCTGCATGGAGCTCATTTTCGGACAAGACTTCACTTCTTACGATTTTTACCTTTATAATTATTGTATTCTTTCTTGTGGTCATGTTTGTGAAGCCTGTTCAGAAAAAGCTTCTTGGCAAATATATTGGTATATTTGAGACAATTTCATTTTCTCTTATAATTTCCGGAGGTATAGGTAATTTGATTGATAGATTCCGCCTTAAAGAAGTTGTTGATTTTATTAAGGCTGATTTTATTGATTTTCCAATTTTTAATTTTGCTGATATTTGTGTTGTTATCGGATGCATTTTATTTGTTGCAGATATACTTATAAGCGATATTAAGTTAAGCAAAAAGCCGGAGAAAACGAATGAATAAGTACTCTATTTCTGTTTCTATGGAAAATGAAGATATACGTGTCGATAAACTAATTGCAGAAAGTTGCAGTGAGCTTACAAGATCCGCTGTACAAAAGTTAATCGAAAACGGTAATGTTTTTGTAAACGGTAGAATAGTTACAAAAAACTATAGATCAAAAATTAATGACATTGTTGAGTTTGAAATTCCGAAGCCGGTTGTTTTGGAAGCTGTACCACAGAATATACCTGTTGATATACTTTATGAAGACGATGACCTTCTTATAGTTAATAAACCCAAAGGTATGGTGGTTCATCCGGCAGCAGGAAATCCGGACGGAACACTTGTTAACGCTCTTATGTATCACTGTGAGGGCAAGTTATCATCTATTAACGGGGTAATAAGACCGGGAATAGTTCATCGTATAGATAAAATGACAAGTGGTCTGCTTATTGTTTGCAAAAACGATGTTTCGCATAATTTTATTGCCGAACAAATTAAAGCACACAGCTTTACACGAGAATATTATGCTGTAAACTGCGGACATTTTAAAACTCATGAGGGAATAATCAATGCTCCTATTGGACGAGATAAAACCGATCGCAAGAAAATGTGCGTTACCGAAATAAATTCCAAAGAAGCCGTTACTCGATTTGCTGTTTTAGAAGAGTTTAATAACTATGCATTAACAAAATTTACTCTTGAAACCGGAAGGACTCATCAGATCAGAGTTCACTCTGCATATGTTGGACACCCTGTTTTAGGTGATGATGTTTACGGAAAACCATTTAAAGGAATTGATGGTCAGTGCCTTCATGCTAAAAAAATAGGGTTTATTCACCCGGCAACAAAAGAATATATGGAATTTGACAGCGATTTGCCTGACTATTTCATGCGTATTTTAAATAAGATTAAATAGGAGCTTTGTTAAATGTTTGAATCTATCTCAAAAGTGCTTCTTATAACGGATATGGACGGAACTTTTCTTCCAACGAATAAAATTCCTTCAAATAAAAATCTTGAAGCTGTAAAAAGATTTCAGAAGGCAGGAGGAAAGTTTTCTATTGCAACAGGACGTGCGTTGCAGGCATCGGATCAATATTTTGATTCCTTTTCAGTTGATATGCCGTTTATTCTTTGCAACGGCGGAATGATTTACGATCTGGAAAACAAAAAGTCTATTTACAATGTTTATCTTCCTGATTCTGCAAAAAATTATTCAAAAGAAATTTATGATGAATTTCCTTCCTTAGGAGGAGAGATACTTACAATAAATAATGTAATAGTTTACAAAATGACTGATATGGAACTTGAACATACAAAAATTTGTAAAGTCACTCCCGAAATCGTAAATTCGCTCGATGATATCAAGGACGGATGGTACAAAAAGCTTTTCTGCGATACTCCCGAAAATATTGATAAGGTAATAGAATTTGTCAAGGCAAAAGGCTATGATGATGTTGACTTTGTAAGAAGTGCACCGATCTATTATGAAATGCTTCCTAAGAAAATTTCAAAGGGTACTGCTCTGAAAGAGCTTCGCAAACTCTGTCATCTTGAAGAATATACTATTGTTGCAGCGGGAGACTATAACAATGACATTGAAATGCTTATGGAAGCCGATGTGGGAGTTTGTCCGTCAAACAGTACAGACGAGGCGAAAGCCGCTGCTGATGTAGTATTTGATGTTTCTTGTGATGAGGATTTTATTGCATCGGTAATTGATTATATTTTCAATAAATCTGATAAATAAATACCGGAGGTAAAAATATGGATGCTTCAATTAAAAAACAGCTTGAAATTACAGCCTGTAAAATTCGTATGGGGATAATCGAAGGCGTTTTCAACGCTAAATCAGGTCATCCGGGAGGATCGCTTTCAATAGCCGACACACTTACATATCTTTATTTTTCAAAGATGGCAGTTTATCCTGAAAATCCTGATTTTGAGGACAGAGACAGACTTGTTCTTTCAAAGGGTCATTGCGCTCCTGCTTTGTATTCAACACTTGCGGAAAGAGGTTTTTTCAGCAAGGATGAACTTAAATCTTTAAGACACATCGGCGCATTGCTTCAGGGACATCCTTGTATCCATATTCCAGGAGTTGATATGTCATCAGGCTCTTTAGGACAGGGAATTTCTGCTGCGTGCGGTATGGCTCTTTCCGGAAAAATATCAAACAAGCCATATAAGGTCTATACAATTTTAGGAGACGGTGAAATTGAAGAAGGTCAGGTGTGGGAGGCAGCTATGTTTGCAACCCAATACAAGCTTGATAACCTTGTTGCAATTGTTGACAACAACGGATTACAGATAGACGGAAAGATTGAAGATGTTTGCTCTCCTTATCCTATCACAGATAAGTTCGAAGCTTTTGGATGGCATGTTATTGAAATGAATGCTCACGATTTTGATGATATTGAAAGAGCTTTCAATGAAGCTGAAACCATATTGAATCAGCCTGTTGTTATTGTTCAGAAGAGCATCAAAGGCAAAGGTGTATCATATATGGAAAATAACGTTTCATGGCATGGCGCCGCTCCTAACGCTGAACAATACGAGATCGCTATGAAAGAACTTAATGAAACACTTAAAGGCTTGGAGGGTTAATATATGGCAGATGTAATTAAAAAGGCTACAAGAGAAAGCTACGGCGAGGCTCTTGCAGAGCTTGGAGATAAATACGAAAATCTTTATGTTCTTGACGCAGACCTTGCTGCTGCTACTAAAACAGGAATTTTTAAAAAGAAATTTCCTGAAAGATTTTTTGATTGTGGAATTGCAGAAGCTAATATGATGGGTGTTGCCGCAGGACTTGCAACAACGGGTAAAATACCTTTTGCTTCAACTTTTGCTATGTTTGCAGCTGGAAGAGCTTTTGAAATAGTAAGAAATTCAATCGGATATCCACATCTTAATGTTAAAATCGGTGCAACACACGCAGGAATTTCTGTCGGAGAGGACGGCGCTACACATCAGTGTAATGAAGATATTGCTCTTATGAGAACTATTCCGGGAATGACAATTATAAACCCTGCCGATGATGTTGAAGCTAAAGCTGCTGTAGAGGCGGCAATACTTCATGACGGTCCTGTTTATATGAGATTCGGTAGACTTGCTACTCCTGTTTTTAATGATAGAGAAACTTATAAATTTGAACTTGGTAAGGGAGTTAAGATAAGAGACGGTAAGGATATTACCATCATTGCTACAGGTCTTATGGTAAATGAGGCTATTGAAGCCGCCAAAACTCTTGAAAGTGAAGGAATTGATGCGAGAGTTATAAATATCCACACCATCAAGCCAATTGATAAGGATATAATTATAGAAGCAGCAAAAGAAACAGGTTCTGTTGTAACAGTAGAAGAACACAGCGTCATAGGTGGTCTCGGTTCTGCCGTTTGCGATGTGCTCGCTGAAAGTTATCCTGTAAAGGTAACAAAAATTGGCGTAAATGATGTTTTTGGACATTCCGGCCCTGCTGTTGATCTTCTTAAAGAATTTGGTCTTTGCGCTGATAATATTGTAGATACTGTTAAAAAAACACTTGAAAAATAGTTAAACTCAAGGCTGTAAATTAATTTTTGCAGCCTTTTTATTTATTAGCAAACTACACTCTCTTTGAATAGACTGAAAACAAAGGGAGTGATATTAAGTGCTTTATAGAAGAAAGCCTGCTAAAAATAAAATTTTGATTTTTCTTCTTTCTGTTTTTATTTTGCTTGCAGTTCTCATTTTAATTTTAAACGCAGCTATAAATCAGCATTATGACAGTGTTGCAAAATCAAGAGGCAAAAAGTTATGCGCTGAAGCAATAGAACAATGCGTAAACAAAATTGTTTGTGAAACAAAGGATAAAAGACTAATTGATATTACATATAATGAAGCAGGAAAGATTACTTCAATAGAAACCGATACAAGCTCGATAAATTCCATTCAAAGTTCACTTGCTGATATGATAAATAAGGAGCTTGACAGTAAAAACTCAATTAATGATAAAATTCCAGTAGGAACTCTTACCGGAAATGCATTTTTTATTGGGAAGGGTCCGTCTGTTTCACTTGATTTTACACAGAATAATTCGGCACAGGTAATGCTTGTATCTGAATTTTCCTCTGCAGGCATAAATCAATCAATTCATCAGATCTATGCTCATATTACTATAGATGTTTATTGCTTTTCTCTTTTCAGAAATGCAAGCTTTACTTATGACTTTGATTATCTTGTTTGTGAAACAATAATTGTTGGGGAAATTCCTCAGCGTTATCTTAGCTTGGGATAAATCTTAAAATTTTATGAAATTACTATCATATGTGCCTTGTTTTGTGCTATAATATAATTTGGAATTTGTATAAATTACATCTGGGAGATGGTTATAATTAACTTGCAACAGGCTAAAAAAAAGATAGATGAATTAGTTGAAAAACTAAATTATCATAGTAAAAAATATTATGTGGAAGACAACCCGGAAATATCCGACTATGAATATGATATGATGCAGAATGAACTTAAAAAGCTTGAAGCTGATTATCCGGAGTTTGTCCGACCTGATTCGCCAACTCAGCGTGTCGGAGGAGAGGCTGTATCTGGCTTTGAAAAAGTCACTCATACAGTTCAGATGGGAAGTCTTTCAGATGTTTTTTCGTTTTCTCAGGTTGAAGATTTTATTATAAAGACCAAAGAAGCGGTAATTAATCCACAGTTTGTTGTTGAGCCAAAAATTGATGGACTTTCCGTCTCACTTGAGTACACAAACGGCGAATTTGTAAGGGGTTCAACAAGAGGCGACGGTTTTGTTGGCGAGGACGTAACGTCTAATCTGAAAACTGTACTGTCAATTCCTATGAAGCTTAAAGACAATATTCCTTTCCTTGAAGTAAGAGGAGAGGTCTATATGCCAAGAAAGATATTTTTAAAGCTTACTCAGCAGCAGATTGATAATGATGAGCAGCCCTTTAAAAATCCGCGAAATGCAGCGGCCGGCTCTTTAAGACAAAAAGACCCGAGAATCGCAGCAAAAAGGAAGCTTGATATTTTTGTTTTTAATATTCAGCAGATACAGGGCATCGAGATCACTTCTCACAAACAATCCCTTGATTTTTTAAAGGAACAAGGATTTAAGGTTATTCCCGGATATGTCAGATTTGACGAATACGGTGAAGTAAAAGCTCAGATAGATAAAATAGGTGAAAAACGTTTTGACTTGCCTTATGATATTGACGGAGTTGTTATCAAGGTTGATGATTTTTTTCAGCGTGATACTTTAGGTTCTACTGCAAAAACCCCGCGTTGGGCTGTGGCTTATAAATTTCCGCCGGAAGAAAAAGAAACTGTTTTAAGGGATATTGAACTTAATGTGGGAAGGACAGGTGCAATTACTCCTGTTGCTGTGTTCGACCCGATTATTCTTGCAGGAACAAGCGTATCAAGGGCAACTCTTCACAATCAGGATTTTATAAACAGTAAAAACATATCCATTGGCAGTAAAATCATTGTCCGTAAGGCAGGGGATATTATACCTGAAGTATTAAAATCTGTCGATGACAGCGAAAGAGTCACTCCTTATGCGATTCCGGAATATTGTCCTGTATGCGGAACTAAGCTTGTAAAAAGCGATGAAGAAGCCGCTGTAAGATGCCCAAACGTAAGTTGTCCCGCACAGATTTTCAGAAGTATTGTTCATTTTGCGTCAAAGGGCGCTATGAATATTGACGGATTAGGACCTGCAATTGTAAGGACTCTTCTTGATAATCATTTGATAAAGTCGGTTGCAGATCTTTATACACTTACGAAAGATCAGCTTTTATCACTTGACAATTTTAAGGACAAGTCAGCAGACAACCTTCTAAATTCAATCGAAAGTTCAAAGTCTAATTCACTTGACAGGCTTGTTTTCGGTCTTGGAATAAGAAATATAGGTCAAGCTTCGGCTAAGCTTTTGTGTGAGAAATTCGGAGATCTTGATAATATTATAAATGCTTCAGCAGATGAAATCGCTCAGATCGAGGGATTTGGTGATATAATGGCTCAAAGCGTTGCAGAAGCATTCAGAGAACCTCATATGATTGAACTTATAAAGAGACTTGAAAACTACGGAGTTAATGTGACTTATGATAAACAGATCGTTGATGAACGATTCAAGGGACTTACCTTTGTCCTTACCGGAACTCTTCCTTCTCTGAAGCGTGACGAGGCTAAGGCAATCATTGAAAAGTTTGGAGGAAAAGCAAGCGGCTCTGTTTCAAAGAAAACTAATTTTGTTCTTGCAGGAGAGGACGCAGGAAGCAAGCTTGTAAAAGCCCAACAGCTTGGCGTAAAAATAATTTCCCAAGAGGAATTTCTAAAAATGACAGAATAATCAAGGAGGATATGCAATGAACATTGATATTAAACACATTGCAAAGCTTTCACGTCTAAAAATAGATGATGACGAGCTTGAAAAATTTGAAGCTGATATGCAGAATATCGTTGAAATGGTCGAGAGAATGCCTAATATTGACGAAGAGCTTACCATTGACGAAAATAATGCTATGAAGCTTCGTGAGGACAAGGCTGTTACAAATAAATACACCCGTGAGGAACTTTTAAGCAACGCACCATTTGTTAAGGCCGGTTGCCTTGTTGTTCCTAAAACGGTAGAATAGAGGTGCAAAATGGAACTTTACAATAAAACTTTGTCTGAACTCGCCTTAATGCTTAGGGAAAAGAAGATAAGCTCTGCCGAACTTACCAAATCAATTTTTGACAGAATTGAAGCTGTTGAAGACAAAATTGAAGCTTATGTTACTTTAAACAAGGAAAATGCTTTAAAAGCTGCTGAGGAAATTGACAAGAAAATCTCTTGTGGTGAAGATCTGAGCCCTCTCGCCGGGATTCCAATAGGAATCAAGGATAATATTTCTACCAAGGGGCTTAGAACTACTTGTTCGTCAAAAATGCTTGAAAATTATGTTCCTCCATTTAATGCAACTGTTATGAATAAGCTTTGTGACGCAGGCGCCGTAATTACAGGCAAGCTTAATATGGACGAGTTTGCAATGGGTTCTTCTACTGAAACATCATACTACAAGAAAACCAAAAATCCATATGACCAGACAAGGATTCCCGGAGGTTCTTCGGGAGGCTCTGCTGCTGCTGTTGCTGCCGGCGAAGCTGTTGCCGCACTTGGTTCAGATACGGGAGGATCTATAAGACAGCCGGCTTCATACTGTGGAGTTGTAGGACTCAAGCCTACTTACGGTTCGGTTTCAAGATTTGGTCTTGTTGCCTTTGCTTCCTCTCTTGATCAGATAGGACCTATCGGAAAATCAGTTGAGGACGTTGCAATTATTCAGTCTGTAATTAACGGTTATGATAAAATGGACGGAACATCTCAGTACCGTGAATATACGGATTATAAGGCTAACCTTAAATCTGATGTTAAAGGACTGAAAATCGGTATTCCAAAAGAGTATTTCGGAGTAGGAATAGACGATAATGTTAAATCGTCAGTTATGAACGCTGTCAAGCAACTTGAAGGGGAAGGGGCAATAATAAAAGAAATCAGTCTTCCTTCAACAGATTATGCACTTTCTTCGTATTATATTATCTCATCTGCTGAAGCTTCGTCAAACCTTGCAAGATATGACGGGGTGAAATACGGATTCAGGGCAGAAAACTACGACGGTCTTATCGATATGTACGAAAGGACCCGTTCAGAGGGCTTTGGCGATGAAGTTAAGAGAAGAATAATGCTTGGTACTTTCGTTTTAAGCTCGGGCTTCTATGACGCTTATTACAAGAAGGCAAAGCTTTTGCAAAGAAGGATATCCAATGAATTTACAGAAAACTTCAAGGATATTGACGTTATTGCAACTCCTACTGTTCCTACAACTGCTTTCAAGATCGGAGAGCATTTTAATGACCCTGTAAAAATGTACGCAACAGATATCTGTACGGTAACAATAAATATTGCAGGACTTCCGGCTATGAGTATTCCATGCGGATACGATAATAACGGGCTTCCTATAGGGCTTCAGCTTATAGGTGACAAGTTTGCCGAACAGACTCTTCTTAATACAGCATATGCTTATGAACAGCTAAAAGGCGGATTTAAACTGCCAACACTTTAAAAAGGAGAGGACAAATACTTATGAATAAAGATTATGAAGTTGTTATCGGTCTCGAAACTCATGCTGAGCTTAGTACCGAATCCAAAATATACTGTGACTGCAAAAACGCATTTGGACTTGAGGTAAATTCTCAGGTTTGTCCTATATGTATGGGTATGCCGGGAACATTGCCTACTCTCAACGAAAAGGTTGTTGAGTATGCAATCATGATGGGACATGCACTTAACTGTAAAATAAACAGAGTGTGCAAGCAGGACAGAAAAAATTATTTCTATCCCGACCTTCCAAAGGCTTATCAGATATCACAGGACGATGTGCCTCTTTGCCAGAACGGATATGTTGACATACTTGTAAACGGGGAAGAAAGACGCATAGGAATTACAAGAATTCATATTGAAGAGGACGCAGGAAAGCTTCTTCACTCTGATAAATTCCATGGTTCTTCACTTGTTGACCTTAACAGATGCGGAGTTCCTCTTATTGAAATTGTTTCTGAACCTGATATAAGAAGTTCGGAAGAGGCAAAGGTTTATCTTGAAACACTTAAATCAATTCTTCAGTACCTTGATATCTGCGACTGTAAAATGCAGGAGGGTTCAATCAGATGCGATGTAAACGTTTCTGTTCACAAAAAAGGAACACCCTTCGGAACAAGAACTGA
This sequence comes from uncultured Clostridia bacterium, assembly GCA_944382845.1. Lineage (GTDB taxonomy): Bacteria > Bacillota > Clostridia > Oscillospirales > Ruminococcaceae > JAAZZIT01. The sequence continues at coordinate 30,652 of CALWNN010000059.1, forward strand.
AATGAAAAATGTAAACTCATTTTCTGCAGCAGTAAGAGGAATTGACTATGAGGTAAACAGACAGATAGAGGTACTTGAAAACGGCGGTGAAATTTCTCAGGAAACAAGACGTTGGGATGATGTGAAGGGCGAAAGTATCCTTATGAGAAGCAAGGAAGACGCTCATGACTACAGGTATTTTCCTGAGCCTGACCTCAGAACGATTGTTGTCGAGCAGGAAAAAGTGGATGAGCTTAAAGCCCTGATTCCTGAGCTTCCAAACGCTAAGCTTTTAAAATATGTCAAGGAGTTTGGGATGGCTCAGAAAGATGCCACCTTTATTGCTGAAAACGCTGAACTTGCATATCTTTTTGACAGCTGTATGGCAAAGGGCAAATTTTCTGCAAAATCATATTCAACATGGATTCTGGGCGACCTTGTAAAATATCTTAATGAAACAGGAAAGGCACTTTCAGATACTAATATAAACGCTGAAAATCTTACTGCGCTCGTTGAAAAAATTGAAAGCAATGTTATTTCAAATGCAGGAGGAAAAAAGGTTTTTGCGGTTATTATTGAGGAAGATAAGGACGTCGACAAAATAATCGAGGAACAAGGACTTGCTCAGGTTTCTGACGTATCCGCACTTGAAAAAATCGCCGAGGATGTTCTTGCCGCCAATGAGAAATCAGTAACAGATTATAAAAACGGTAAAACTAATGCTCTCGGATATCTTGTAGGCCAGTGCATGAAGGCGTCAAAGGGAAAAGCAAACCCCGGAATGATGAAAGAAATAATTCTCAAAAAACTTGGATAAAAGGTCTTATGTATTTCAGAAGGTTTTCTTACACATCCTCAAAGCTCTTTGCGAAATGTGATATAGTGTAGCCGTTGCAAATCCCGACTGCGAAATTTTCTTATAGGAGGTACTTTGATGTTCTATCATGCTTCTCCGGTTAATGGCATAAAAACTCTTTATCCAAGAATATCAAACCACGATATGCCCTTGATTTATTTTTCTGAAAAAAAAGAAAATGTCCTTGTATATTTAAGCAATGCTGTTGAAAAATTTTGCAAGGAAACAGGTTTTAATTATTCGGGTGTATGGCATAAATGGGCAAGCTACGGTTTTGATAAAGACGGTATTCTGAATTTGGAAGAATACTATCCGAATGCTTTAATTGACACGTATAAAGGTGTGAATGGATATATTTATTCTGCCGAAAACGTCAATGTTTCAGGTGGTACCATAAATGTTCCCTACGTGATAGCTTCAAGGGATGCGGTCGAGGTTTCGGGTTGTGAATTTATCAGAGACGCTTATGAAGAAATTATCAAGGCGGAATCAAGCAGACTTATTAGAATTACACACTATGAGCAGTTAAGCGAATCTAAACGAGAATGGATTTCTGATACTATGAAAAAAGAATATGAAACATCGTCAGACCACCCCGAATACAGATATTTCATTGAAAATAAGTTTGGAATAAAATCAATTTTTTGAGAAGAGGTTTAAATATGGCGGTACAAATTTACACATTTAAAATTACATATGCGGACTGTGACAACAGAATATGGAGAACAGTCGCTGTTTCATCAAATTATACTCTTGCAAATCTTGGTTATATGGTTCTTGCAACCTTTGATACTATGGCTTATCATCTGTTTAATATGAAATACAAGGACACGACATATTTTCTTACTGAGGAAGATTTTGAGGATTTACCTTGTGAAGAGAACGAGAAATTCGACTTGCTTGGACTTTATAAAGTGGGAAATCTCGGTATGAATGTGGGCGACATTATTGAAATGACGTATGATTTGGGCTGTTGTCAGGTATTTGATATAGAACTTATTGAAATAAGCGATATGCCGAGAGGACACGGACGGGCTTATCCAAAAATTCTTGACGGTGCAGGTCGTGGCATTGTTGATGATATGCCTGCATTTGAGCTTATTGAAGCAATCAGGAAAACTGATACTGATGGTCATTCTGGAATTTATTATTCAAGCGATGGTTTTGATGATGTTCCTGAGTGGGATTACAGAAATTACAGGGTTGATTGGGATAATGCTTTACTCAAAGGTATAATCGACAGAATTTGTGATGGATATGAGAATTATGAGGAATAGCTTTAAAACATAAAACACCAATTTATTACTCTCTTTTTCTAATACAGGAAAATGCAGGATATGTTTGAAATTTTTCCGCAATAAATGTGATTTTTCTCAGATGTTAATCATATTTTCTTCTACAAATCAACTCCACCGTATCAAACAAGATGCGGTGGGGTTTGTCTTGTCCGCTGTATTAGTCATAGCCCGTTATTTCAAACTTATTTATGGCTGTCGGACATATGTATGGCGGTTTTGCTAATCAGTTATAAAAAATATAAAGGAGCAGTAAGAAAAACTGCTCCTTTCAGTCTGTCGAAAAAGTCACCCGAAAGGGTGGCTTTTTTGAGTCAAATATGGTATAATGAAAAGGGTGATAAAAATGCTGCAAAAGGATAAAAAAGAAAGAAATCAACTTGAGTTTGTAAGTA
>CALWNN010000060.1 GCA_944382845.1 uncultured Clostridia bacterium
GCTAACGGCAAGTATTTAAGGCAAAATCAGTGGGAAGATATAACTCTCGTGATGAGCCTTGAACTTGGTAAATAAAAAGATTACCCCGTATCCGACGGTTAAACCGTTAGATACGGGGTTTTTCTATTCCCTGAATATATGATAAGCTCAAACCAACATTAAGAAAGGCGGAATTATTATGAAGAACAGTAAAGCAATCGGAAGTCCCATATCACAGAACGACAGAAATGTCAATACCTTTTCTGAAAGAAATCTCAAAGGTTCTCCCTTATCACAGAATGACAGATTTGTCAACCCCTTCTCTGAAAATTTTTTTGAGGGGTTCATAGCACAAAAGCTGTCAGATGTCAAGTCTTTTCTGAAATATTTTTCAGAAAGTCCCAATGCACAAACTGAGGAAAATGTCAAGACCTTTTTCAAGATTTTTTTCTTCAGTGCAGAACTCAGGAATAAGGTTGCAAATCTGAAAGCGGAACTTGACGCTTCGGAGTACAGAACATTCGTCTATCCCCGTACTATTAAGGGAGCAAGCACGGCTGAATTCATTAAGACCAAGCGAGAGTATGACAAGCTCCGTGCCGAGGTCGAAGAAATGGGCAGAATTGCCGATGAAATCGAAGCGGCAATATATGAAGCACATCTCGACGAATTTGTCAATACCTTTTTTGAAGAAAAATTTGGAGAAATCGGAGAGAACGATATTCTCGTACTGGAGATTGAATTCTGATGGCGTATTGCAGAGTTGAAACAGCAGACGGATACACGGTAATGTCAAATTACCATTTAAAAGATATGCGGCTCTCCCTTAAAGCCAGAGGTTTACTCTCACAAATATTATCGCTCCCCGAAAAATGGGATATGACAATCGCAGGCTTGTCGAAAATCAACCGTGAATGTTCCGATACTATCGCTTCTATCATAAAGGAGCTTGAAGCAACAGGATATATCACCCGATACCGAGAACGGCGAAAAAACGGAACTTATGGCGAAGTGTTCTACGATATAAGAATGAAGCCACGCCATTTCGATGAACCTAAACGGAATAAATCAGAACGGGTAAAACCCAAACAGATGTCCTCGGCACAATTAAGTAAAGAGAAATCAAATAAAGAAAAAGAAAATAAAGAGCTTTTTAATATCAATCAATCTATCCTGCCTGATGGGATTGATAAGATTGACGGATACAGAGCAATCATTCTTGAAAATATCGAATACGACCTAATCGTAAACCAGTTCAACAAGGCACAGCTTGATGAAATTGTCGATATAATGCTTGAATGTGTATGCTCCGAAGCGGAAACACAGAATATCGGAAAGGATAAAGTTCCGACCGAGCTTGTCAAGAGCCGTATTCTGAAGCTCAATTCTATGCACATTGAATATATCTTCTCCTGTCTGAAAGAGAATCCAAGCAAAGTGCGTAATATCAAGTCCTATCTGAAAACAGTCCTGTATAATGCTGCCGTTACTATCAACAACTATTATACCTCCGAAGTGAATTATCACTTTAATGGGGGCGGTTAATTCCGTCCCGTACATAGCAGTCAAGTATTAAAAACACTTGGCTGCTTTTTTTATACCCAAAAGGAGGTCAGACTATGAGTTTCCCACTCAAAATCCCTTAGCAAGAACAAAAATAACCCGAAAGGAGGACAGTAATGCAGGAGCAGAACTCCGAAAAAGTCGTGTCGCTCTCGGTCAGGGCGACCAAAGTTACGGCGAATGTGCTGAAATCGGCTGTAAGAGCCTATCTCGCGGCACAGAAAAACAAGTCCCCGAAGGTCTATAAAGGAAAGCAATCGGTAAAACACCTTATTCAAAAGGGCGAAAAGCTCACGAATATCGAAGTTACCGACCAGAACATTAAGTCTTTCAACAAGACCGCCCGTAAGTACGGTATCGACTACTCTCTCAAAAAGGACGGCTCTGAAAAGCCGCCGAGATACTTCATCTTTTTCAAGGCAAAGGACGCAGAGGTTATGAACGCTGCTTTCAAGGACTTTCTCGGAAAAGAACTCAAAAAGAAGGAAAAGCCGTCTATCAAGGCAAAGCTTAAAACTCTCGGTGAGCAGGTCAAGCAAAAGGCTCAGGAGCGTACAAGAGAGAAAAACAAGACACGGGAGGCAGAACTGTAATGAAATGGGGTAAGCAAAAAGTAATGAAGGTTCTGCCCTTTGTTATCCTCGGATATGCCTTCAATAAGGTATCTCAGGCATTTACAAGTGCCGCAGGAACGGAACTTGGCGACAAGATAATGAACGGTATGGACGGCTTGGGTGAGGTTTTCCTAAATCCCTTGCCGAGCTTCAACCCCATTGACATTCTCATTGGTATCGCTGGCGGTGTAATCATAAAACTCGCTATCTATATCAAGGGCAAGGACGCTAAAAAATACCGTAAAGGCTGTGAGTACGGCTCTGCCCGTTGGGGTAATGCCGAAGATATTAAGCCGTATATGGCTGAAAAGTTCGAGGATAATGTCATTCTTACCGAAACGGAAAGTCTGACGATGGACGGCAGACCGAAGGCAGGACCCAAGTATGCACGAAACAAGAATATCCTTGTAATCGGTGGCTCTGGCTCAGGTAAAACCCGATTTTATGTAAAGCCTAATCTTCTTCAAATGCATAGCTCCTATGTGGTAACTGACCCAAAAGGAACGGTGCTGAACGAAGTCGGAAAGGCTCTGAAAGAGGGCGGATATGCAATCAAGGTGCTTAACACTATCAATTTCAAGAAATCTATGCACTATAATCCGCTTGCGTATATCCGTTCCGAAAAGGATATTCTCAAGCTCGTAAACACGATTATTGCCAACACCAAAGGTGAAGGCAGTCAAAGCGGTGAAGATTTCTGGGTAAAGGCTGAAAGGCTTTATTACTCGGCTCTTATCGGATATATCTGGTACGAGGCTCCTGATAATGAGAAAAATCTGAATACTCTCATTGAGATGATAAATGCCAGTGAAGCACGAGAAGATGACGAGAGCTTTGAAAATCCGATAGATAAGCTGTTTAAAGAGCTTGAACAAGAAAATCCTGAGCATTTCGCTGTACGACAGTACAAGAAATACAAACTGGCGGCGGGAAAGACCGCAAAATCAATCCTCATTTCCTGTGGTGCAAGACTTGCACCTTTTGACATTGCGGAGTTGCGTGAATTAACAGAAGATGATGAACTTGAGCTTGATACGTTAGGCGATAAAAAGACGGCACTTTTTGTCATAATCTCGGATACCGATGATACTTTTAACTTTATCGTAGCCATAATGTACACTCAGCTTTTCAATCTGTTGTGTGACAAAGCCGACGATAAATACGGCGGCAGACTCCCTGTTCACGTTCGCTTTATACTCGATGAGTTCGCAAATAGTGTGACACGTTTCGTACTGAAAAGGTGCGACACGTAACAAAAAATTAAATATAGTTACGTAGAACTATTATTCTGATGAGTCGAATGACGGAGTAACGCCCTGAAAGGCTCACGTTAAAACTACGGACGGCTAAGCAGTGTGAAATGCAGATGTCGTAAGCCCGTGGAAGTCGCACGAGAGCAGTCCTAACGGATAAAGCTGAGGAAAGCGTCACAGAGGTGTGATGTACTGCCTATAGTGCGGACGGCGGTGCAATATGGTTAGAATGGCTTAAAAAGCCCGACGAAAATCCGAGTGTACGGTTCTAAACGAATGACCGATAGAAATGTCGGGGTGCAAATTTGCACGCAAACGGGGTGGAGTAAAAGTTGTTAGTATGAAACTCCCCATACTGTTACAGGCAGTAAGTACCGTAAGGTATGTTTGCAGGACTAAAGGATTGACCTAAGTTGTACCAATGCTAAGAATAATGGAACGTGGAAAGCAGTCCGACCAGTGGAGTTCACAATCCGATATTGATTTCAGACGAAAGCGGTTATGCCGTATAAGCTGATTAGGGACTGTGAGAGTAGTGCCACAGTACCGATGAAGCCGTGATAATAAGCGGTGGAGGGATAGGCACAAGTCGTTAAAATCAAAGTTTAATATGTATGCGTAGTAATCACAAAGTGATTTCATAGCTTCGAGTAAGAATGATAACTAAAGTTATCCAGAAAAAGCACGCTGAAAGGCGGTGGTTACTATGGCAAAGGAAACTGTAAACAAATCAGAGAAAAATATGTATAGGTACGGCTTGCAGGAAAAGTTATGCGGAATGTATGAACAGAGCAAGCAAGGCAAGTGCTTTAAACATCTTATGAAGCTCATAGTTTCAGAAGAGAATATTGTACTTGCGTACCGAAATATCTGCAAAAACAAAGGTAGCTTTACTGCCGGAGTTGACGGAAAAATCATTACGGATATTCAAAAATATCCAATTCAGACTGTAGTCCAAAAGGTCAGAAACAAGCTGAATTACTATCAGCCGAAAAAAGTTCGCCGTACCCACATTGATAAGGGTAACGGAAAACAACGTCCTCTTGGTATTCCGAGTATATGGGACAGGCTGATACAGCAATGCGTATTACAAATATTGGAGCCGATATGTGAAGCAAGATTTCACGAACGCAGTAATGGGTTCAGACCATACAGGTCAGCTCAAAATGCGGTGGCACAATGCTACAAAATGATACAGCTTCAAAATCTGCACTATGTTGTGGATATTGATATTAAAGGTTTCTTTGACAACATCAATCACGCAAAGCTGATACGGCAAATCTGGGCAATGGGCATACAGGATTTGAAAGTGATAGCAATTATCAAAGCAATGTTAAAAGCGGATATTTTGTTTAATGACATTGTAATATCTCCCGAAACAGGAACACCACAGGGCGGTATTTTATCACCGCTGTTATCCAATATCGTTCTGAATGAACTGGATTGGTGGGTGGCAAGTCAGTGGGAAACCATTCCTACACGGACAAATCGAGAATACAGCAAAACCGATAAAAACGGAAATGTTGTAATTGACAGGTCGCAGAAATGGAGTATGCTTCGGGAGAAAAGCAAGCTGAAAGAAATATATATCGTAAGATATGCAGATGATTTCAAAATCTTCTGCCGTGACTACGGTACAGCAAAGAAAACCTATACAGCAGTTGTAAAATGGCTGAAAGAAAGGCTTTCATTGGAAATCAGTACAGAAAAGTCGGGAATTACCAATCTGAAAAAGAACTATATGGAATTTCTCGGTATTAAAATCCGTGCTGTTCCCAAAAGCGGAAAATTCGCAGTAAGGTCGCATATGACTGACAAAGCGAAAGAAAAAGCAAAGAAAAAAGCCGCAGAGAGCATTAAGCGTATTCTGAACCACAACGACCAAAAATCTATTGATAAAAATATCAGTCTGCACAATTCATTGGTCAGCGGACTGCATAATTACTACAAAATGGCTACTCACATAAGTGCTGATTTTGCGGAAATCGGTTATCCGATACAAAAGAAACTGAATGGAGCAAATCACAACAACAAGGGGTGTCGGGTAGAAAAATCGGGAGAAATACGGTCAAGGTTCATAGCCGAAAATTACGGTAAATCAAGTCAGATGAGGTGGATAGGCGGACGACCGCTGATACCTATAACCTATGTACAGCACGATTATCCTAAATACAAACGGAGAGAGGTAAATAAGTATGTTCTGAAAAATTACGAGGAACATCAAGTGCCAAACTCTGTAAATTTTGAGGTTATCAGATACCTTATGGAAAATGCGTACAAATGGGAAAGCATTGAATTTGCCGACAATATGCTCTCAAGGTATATTGCACAAAAAGGAAACTGTGCAGTAACGCATAAGCCCTTGTATCTTCACAATATGGAATGTCATCATATCAAGCCGAGATTAGGCGGACGTGCAGAAAACAACAGTTACAACAATCTCATAATTTTATGCACAGAAGCACACAGGCTTGTAACGGCAACCAATGAAACGACGATACGCAAATATGTGCAAATGCTGAAGTTAAACGAAAAACAGCTTGCAAACCTCAATAAACTCCGTAAATATGCAGATTTACAGCCAATAGAAATATGATTTTTAATAAACAGTAAACAGGACTGCGTATGCACTAAAAACTTGATTATACGATGGAACGCCGTATGACGGGAAACTGTCACGTACGGTGTGGAGCGGGGGAAAATTCGGAGATTACATCAAAGAATTACCTATCGCTATTCGGACAAATTCCAAAATTCGACAAACTTATAGCAACGATACGAAGCAGAGAAATTTCAGCTTCAATCATCTTGCAGGCACAAAGTCAGTTAAAGGCGATTTACAAGGATAATGCGGATACAATCGTGGGTAACTGCGATACAACACTCTTTCTCGGTGGTAAGGAAAAGACCACTCTGAAAGAAATTTCCGAAATTCTCGGAAAGGAAACCATTGACCTGTATAACACTGGTGAAAGCAGGGGCAAAGAAACCTCGCACTCCCTGAATTATCAGAAAACAGGCAAAGAGCTTATGTCGATGGACGAACTCAGCGTAATGGACGGCAGCAAGTGTATTTTGCAGCTTAGAGGCGTGAGACCTTTTCTCAGTAATAAGTACGATTTAACGAAGCATCCAAAATTCGCTCTGACCTCCGACGCTGACGAAAGAAATCTTTTCAATGTAGAAAAGTATCTGTCGCATAAGCTCACAGTAAAACCGAATACAGTTGTTGAGGTTTACGACTGTTCGGAAACAACCGAAGATGACACAAAAGCCGCTGATGAATAATCAGACGGCTGTTTTTGTGTCCAAACAACAATCAAAACTATTTTAAATTAAAGGAGATTTTTTATTATGGAATTTTTTAACTCTGCTGTTGACGTTCTTCAGACACTCGTAATCGCTCTCGGTGCCGGTCTTGGCGTATGGGGCGTAATCAACCTTCTCGAAGGCTACGGTAACGATAACCCCGGTGCAAATGCTCATGTACGGTAAGGAAGCAAGCAACCGAAAACAAGAGATAGACCGCCAGCACTACACTATTCCGAACCAAAGACCAAAAGATAAGCATTGTGGGAAAATCTAA
>CALWNN010000061.1 GCA_944382845.1 uncultured Clostridia bacterium
CAGCGTATTTAAAAGAAGGTAATGTTACTATAGATGAGAAAGTAAAAAGTGCTATCAATACCTGCTCGCAACCAGTCAAAATTTCACTTAATGATATCCAAGTAGAAATGGATAATTCTGCGAAAAAATCGCTTGAAGAATATATCCATCATTGTGTTCGAGCGTATCAACTGGGCTGTTTTATAGTTCAATCTTTATCTGATTCTTTGACCTTTCCAACTCCTCGTGCTATTGATACAATTTTTTTGAAAACTAAAAGTATAGAATAGCACCTAATGATTTACGAAACTTAACGGAGTGACAAATTATGCAGACATTTAAATGTAAAATATGTGGCGGCAGTCTCACAGTAGCCTCTAAAAGCAGGGTTGCTGTTTGCGATTATTGCGGAAGCAAACAGATTTTGCCGTTGTTTTCAGATGAAAGCGCGCAACTGTTATATGACAGAGGCAACAGCTATCTTCGGCAAAATGAATATGACAAAGCTGAAACGATTTTTAATCAGCTTTTATCCTTGTGCCCGGAAGATCCGGAAATCTATTGGGATCTTGTTTTATGTAAATACGGCGTTACATTCGTGCAGGATCCGAAAACAGGAAAGTATATTCCCACCTGTAACCGTACACATTACGAATCAATCTTAAACGATAAAAATTACCAAAAGGTCATCCAATATGCCGATGAGGAGCAGACGGCATATTATCAGGAAAACGCCGAAACGATCAATGATATCCAAAAAGGAATCCTTGCTGTTTCAAAAAAGGAAAAACCATTCGATATTTTTATTTCCTATAAAGAAACGGATAGCAAAGGAACCCGCACGAAAGACAGTATCGCTGCTCAGAAGCTCTACGAAAAACTGACGGAGAGCGGATATAAGGTTTTTTTCTCTCGAATCACTTTAGAGGATAAGATCGGAACGGAATATGAGCCCTATATTTATGCTGCGCTCTATTCCAGCAAAGTGATGCTGACTGTCTGCTCCTCGAAGGAAAACATTGAATCTCCATGGGTAAGAAATGAGTGGAGCCGGTTTTTGACACTGCGCCAAAACGACGCAAGTAAAACGCTGATTCCGCTCTACTTTGATATGCCAAAATCCGATCTGCCAGACGAGTTTGCTATTTTGGCAGCGCAGGATATGTCCAAAGATGATTTTGAGCAGGAACTTCTTAGAGGAATTAAAAAGTTGATACCACTGCCGATTATGCTGGCGGCTCGGAGAAAAAAATTAAAAAAGAGGCTGGGCATATCAGCGGCTATCTTTGCGGGCGTTATATTAGTGGCAGGTGTAATTTCTTTCCCTTATATAAAAGATTACGTTACATATAACGCTGATTATCAGGCTGCAATGCAGTTATATAACGAAGAGAAATACGATGAGGCAGCTAATGCTTTTGCAGAACTTACAGATTTCAAAGATTCAGCCGCTATGCAGCAGGAGTCTCTGAATATGGGCAAATATACTGCCGCGATGCAGCTGTATTATGACGGCAATTATCCCGAAGCCGCTTGGGCATTTCGGAATATGAACGGATATAAAGACTCCGCAGATATGCAGAAAGATGCAGAGCTTAATTGGAGAGAAGAGTTGGCGACAGTGGCTACCGAAAATGAACGATTCAGTTCATCCGGAGCATACTATGTTACTCCCAATGGAACTGTAGAAAATTTCAACTATGATACAGGAACAGCAAATCAAGGAATAGAGTTAAATGAACATGGCAAAGTTATTTCCGTTTCAAGTGGAGAAAAGCTCTATGCACTTCATGAAGATGGATTTGTAACTAATTCGGCAGAAAATAATTTATTGGAAGCGGATTGGACTGATATTGTGCAAATATCTCCATACTTTAGCCAAACAAACGTGGCTCTTAAAACCGATGGAACAATTTTATATGGAAACACAGAAAATATATATGATCATGGAAATGATATAGACGGATGGCTAGAGCAAACTCAGGAATGGAATAACATTGTGGCAATTGACTGGGGTATAGCCCAAGAATCTTCTGGTTCTCCCATCCAAGCAGCCTTCTTGATTGGACTTGATGCAGATGGACGAGTTTATTCGGCCTACAATTGCTACTGGGATTTCGATGGCACCATATCGAATAATTTAGAAAATGCTGATCGGTTTCTTGCTTCCTTAGTTGATATACAGAATATTAGTATATATATGGATTACCTTTCAAATATTGCTATTGTAGCAATAGATAAAAACAATAATCTGATTACCTATATAAATGGAGAAACAGAAACGACAAGCGATGTTGAGATTAATAAATTTACTGCAAATTGCTTATTGACACAAAATGACATTGATACAAACCAAGCAACTTTCTATTTTACCGATGACAAAAATAATCTGTATATGAATGGTAGTGATAATATAATTATGGAGGATGTTATATGGCTAAATGAGGACTTTCTGGTTACCCAAAGTGGCAACATATATTATCTATATAACGCGGAAAACCAAAATCCAATTTTGGCAGAGGCCAAAACGGAAATAAAAGCATCATGGATAAAGAGGAAATAAATCATGAAGTGTAAACAATGCGGCGGAAATTTAATAATTCGCGACGGAGTTTATCTATGCGAATCCTGCGGGGCAAAATACTCTGTCACGGATTACTATGAAGATATTGATACATATATCTGCTATATAGAAAGCGATCACGCCGGAAGACGCACAAAAGACTCCATTATTGCGCAGGATCTATATCAAAAGCTCGAGGCAAACAAAATCAAATCGTTTTACAGCCGTATTTCAGCTTCTGATTTAACAGGCGAGTTGTATGAAAAAGCTTGCAATGCCGCGCTTTTTACTGCAAAAACTGTAATTATAATCGGCACATCGAAAGAAAATTTTGAATCTCTACTCAATCATTATGAGAGCTTATATACTGGGAAAATAGTGATCCCTGTTTTTTCTGAGATGGATCCTTATGATATTCCTAAAAATATCAGCGCAATACAGGCGCTCAATTACAATAAAATCGGGGCGGACATCGACCTGATAAAAAGCATATTAAATGCGCTTGGAAGAAGTCAGGAAGCAGACCGGCTTACTGCAAACAGCAAACATACGGGCAAAAAGTGCAAAAAGGTTGTATGGAGTATAATTATAGTTGCTGTTGTTATGTTGGTTGCAGGTTTCTTGGTTTTCGGAACAGATTTGTTTTTCAAACAAGCCGATGAAGCGCCAATTGATCCGCAATTGATGCAATATAATGAAGCGGTTGCATCTATGGAGGAAGGGGAATACGCAAAAGCAATAGAACTCTTTTATAATTTAACCGGCTACAAAGATAGCGATCGACAATTGCAAATCTTGTATGAAAGATATGCAGGATACTATAAAGATGATGAATCTGGAGTGACCATTCATTTCCAGATCTTTGACGGAAACACGGCAAATATCGATATCACTTCTGTCGTTGATGGAAAGCAGATTCGAATAACAGAATCGTCTTTGTGTCAAGCGGCCAAGGCTGAATTCGATTTTAATGATAGCGAAAACAATCAGGGAACAGTCTCAATAAAATTAGAAAATGAGGAAATAAGATTAACAATAGTGACATACTCTAATAGTAATTCTGTATCTATAGGTAATATTGAGCTTGTTTTTCCTCTCGCCGCAAAATCGGATAAGCCATTTGCTACTCAAATTGATAAGAATACTCTTTTAAGCTTTCTACAGACATACACGACATTAAGCGATTTGCGCCGAAAAGGATTTGAACTTGAACTCGACCACTCTACGATGGGAAATAGAGGTTTTGACACATATATAATACAAAATACAGACATTATTTTAGCTGCTCTAATGGATGCTGATACTAGTGACTCCTTTGTTTTTGCAATTTCGGCACCTGCTAGCATAATATGCCCTGAGCGTGTGGGGAAAAATAATGATGTATTTTTAGAAGATAATGTGTTATATCTTCCAGATCTTTCAATTATGGATCATTTTCTTTCTTTATCAGATGATACAGCCGATGTGAGAACAATCGAAAATGATACAATGATTAGTTTTGCAAGCACCCTGTCGCTTGATACTGCACATGATGTGGCGGGTGGTTTTACAATGGATGAATTAAAACAATACTATTTTATAGAATATCAAGCCATGCGAGAATACAATAATAGATATTCGCTGGAATTTTCTGGTATTGAAACATTGGAGGATACTGATTCATACCGTATTGTTTCTGTCTACGACTATCAAAACAACTTTCCGACGGAAAATTATAAAATTGATAAAAGGACATTTCAGATGGAAGAATTTGTTCCAGAAGAATACGATCCAGCCTTAGAAGAAGGTCCTAATGTATGGTGCCCAAATTGCGGACTGGGCTTTTATACGACAGGAATTGGCAATGATGGCCTGACCTGCAGAGAATGCGGATGTGTTTGGCTTCCTATGTGTTATCTTTGTAATGCACAAGATGCCGTCAGTATAAAATCTGCTGACGACGGACAATTTGTTTGCAATAAGTGTGGTGGTGCGTGGAATCCATAAATGATATGAGGAGTTAGACCATTTTCTATATGTAAAGCAACAGGACTGTTTATAAGTCCTGTTGCTTGTTGAACTCCGCTATATATGAATCTTAAATTGAAAATATTAACTCAGCGTTAACAATTTCTGTCGCCCTGTTCCGGATATTGTTCATCCGCCGAACCCATTCCATTTGATTTTCCGCTTTGAGCTGCTCGGACACACCCTCACGCTCTGTCATCTGCTTTACCAGCCGAAAAAACATATCCTCTGCCTGCTTGTTAAGTTCGGTAAGATAGCTGTGCAACTTTCCGCTTGTCAGCAGGTTGGTATAAAGTATCTTGCGGTACTGTCTGAGATACCGCAAGTGCCGCTGCCCCCACATTCCGATAGGCTGTTCTTCTTGGGTTGGTAGGGCCAGACAGGGTATCATATAATCTCCCTGCTGTTCGTATGTTCCACCCATTTGCGCAAATAATGATTTCTCCATAGTGATTATTCCTCCTTGCAAATTACTTTGAACTTCCTGATTGGTGCGTTGATGATTTTAAGCAGCACCCCGTCAACCGCATCTGTGTATCTGCCCTCCGAAATAAGGCTGTTCCTTAAGTCATTCAGACAGTTGATTAGCAAGCTGCGTTCAGAATCATCAAGTGCTTATGTAATACTTTTTGCCCCGCATATTGCGACCTCCTTTGAGCTTCTGCCTTAATTGTACTCGCAGAAGGCATTATGGCCGAATGTACCGGTTGAAAAAAGAAAATCCGAGAAAAACTTTTACAGTTCTTCTCGGATTGCTCTTTATCTATGGATATTGGCTTTTTTTGATAAGTGGAGCTATCTTTTCATATTCCTGTCTGTGTGGTGTTCGTACTGCTCTTTCCCAAGCAGAATAGGCCTTCGATGCAACGCCGATTTCCTGCGCCATTTGTGATTGAGTGAGTGATAACCGTTTCCGCACCTCTCGCAGAAGCAGATCGCACGGATAATCCACAAAGGAAGTATACTCGTCAAACAACAGCTTGCGGTCAATACCAAGCACTTCGGCAAGCAGAACGGCGGTTTTATACTTTATGGGATGTTTGTCATTTTCGTAAAGAGTAAGTGTGGCAGGAACAACGCCGACCTTTTCGGCTAACTCACGGGTGGAATATCCTCTATGCAATCGGTAATATCTTAAAGTCTTACCTACGGTATCACAGTTATCACTATTCTCAAAATCATACCGTAAATGCAGTATCAATTTGCCTTTGGCGAAATGATACACCTCAGTGTGATTGAGGATAGTATTGAGTTGTCAATGTGAAATTAGGAGACCGGTATTTTGGGCTGCCTTGCCGGCGGCTCTTTTATCTTCATGCAGGGGAGCAGTACCACTGCCCTTATCCCTACTGGGCGGATTGGGAGCCCAATTACCTGATCGTCTACGATCCCCAGGAGAACCAACAGCTTCAGGAGCTGCTCATCCCTCCCTCCTTTCCCGGCACCACCCAGATCCATCTAA
>CALWNN010000062.1 GCA_944382845.1 uncultured Clostridia bacterium
TACTTACAAACTCAAGTTGATTTCTTTCTTTTTTATCCTTTTGCAGCATTTTTATCACCCTTTTCATTATACCATATTTGACTCAAAAAAGCCACCCTTTCGGGTGACTTTTTCGACAGACTGAAAGCACCGACAAAGTCGGTGCTTTCTTGATTTAGAGATTTTAAATAGGGATAAAGCCGATTAAGCTTGCTGAAAATCGGCTTTGTTTCTCGGTAGGTTTCAATTTGGGCTCAACCAACTGAAGATCTCCGCTGAAATCCTGAATTAAATCCGCCGTTTACTCGGCAGGGGGGACGTCTGTGACATGGTTATAAAGTTCTAAAACCTTTTTACTTACGGCTTCGATATGCTCGTATTTCAATACAACAGGCTTTTCATCTGATTTCTTTTTATTGGTCTGAATTAATATATGCTCCTTGAATTTTTCTAAAAGCTCCTGTGAAACGGTTGAAACGGCAACAGGATGAGATGCTGAAAGGCGGGAACGTATAAATTCAAAACGACTGTCAGATAAAAGTAAATCGTCAAGCCTGTCAAGCTCCACCCACTTTTCTTTTCTCAGATTATCTTCTGTTATGCCGCTGCGGCGCAAGCCCTCAAACAAATCGGGCTGGATAAATTCGTCCCATGCAATATCCGTCAGAAGATGAACTATAAATCCTTTGAAAAAATCAATTTCATTTATGTAAGCGGATAGATTTTTTCGGTAAAACTCGCTTACATTATTCTTCCATACTTCCGGATCTATCGAGCGAATGTGTGCGGCGTAGCGTACCTCCTGAGAAGCAAACCCATTTAAATTTACAGCGTCAGGGGAAACCGATCCCAAGAAAAACTGTGAGATATCGTTTATTTCAAGGGCGGACGCTATTTTGTCCGCTGTAAAAAGATGTACCATTGTGGACGGCATTTTTATCAGTCCTTTCTCTATCAGTACAAGCCGAAACTAATGGACAGTGCATTGTTGATTTTGTTCATTGAACCACTGTCAAGCTGACCCATGCGCTCCTTTAATCGCTTTTTGTCAAGAGTCCGTATCTGCTCCAAAAGCACCACGGAGTCCTTTGCAAGTCCGCAGCTTCCTCCGTTTACTTCAATGTGCGTAGGAAGCTTTGTTTTATCCCGTCTGCTTGTGATTGCAGCGGCAATAACTGTGGGGCTGTGTCTGTTTCCCACATCATTCTGAACAATAAGTACCGGTCTTATGCCTCCCTGCTCAGAGCCTACCACAGGGCTTAAATCGGCGTAATAAATTTCTCCTCTGTGAACATTCACTGTAATACACTCCTGTTTAAAATGCATTTGCCTTATCTGTCAGGCTGTCTTTGATATCAGTATTCCCCTTTACCGCCTGATTTAAACAGGCAAAGGTGTTTTTTCTGATAATATTATATGCATTTTTCGACAAGAGGTGACTTTGCGTCACAGCTTAAAGCTCATCGTTTTCGTCCTCCAATATCCAGTAATGTTCCTTTACTCCGGGTCTGAACGGAGCATGCCCCGCTCTTTTGATAACAGGAACATCGATAACTGTCCGTGAATACTTTTTTGTACAGGTAATACGGATCTTTTTTACGTCGGAGGGATAAAAGGTAAGATGTATCGAACCATCATTTTTTGAAAAGGGAACAAACTCTCCCTCTGTTCCTTCAAGGGCAAGGGAGCCGTCCGTCTGAAAAATGATCTTGAAAAATTCTTTTTCTTCGGAAAGGGAAAGATCGCTGTGAAGATAAAGACCCGATCCGTAGTTTCTGAATGCGTAGCAGGAATTTTCATCGATTATGATCTTTCCATGTGCGTCGGTAATAAATTTTTCCAGAAATGCAGCGGCGGCGATCTGCGCCAGCGGAAATGCCCGTGAAGTGATTTCCTCATAATCGTATCTTTTGCGCCTTATAAGCTTTTCAAAGTCCTTTGACGAATATTCCGCAAGACGGTTAGCTATCTCGAAAAGAGAAAGTTTCCCGTAAAGCTCATAAAATCCGTCTGCGGTATACGCTTTATATTCCTCGATATATTTGTTTGCTTCCTGTTCAAACATCATGTGGCAGTTATAGGGTCCGCCGTTGCACACTCTTGAGGTGGTATGAGGAACACAGCATATGTCTGAAAGAAAATGAAGAGCTCTTCCAAGAAGCACACAGGCGGTATTCTTCTTGCCGTTTTGCCAGAAAATAAGAGCCATAGTGTAGTTTTCTTCAAGCATGGTTCCTGCTGATTTTGAAAAAGAGCCGAGACGGTTCGGATAATAACCCGAGTTCGTTCTTGTGGGAAGACCGAACTTGTTTATAGGGGAATAGTAATGATACCCTGAACCGTTATCTCTGTCTCCCTTGTTGTCGGGAATGGTAGCGCCTATAAGAAGCTGATGAGAAAAAGGTTCAAGAGAAGAAACCGCAAGACGTTTTTCGTCGTTTTTAAGTATCTCCAATGCCTGCATAACAATATTTACATGAGCTTTTTTAAACCAGCCCTTTGCTTTTTTTGTTGTAAGATAGGCGGCAGCAGCAATTGCAACGCAGGCAGCAACAGCGTTTTTTTTCATAAAAATTTCCTTTTAAATTTTAAAGTTCAAAGCCGTAAGCTTTAATTTGCTCTGATTATGTTTGAAACGAACTCGTAAAAAAGATACAGGAAATATATTATCATTGCCGGATTTGATACAACGGCGATAAATCTTTCCTTTACTGTAAGCAGACTATTGTCACGGGGAGGCCTTTTTAAAATAATTCTGTAGTAAAGGAATATTTCCATGATACCTAAAAGTAGTATGCACACAAAAAGTATTGAGTAAACTGTATCAAGAGCAGCCACGTTATAATCCTCAGCCGCCATTAAAATGAAGTTGAGCATATTATTCATAATGTGCATTACTATGGTTGGAGTGATAGACCCGGTGTAAACGGCAATTACAGCGTAAATAAGACCTGTTGTGAAAGCTGACATGAACTGTGAAAGGTTGCCGTGCATAAGTCCGAAGATAAATGCCGAAAGAATCACAGAAAGAGATTTTCCGTAAGGTGAGATAAGCTTCAAAACAAAGCCTCTGTATACAAGCTCCTCAATTACCGGGGCAAGTATGACTGTGTATGAAAACATTGCAAAACCTGCAAGAAATGTTGGCCTGTCAATCACAAATTCAGCTTCCGGGATAGTTACTCCGATGGCTGCAAACTGAGCGGAAATAATGGACGCCAATAAAGTAAAGGTAAAGTTTATCAGCATTGAAAACGGAAAAGCCTTTACGCCCAGGACGATATCCTGTTTCCTTGTGCGGAGGATTGATGAAAACTCAAATCGGAATATGACCTTAGCAACAAGGACGGTAAGAACAAGGGCAACAAGAACAATAAATGCGTTTCCGAACATTTCAAATTCCGTAGCAGAAATACTTTCTATGTTGTCGCGGATATAATTTGCCGCAGTGTTATAATTCAGGGTAAATTTCTTCGCGCTTACAAAGTAGTAAACATAGTAGTAAACATAAACGGAAAATTCAATAAAGATGTTGTAAAGGATCAGAAGTATTCCCAAAACGGTAAGGCTTTTTCTTAATCCGCTTAACTGATTTCTTCTTGCTTGTTCAAAGGAAAAATCAAATTGTGAGTTCTGACCGTTGGGCTGTCCGTTAAAATTGTTTGTAAAACCGGAATGTTGCATATCTTTGTCCTTTCGGTAGTTTAAGTTATCTCATAGAGTTTATTGCGTCAAATATTTTTCCCGCTACATAAGGATTGTTCATTGTGTATAAATGTATTCCGTCAACATTGTTTGAAATAAGGTCTATTATCTGGTCAACAGCGTAAGCGATACCCGCTTCTCTCAGTGCTTCCGGGTTGTCTGCAAATCTGCTGCACATTTTTGAGAATTTGGGCGGAAGGGAAGCTCCGCACATTGAAACCATGCGTTCAATCTGGCTTTTGTTCAGAACAGGCATGATGCCTGCTTCAATAGGAACGTTTATCCCTGCAATTCTTGCTTTTTCACGAAATTCGTAAAAGTAGGAGTTGTCAAAGAAAAGCTGTGAAACAAGATGTTCCGCTCCTGCTTCCACTTTTGTTTTAAGATTTAAAATATCGTCAACAAGAGAGGCGCTTTGAATGTGGCCTTCGGGGTAGCATGCGGCTGACACCCCGAAATCTCCGTGACTTTTGATATATGAAACAAGGTCGCTTGCGTGTTCAAAATCATGTTTGGGAGAAATATTCGGATTTATATCTCCTCTTAAAGCAAGGATATTCTCTATTCCGTAGTTCTTGAGCATTTCAAGTATTGAGTCGATGTCCTCTCTTGTATTGTTGACGCAGGTAAGGTGCGCCAAGGGAGTAATGCCGTACTTGTCTTTTATAATGCGACATATGTCGGCAGTTGAGGAATCTGCAAGGTTTCCTCCTGCGCCATATGTAACGGAAATAAAATCCGGCTTTATGTTTTTAAGTCCGTCAAGTGTCTGATAAATCGTGTTTATATCTCCTTTATTTTTCTTGGGCGGAAAAATCTCAAGGGAAAAAACTGTGCGTCCGTTTTTGAAAAGCTCTGAAATTCTCATAAATACTCCTTTTTAAAATCCAATAATTAATATATGTATATTATTTTATTATAACATACTTTTTCGATTAATTCAACTGTTGTACAGATGTAAAAAATAATTTAATAATTTGTTAATGCTATTGATTTTTAGTGCAGAGATGCTATAATATTTTTAGCACTCAAAGACAAAGAGTGCTAAAACCCAAAAAGACGGGGCAATTTCCGCCATACAAGTATACATATATACAGACAAATACACAAAGGAGAGATTTTTATGGAAACAAAACAGTTCAAAGCGGAATCCAAAAGGCTTCTTGACATGATGATCAACTCTATTTACACTCATAAGGAGATTTTTCTGAGAGAACTTATTTCAAATGCCAGCGACGCAATTGACAAGTTGTATTTCAAGTCTCTTACAGACACTTCCATGGGTGTAAACAGGTCTGACCTTAAAATCGACATTGCTCTTGATAAGGAAAAAAGAACAATTACGATTTCCGATAACGGTATCGGCATGACCAAGGAAGAACTTGAAGAAAACCTTGGTACAATTGCAAACAGCGGCTCCCTTGCATTCAAAAAGGAAAACGACCTTGGCGATGACGTTGACATTATCGGACAGTTCGGAGTGGGTTTTTATTCTGCGTTCATGGTAGGAAAGCTTGTTACCGTTTATTCAAAGGCATACGGCAGCAATGAAGCTTACAAATGGGAAAGCGTGGGCGTTGACGGTTATACCATTGACAAATGCGATAAGGAAGGTCACGGCACGACAATCGTTATAACGTTAAAGGATAACACCGAAGAAGAAAACTATGACAAGTATCTTGAACAATGGCAGATACAGTCCCTTGTAAAGAAGTATTCCGACTATATCAGGTATCCTATAAAGATGGACGTTGAACATACCCATTACACAGAAGAAGGCAAGGAGCCTGAGGTTCACGTTGAAAATGAGACATTAAATAGCATGGTTCCTATCTGGAAGAAGAATAAAAATGAACTCACAGACGATGATTACAATAATTTTTACATTGAAAAATTCAACGACTATGAGCCTCCCATTTGTCATATCCACAGCAGAAACGAGGGTGTTGCAACATACGACGCACTTTTGTTTATTCCTGCAAGAGCGCCATTTAACTATTATTCAAAGGAATACGAAAAGGGACTTCAGCTTTATTCGAGCGGAGTTATGATAATGGAAAAGTGCGCCGACCTTCTCCCTGATTATTTCAGTTTTGTAAAGGGTCTTGTGGACTCTGAGGATCTTTCGCTTAACATATCAAGAGAAATGCTTCAGCATGACAGACAGCTTAAAATTATTGCAAAGAACATTGAAAGATCGATAAAGAACGAGCTTGTAAAGATGCTTAAAGCTAAGCGTGAGGATTATGAAAAGTTCTATTCAAGCTTTGGACTTCAGCTTAAATTCGGTATCTATCAGTCTTATGGCGCTGCAAAGGATACCCTTTCAGACCTTCTGCTGTTTACTTCTTCTGCTGAAAAGAAGAAGGTTACTCTTGACGAGTACGTATCAAGAATGAGAGAGGATCAGAAGTACATTTACTATGCTTGCGGAGAAAGCGTTGACAGAATTGAAATGCTGCCTCAGACTGAGCTTGTAAAGGACAAGGGATATGAGATACTTTATTGCACGGACGATGTGGACGAGTTTGTTCTCAAGGTTATGATAAACTACAAGGACAAGCAGTTCAAATCAGTTTCTGACAAGGATCTTGACCTTGAGACCGAAGAAGAAAAGGAAGAAATAAAGAAGCAGGCTGAGGACTGCAAGGATATGTTTGAGTTCATGAAGTCGACTCTTGACGGCAAAGTAAGCGACGTAAGACTTTCAGGTAAGCTTAAATCCTACCCTGTATGTCTTTCAAGCGACGGAACCGTTTCAATTGAGATGGAAAAGGTATTAAATTCAATGCCTCAAAATTCCGAAAACAAGGTAACGGCTGAAAAGGCTCTTGAGCTTAACGCCTCTCACCCTGTATTTGAAACACTTAAAAAGCTTTATGAATCCGATAAGGACAAGCTTGCAAAATATACAAAGCTTCTTTACTGTCAGGCTTTGCTTATTGAAGGAATTGGCCTTGAGAATCCGACAGAGTTTTCAAACCTTGTGTGCGAGCTGATGGTTTGATATCAGAAATAAAAAGTCCGGGATTTTTCCCGGCTTTTTTAATGCTTTTTACAAAGCAAAATGCACTCGGTTGATAACAACCGAATGCATTCCGCCATAATTTATAAGTGGGATGGGGGCATAGATCAAGAGGTCTGAACACCTCATCACTTGCAAGCTGAATTATTGTTTATTCATGCTTAAGAGCGTCGTAGCCTTTCTTGCCGGTTCTGCTCTTAACAACAGGAAATAACTATGTTCTTTCCGTCATAGAGCCTGAACAACGGTAGCGACAGTAACGCATAGTACGAGTATTGCTCTGATTTAAAATATTGCAAAAATAATAGAGGTGTATACGGTTAAGGGTGGATTGTTCCCTTAGCTTTATACACCTCATTGTGCATGAAAAATGTTATTGAGTTAGTAGTAATACGAATTGGTGAGTATGTATAAAATCTGTTGGCTAATGTGTATAGAATTAAAATTTTAAGAGTGTCTGAAATTATTTAACGTAGAAAAGCAGTGCGCCGTATGTTGGATATGGCCAGTACTTTTCACCTACCAGTGTTTCGATCTGGTCAGCTACGCAGCGAAGTTCCTGCATTGCAGCAAATACCTTATCGTGGTAGTAGTTAGCAAGCTCCTGAAGATCAGTTATGTCGTGAGCCGCAAGATTTACTTCTTCAAGGATCTTGAGCTTAGCATACATATCAGCTGTAAGAGCGGAAAGCTTCTTGACAAGCTCAACCTCAAATGTTGCTTCGGCGCCGCATTCCTTGGCAAGCTTAGCTGTTTTGCCGAGTTCCTTGACATAAGTTGAAACAGCAGGAAGAATATCCTTCTTAGCCATGTCAATCATTGTGAGTGCCTCGATGTTTATTACCTTGCAGTACTCATCAAGAAGTATCTCAACTCTTGAGTGAAGCTCTGTTTCTGTGTATACTCCGTGCTTTTCAAAGAGAGCGATGTTCTTTGGAGCAACAAAGTAAGGAACTGCCTCAGGAGTAGACTTGAGATTTAAAAGTCCTCTCTTCTCAGCTTCAACAGGCCATTCAGCGCTATAACCGTCACCGTTGAAGATGATGTTCATGTTGTCGCTGAAGGTCTTTTTGATAAGTGTATCAAGAGCGTCCTGGAAATCTTCCTTATCCTTGAGTTCATCATAGAACTGATCAAGAGCCTCTGCAACAATTGTGTTGAGAATTGTGTTAGGTCCTGCAATTGAAAGCTTTGAACCCGGCATTCTGAACTCAAACTTGTTGCCTGTGAAAGCAAAAGGTGAGGTTCTGTTTCTGTCGGTAGTATCCTTAGGGAAGTTAGGGAGAACGTCAACTCCGATTTCCATGTCAGCCATGTCCTTACCATTATAAGGAGTGCCGTTTACAATGGACTGAATAATTTCGGTAAGTTCGTCGCCGAGGAATATGGATATAATTGCGGGAGGAGCTTCGTTAGCGCCAAGTCTGTGGTCATTTCCTGCAGAAGCAACTGAAGCTCTGAGAATATCCTGATATTCGTTTACAGCCTTAACAACTGCTGCGAGGAAGAGAAGAAACTGAGCGTTTTCAGAAGGAGTCTTTCCGGGTTCAAGAAGGTTTACGCCTGTGTCGGTAGAAAGCGACCAGTTGTTGTGCTTACCCGAACCGTTTACTCCTGCGAATGGCTTTTCGTGGAGAAGGCATTTGAAGCCGTGCTTTCTTGCTGTTCTCTTCATAAGTTCCATTGTGAGCTGGTTGTGGTCTGTAGCGATATTTGTTGTGGAGAAAATAGGTGCCAGCTCATGCTGTGAAGGAGCAACCTCGTTGTGCTTGGTCTTGGCATAAATTCCAAGCTTCCAGAGGGATTCGTCAAGATCCTTCATGTATCCTGCAACTCTTGTCTTGATAGTTCCGAAGTAGTGATCTTCAAGCTCCTGTCCTTTTGGAGCGGGTGCGCCGTAAAGAGTACGTCCTGCATAAATAAGGTCTTTTCTCTTTGCATACATTTCCCTGTCGATAAGGAAGTATTCCTGCTCAGGTCCTACTGTTGAAGTAACTCTTGTAGCGTTGCTTCCGAAGAGCTTTAAGATCTTGAGTGCGGATTTATTTACAGCTTCCATTGAACGGAGAAGCGGCGTTTTCTTGTCGAGCGCTTCACCGCTGTATGAACAGAAAGCAGTAGGAATGCAAAGGGTTCCGTTTTTAATAAATGCAAACGAGGTAGGGTCCCATGCTGTATAGCCTCTTGCTTCAAATGTAGCTCTCAATCCGCCTGAGGGGAATGAAGAAGCGTCAGGTTCGCCTTTGATAAGTTCTTTGCCGGAGAATTCCATGATAACTTCTCCTTCGCTTGTCGGCGAAATGAAGCTGTCATGCTTTTCAGCGGTGATTCCGGTCATTGGCTGGAACCAGTGTGTGAAGTGTGTAACGCCTTTTTCGATTGCCCAGTCCTTCATGGCGTTTGCAACTACGTTTGCAGTCTCAAGTGTGAGATGCTCACCGTTGTTGATTGTCTTAAGAAGAGCTTTGTAGGTTTCTTTTGGCAAACGTTCCCTCATTGTTTTGAGATTGAAAACGTCGCTGGCAAAAATCTCAGGAATATTGCTCATTGGTAAGTCCTCCAATCAAATATAAATTATTGACTTGAATAAAAAAAGAGGCACTGCGAACGCATCTTAACGTCCACAGCGCCTTTGCTGTTTACATACACAGTATAAACCCGTTACAGACATTTGTCAAGTGTTTTTTGCAAAAAACCGCCTTTTTGTAGGATTAAACAAAATGTATCAACACTTTATAGCGATAATTTGGTTATGCATACATCAAGCTTTACATATAGCTTTCCTGTTATATCTTTGATAATAATTCCTGCGATATTTTTTGAAATTTCCGAAACAAAATCCTGCATTTTTGCTTTTAATGACAGGCTGACAACAGAGAAAATGCACAAGCCTTAAAATTTGTGCAAAATCACAAATCATATGCTATTGACAATAAGGGGTGAATTGTGATAAAATAATCTAGAACAAAGACGTTCGTTGGGAAGGGTTGTTGTCCCCTTTTATCAGCGACGTCTTTTTTTATCTCAAAAATTACGGCAGAACGTGCCGTGAGTGAATACTATAATTTATAAGTAATTTATAAGTAAAGGAATGGGAGTGATATGATGGACAACTTCAGAGTACAGGAACCTTTTAAAAAGCAGGGACTATACGATCCGAGGTTCGAGCATGATAACTGTGGAATAGGTTCGGTTGTCAACATCAAGGGAATCAAGTCAAGAGAGGTAGTGGAAAACGCTCTTAAGATCGTTGAAAATCTTGAGCACAGAGCAGGTAAGGACGCCGAGGGAAAAACAGGCGACGGTGTCGGTATCCTTGTTCAGGTCTGCCACCACTTCTTTGAAAAGGAAACAAAGAAGCTTGGTTTTGACATCGGAGGAGAAAGGGATTTCGGTGTTGGAATGTTCTTTTTCCCGCAGGACGAATTGAAGAGAAACCAGGCCAAGAAGCTTTTTGAGATAATCGTCAAAAAAGAGGGCATGAAGTTTTTGGGTTGGAGAGTTGTTCCTACCGATCCAAGCGTTTTGGGTCAGAAGGCTCTTGACAGTATGCCTTATATCATGCAGGGATTTGTAAAGCGCCCTGACGACTGCCCCAAGGGACTTGATTTTGACAGAAAGCTTTATATTGCAAGACGTGTATTTGAACAGTCGAATGAAAACACTTATGTTGTTTCGCTTTCGAGCCGTACTATTGTATATAAAGGAATGTTCCTTGTTAAGGAATTAAGAAGATTTTTCTATGACCTTCAGGATGAGGAGTTTACATCTGCCATTGCAACAGTTCACTCCAGATTTTCTACCAATACAAATCCGAGCTGGCAGAAGGCTCACCCTAACAGATTTATTGTTCATAACGGAGAGATAAACACCATTACAGGAAATGCGGATAAGATGCTTGCCCGTGAGGAATCCGTTTCATGCGAAGTTTTAAAGGATGAAATGCACAAGATACTTCCTATTATAGATGTCAACGGATCTGACTCTGCAAGACTTGACAACGCCCTTGAATTTATGGTAATGTCGGGAATGCCCCTTCCTCTTGCGGTTATGATAACCATTCCGGAACCGTGGAAAAACAACAGGACCATGTCCAAGGAAAAGAGAGATTTTTACCAGTATTACGCTACAATGATGGAACCGTGGGACGGACCTGCTTCTATCCTTTTCTCAGATGGCGACGTTCTGGGAGCTGTTCTTGACAGAAACGGTCTGCGTCCTTCAAGATACTATATAACAAATGACGATTTCCTTGTTCTTTCTTCAGAGGTGGGCTGTATTGACATTCCGCCGGAAAAGATAGTTAAAAAGGAAAGGCTTCGTCCCGGAAAAATGCTTCTTGTTGACACTGTCAAGGGAAAGCTTATTGACGATGATGATTTAAAGAATTACTATGCGACCCGTCAGCCATACGGCGAATGGCTTGACGCTAACCTTGTGCGCCTTAAAGACCTTCACATTCCTAACAAGAGCGTAGTTCACTTTGATCATGAGGAACTTTCAAAGCTTCAGAAGGCTTTCGGTTACACATACGAGGATATCAGAACAAGCATACTTCCTATGGCAAAAAACGGCGCTGAACCGGTTGCTGCAATGGGTGCGGATATTCCGATTCCTCCGCTTGACAACGGAAACGTGCCTTTGTTTAACTATTTCAAGCAGCTTTTTGCTCAGGTAACAAACCCTCCATTTGACGCTATCCGCGAGGAGATAGTTACCGATACAAGCACATATATCGGCGAGGACGGAAATATTCTGGAGGAAACTCCTGAAAACTGCCATGTTTTAAAAGTAAGAAATCCTATCCTTACAAGCACCGATATGCTCAAGATCAAGAACATGAAGGTTCCCGGCTTCAAGGTGGGTGTTATACCGATCACATATTATAAGGGAACTCCTCTTGATAAGGCTATTTATCACCTGTTTATAGAAGCTGACAAGGCTTACAGGGACGGAGCGAATATCCTTATTCTTTCAGACAGGGGAGTTGACGAATACCATGTTCCTATCCCTTCTCTTCTTGCTGTTTCGGCAATGCAGCAGCACCTTGTTTCAACCAAGAAGAGAACAAGCGTGGCTATGATACTTGAATCCGCAGAGCCGAGAGAGGTTCATCACTTTGCAACCCTTTTGGGCTATGGCGCCTGTGCGATAAATCCATACCTTGCTCAGGAAACTATACGTGATCTTATTGACTCGAACGCTCTTGACAAGGATTATTACGCTGCGGAATATGACTATAATAAGGCGGTTTTAAAGGGAATTGTAAAGATTGCGTCAAAAATGGGTATCTCAACTATCCAGTCCTACCAGGGCTCAAAGATTTTCGAGGCTATGGGCGTTTCTCAGGATGTTATCGACAAGTACTTTACAGGAACTGTAAGCAGAGTCGGCGGTATTACCCTTGAAGATATAAGCAAGCGTGTTGAAAATCTTCACTCAAGCGCCTTCGACCCTCTGGGACTTACAGTTAATAACGAGGTTGAAAGCGTGGGAAGCCATAAGCTGAGAAGCGGTAAAAAGGATCATCTTTATAATCCCGAAACCATCCATCTTCTTCAGGAGGCTACAAGAACAGGCAATTACGAGATCTATAAAGAGTATTCAAAGTGCCTTACCAATGAGGAAAGGACTATGAATTTAAGAAGTCTTCTCGACTTCAAATACGATGAAAACGGCGGAATCCCAATTGATGAAGTCGAAAGCGTTGAAAGCATCTGCAAGAGGTTCAAAACAGGCGCTATGTCTTACGGCTCGATTTCTCAGGAAGCCCATGAAACAATGGCTATCGCTATGAACGCAATCGGCGGAAAATCAAATTCCGGCGAGGGCGGTGAAAGCATTGAGAGATTAACTGTCGGCAAGGACGGACTTAACAGATGTTCCGCAATAAAGCAGGTTGCTTCGGGAAGATTCGGCGTAACATCAAGATATCTTGTTTCCGCAAAGGAGATACAGATAAAAATGGCGCAGGGCGCAAAGCCCGGAGAGGGCGGTCAGCTTCCTGCCGCTAAGGTTTATCCTTGGGTAGCCAAGACAAGACACTCCACACCGGGAGTGGGACTTATCTCGCCTCCGCCTCACCATGATATTTAC
Source organism: uncultured Clostridia bacterium (assembly GCA_944382845.1). Taxonomy (GTDB): domain Bacteria; phylum Bacillota; class Clostridia; order Oscillospirales; family Ruminococcaceae; genus JAAZZIT01. Next base: position 12,806 of record CALWNN010000062.1, read on the forward strand.
TCCATAGAGGACTTGGCTCAGCTTATTTACGACCTTAAAAATTCAAACAAGGACGCAAGGATATCTGTAAAGCTTGTTTCTGAAGCCGGCGTTGGTACGGTTGCCGCCGGAGTTGCTAAGGCAGGAGCCGGAGTTATCCTTATTTCGGGATTTGACGGCGGAACAGGAGCTGCTCCGAGAAACTCGATCTATAATGCAGGACTTCCATGGGAACTTGGCGTTGCCGAAACTCATCAGACCCTTATTATGAACGGACTTCGTTCAAAAGTCGTTATTGAAACAGACGGCAAACTTATGACGGGACGTGACGTTCTTGTTGCCGCACTTTTAGGCGCCGAGGAATACGGCTTTGCTACCGCTCCGCTGGTAACTATGGGCTGCGTAATGATGAGAGTGTGCAACCTCGATACCTGCCCCGTGGGAATTGCAACTCAAAACCCTGAGCTTAGAAAGCGTTTCAAGGGTAAGCCGGAGTATGTAATAAACTTCATGCACTTTGTTGCTCAAGAGTTAAGAGAATATATGGCTAAACTCGGAATCCGTACAGTAAACGAACTTCTTGGACGTACAGATCTGCTTTACGTTAAGGATTATGACAAGAATTCAATGGCAGGAAAGATCGATATGTCAAGAATACTTGAAAATCCGTATATCAATGACAAGTCTGTTGCAAAATCCTTCAGACCTGAGGATGTTTACGACTTCAAGCTTGAAAATACCATTGATGAAAACGTCATTATGAAGAAAATGGGCACGGCTTTAAAGAACAAGACCAAAAAGACTATCGAGATAGACGTTACAAATACCGACAGAACTCTCGGAACAATCTTTGGTTCGGAAATTACAAAGCGTTACGGCGATGATACCCTTGACGACGATACTTACGTTGTAAAATGCAAAGGAAGCGGTGGACAGAGCTTCGGCGCATTTATTCCGAAGGGACTAACCCTTGAACTTTCCGGCGACAGCAACGACTACTTCGGAAAAGGTCTTTCGGGAGGAAAGCTTATTGTTTATCCGCCTGATGGCTCAACATTTAAGGAAGATGAAAATATCATTATCGGAAACGTTGCACTTTATGGCGCAACAAGCGGTAAGGCGTTTATAAACGGTGTCGCAGGAGAAAGATTCTGCGTAAGAAATTCGGGAGCATATGCTGTTGTTGAAGGCGTAGGCGACCACGGCTGCGAATACATGACAGGCGGAAGAGTTGTTGTGCTTGGTAAAACAGGCAAAAACTTCGCCGCAGGTATGTCGGGAGGAATCGCTTACGTTCTCGACGAAAGCAGAGACCTTTACATGAAGCTTAATAAGGAACTTGTTTCACTTGGCGCCGTTACGGAAAAATATGACGTTCTCGAACTTAAATCAATGATTGAGGAACACGTTGCCGCAACAGGATCTGAAAAGGGCAAGGAAATTCTTGATAACTTTGAAGAATACCTGCCGAAATTCAAAAAAATTCTTCCTCATGATTACGCAAGCATGCGTCAGGCAATACTTGTTATGGAAGAAAGAGGCATGAGCAGCGAGCAGGCAGAGATCGAAGCTTTCTATGCCAATACAAGAAAGTAGGAGGGGGAATATAAGATGGGAAAACCTACGGGATTTTTAGAATTTGACAGAGAAGAAAGCAAGGCTGTTAAACCGCTTGAAAGAATAAAGAATTTTAACGAATTTCATAAGCCGCTTTCTCTTGAAAATCAGAAAAAACAGGCTGCAAGATGTATGGACTGCGGAGTTCCTTTCTGCCAGAACGGAAAGGTATTGATGGGGGCTGTTTCAGGCTGCCCTCTGAATAACCTTATCCCTGAATGGAATGATCTTCTTTACTGCGGACAGATGGATGATGCCGCACACAGACTTCTTCTTACAAACAACTTTCCTGAGTTTACATCGAGAGTTTGCCCCGCACTTTGCGAAAAAGCCTGTACCTGCGGACTTAACGGCGACCCTGTATCTGTAAAGGAAAATGAAAACAGAATCATAGAAAAGGCTTTTGAAAACGGAGTCATGAAGCCGAGGATCCCTGAAGTAAGATCGGGAAAAAAAGTTGCCGTAATTGGTTCGGGACCATCCGGACTCGCTGCGGCGGATCAGCTTAACAGGCGCGGACATGACGTTACGGTTTATGAGCGCGATGACAGAGCCGGCGGACTTCTTATGTACGGTATCCCCAATATGAAGCTTGAAAAATGGGTGATCGACAGACGAGTTGAACTTATGAAAGAAGAAGGAGTAAACTTTGTTTTCAATGCAAATGTAGGCAAGAAAATAAAGGCTGATAAGCTTATTGCCGAATATGACGCAGTCATACTTGCCTGCGGTGCTTCAAATCCAAGAGATATCAAGGCTGAGGGAAGAGATGCAAAGGGAATTTACTTTGCTGTTGATTTTCTTAAATCCACAACAAAAAGCCTCCTTGACAATGATCTTGCTGAGGGAACGTATATCTCGGCAAAGGATAAGAACGTTGTTGTTATTGGCGGAGGAGATACAGGAAACGACTGTGTAGGAACAGCTGTAAGACACGGCTGTAAGTCAGTTACACAGATAGAAATGATGCCGAAGCTTCCTGATGAGAGAGCGGAAAATAACCCATGGCCTCAGTGGCCGAGAGTCTGCAAGACAGACTACGGTCAGGAAGAAGCCGCCGCTGTTTTCGGAATCGACCCGAGAATTTACGAAACAACCGTAAAAGAGTTTATTAAAAACGAAAACGGTGAGCTTTCAGCTGTTAAAACCGTTAAGGTCAAGTTTGAAACAAACCCCGAAACAGGCAGACGGGAAATGGTTGAGGTTGCGGGAAGCGAAGAAGTTATCCCATGCGAGCTTTGCCTTATCGCAGCAGGTTTTCTTGGTTCGCAAAGCTATGTGACATCTGCTTTTGGTGTGGAAATCGACGGCAGGACCAACGTTCTTACCGAAAAGGGAGATTATGCCACCAGCGTTGAAAAGGTATTTACAGCAGGAGATATGCACAGGGGTCAGTCCCTTGTTGTGTGGGCTATCCAGGAGGGAAGAAGCGTCGCTAAGGCTGTTGATAAATTCCTTATGGGATATACAAACCTGAAATAAATCAAACGTAAATAATATTTTTTCTCCCTTATGGCTTTACATGAGGGAGAAAATGTTGTATAATTAAATACGGTAGAAATTCCTCGCTGAAAGTTTTTCTGCGGGGATTTTTTTAAAGATTTAAATTGATGAAGGAGGTAATTTCTGTGAATTATTCCGAAAGGGAGGTTCTTCAGTTTGTTGAAGAAAACGACGTGAAATTTGTAAAGCTTACTTTCTGTGATATTTACGGAAATATGAAAAATATTTCTATTCTTTCGAGTGAGCTTGCGGCTGCCTTTTCAGACGGCGTATACATCACATCAAATAAGGTCATGGGCTTTTCCGAGCTTTCAAAAGGCGATCTTATGCTTTTCCCCGATGCTTCAACTATGACGGTTCTCCCGTGGAGACCTCAGCAGGGCAGAGTTGTGAGGTTTTTCTGCTATATAAAGCACAGAGATGGAAGCGAGTTTGAGGGGGACGGCAGACTGTTTCTCAAAAAAGCTGTTGAATTTGCACGGTCAAAGGGATATAACTTCCAGTTTGGCACCTCCTGTGAATTTTACCTTTTCAAGACCACTGAAGAGGAGGGCGTGCCTACTAAGATACCTCATGATTTCGGGGGATATGGTGATGTTGCTCCGATAGATAAGGGCGAAAATGTAAGACGTGAAGTATGCCTGACCCTTGAACAGATGGATGTTCAGCCTGTTTCCTCAAGACACGAAAGCGGTCCCGGTCAGCATGAGATAGACTTTAAATATTCTTCGGCTCTTAACGCCGCAGATACATTTTTAAGCTTTAAGTCTACGGTGAAGGTGATTGCTGAAAGAAACGGACTTTACGCAAGCTTTATGCCTAAGCCTCTTATGAAAAACGGCGGAAACGGACTTCACATAAATATAAATGCGTTTAAAAATGGCATAAATGTGTTCAAGCTTGATAACAACGGTTTTTCTCAGACTGCAAAACATTTTGTGGCAGGAATAATGCACTATATAAATGATTTTACTGTTTTTACAAACTCAACGGCAAATTCCTATAGGAGACTTGGGGAATATTCCGCACCGAGATACATAACATGGGCTCATGCTGATTTTTCACAGCTTATAAGGATACCTCTTGACAACCGCAGAGAGGGTCAGATAGTTCTGCGCTCGCCGGACTGCGCCTGCAATCCGTACTATGTTTTAGGACTGCTTATTTATGCCTGCATAGAAGGCGAGGAAAACAAAATGCCTCTTTCCGAAGAGGTGGACGCTGTGCTTGATCACTCAGATGATAAGCTTAGGGAAAAGTACGGAGCATTGCCTGCTGACCTTGGCGAAGCTATCGAATATGCAAAAAAAAGCCTGTTTTTAAAAAAATATCTGCCTGAAAAGGTTTTTGGATTTGTAATGGCTGAACGAAGCAGGGCGTGGGCTGAATATCAGGCAGAGGATAACAAGGAAATTTTTGAGGAAAGAAAATATTTCTACAATCTGTAACGCTGAAAAAATGTATGACGGGGGATGATGCAATGGATAAGGTACTTATTATTTCAAGTAATGATAACGCCACGAATATGATAGCTTCTCTTGTAAAGGAAGCCGCCCATTGCAGTGTTTCCCTTGTTCATACGGGAGTTGAGGCAAGGCGCATTATCGGGGGAAACTCAGACTATGACCTTGTTATTATAAACGCTCCAATTTCAGACGAATTCGGAAACGATCTTGCGGAATTTGTAAGCGACAGTTCAATGGCAAGCTGTATTATGATAGTTAAATCGGATATTGCAGACAGCGTGGGAGAAAAGCTTGAAGATTACGGAGTGGCAGTTCTTGCAAAGCCTCTTAATAAAACTGTTTTTTTTCAGTCTATGAAAATGATAAATGCAATGAGAAAGCGTATTTTAGGACTGAGAGATCAGAATATAAAGCTTCAGAAGAAAATAGACGAAATAAGGATTGTAAACAGAGCCAAGTTTGCGCTTATGCAGTATTTGCAGTTTACCGAGCAGCAGGCTCACAGGTATCTTGAAAAGCAAGCTATGGATATGCGCAAAACGAAGAAGGAAATTGCTCTTGAAATTATTAAAATTTACGAAACTTAAAAAAACTCTTGCAATGTGGCAATGGATATAGTATAATAGAAAAGATAAAGCTTTTTGACTGAATGATAAGGAGGAGTTATGGTGCAGAAGGCATATTTGATCTTGGAAAACGGTAATATTTTCGAGGGCAAAAGCTTTGGCTGTTCAGGCGAGGCTGTTGGGGAAATTGTTTTCACAACTGCAATGACCGGCTATCTTGAAACACTTACCGACCCAAGCTATTATGGACAGATAGTTGTTCAGACATTTCCTTTAATAGGCAATTATGGTGTTATTCCTTCGGATTTTGAGAGCGACCGCCCTCATGTGAAGGCTTATATTGTCAGAGATTGGTGTCAAGAGCCCAGCAACTTCAGATGCGAGGGTGATCTTGACACTTTTTTAAAAAAAGCCGGAATAGTAGGACTTTACGGAATAGATACAAGAGCCTTGACAAAGATCGTCCGTGAGTATGGAGTTATGAACGGCAAGATAGTTACAGACGAAAAAAGCGGTTTTGGTCTTTCAGAGCTTAAAAACTATAAGATAGTTGACGCTGTTGAAAACACGACCTGTAAGGAGGAAATGGTTTTCAAGCCTGACGGCGAGATCAAAAGAAGAGTCTGTCTTTGGGATTTCGGTGCAAAGCACAATATAGGAAGAGAACTTGTAAAACGTGGCTGCGAGGTAACGATTCTGCCTGCCGGAACTAAGGCTGAGCGGATTTTTGAGCTTGCTCCCGACGGAATAATGCTTTCAAACGGACCCGGCGACCCTGCGGATAATGTAGGGATCATAGCTGAGCTTGCCAAGGTTTGCGAAAAGAAGATACCTACCTTTGGGATCTGTCTCGGTCATCAGCTTCTTGCCCTTTCACAGGGTGCAAAGACCGAAAAGCTGAAATACGGACACAGAGGAGCAAACCAGCCGGCAACGGATATTGTTTCCGGAAAAACTTATA
>CALWNN010000063.1 GCA_944382845.1 uncultured Clostridia bacterium
TCCTTCGGAGCTATACATCTCTTTCAGAGCTGTGCTTAATCACGTTGCGACGAAAAGCAATCTGTCGCTGACTGCAGCAAGCTGCAGATGGGAGCTTTGCTCCTCAGTTTTTCAGTGGGGGATTAAAACCCCCACTGAAAAACTGAATGTCCCCCTGCCGAATATTCGGCAGGGGGACATCGGCGACTTAGTTATGCCGACTTGTATCTTCCAAGCCATGCGCAAGCCATGTCGAGCGCCTCATAAAGACTGCTTTTTTCAGCATTTTTAACGATTATCTTGTCAAAGGGAAGAGTAATATCTGTCGCAGTCTTGAAAAGTTTTATTTTAGTTGCAACCTTCATTCCGCCAAAATCCTTTGTTTCTTCAATCACCATACGTACAACATATTCATCATACATATTTCCGTAATAGAGTTCGTTTCCGCATCTCACAAGAGGCAGACCTCTGTATGTGAAAAATCTTGTTTTATTCTCTGCCATTTCTCATCAACCTTTCTTTTAAATCGGAGCAAAGCGTGATAAAGATGTCCGCTTTTCAGCAAAGTTGTCTGCTTTTCAGCAGACAGGCTTAATCACGTTGCGATGATAGCAACCTGTCGCTGACTGCAGCAAGCTGCAGATGGGAGCTCTGCTCCTCAGTTTTTCAGCGGGGGATTAAAACCCCCACTGAAAAACTGAATGGAACCCTGCCGAATATTCGGCAGGGGGACATCGGCGACTTGGTTATATGTGTAATGTTTTGCCTGAACATTCCGAACAAGGCACACGTTTTATTGTCGCACAATTATTATAGCATATATTTTCAGAAAATGCAAACAATTTTTTAAAATTGCCGAAATCATCATCAGCAATATTTTAACACTTATCGGCGGTGAGCAATGTCGTATTGTGTCAGTCAGACAAAATCCTTGACCTCTGTGCCGTTGCGTACATTTTCAATGTTATCTTCAAGGCTGTCAATCCATGTTGATGCAATCCTGAAGGTAGTTCTTCCGTTAAGCTTGACGATAACTCTTCTGTTTGTATCTCTTATAAATTCGATAACGTCAGATTTTCCGTCGCTTACGTTAATTGAAAGTGTGGCAAAGGGTTCGGCATCCGTGTCCTCAAAATACACCTGGTTTGTAGGGCAGGTGATAATCTGCTGGTAAAGGGTCTTGAAAAGATTGGCGTCAACTTCTTCTCCGTCAAGAGTAACCTTTGTTACGCTGCCCTCGTCGTCCGTGTCAATTTCAAATACACTGCTTCCGCTTTCATTTTCATAAACGATAGTATCAACTGTTCCCACAGCGTTTGTGGTCATAAGATTGGAAATAACGTCTTCGGGAAGGAAGGTTGTCCACGGAAGGCTGTCTGCCGCGACCTGATAAATGGAATTTATCCCTTCCTCGCCTGTAAGATAAACGTAATATGAAGCGATCTGGGCGGTATCGTTTCCGTTTTCGTCCTGAACGTATATAGGATCTCCTATCGTAAGCACATGAGTCTTATCATCGTCAGTCTTTAATGTAACTGTTGTTCCGGGATCGTCAAGTCCATACTGTGCAAGGTCGTCTTCTCCGGGGTTTGCAATGATGGTGTCCTCGGCGGTGAGTCCCCACATTCCGTGAGTTACATCAGTTGAGTTTGTAATGTTAAGGGACATATATATAGGCTCGTACATTACCTGAGCAGACATAAGCCCCTCTGTCTGATCCTCTTCTGTTCTGAATGAAATAACGTAATCAAGATCCTGTCTTTCAACAGTAAGGTCTACTATCTCCGGCCAGCTGTCGTCGTCCGGCGTTGCCATAAGAACAAGAGTAACAAAATATTCAGGCTTGCTCAGGAAGTAAGTAAGGCTTGCGCTTTTTACCGTGTAAATTGTATTGACGCCTTCCTCGCAGACATATCTGCAATCCCCCTCCGGAGTTTCGTTTCCGATAAGGAATGTCCTTGTCGTTCTGTCGTAATCGGAAAACTCAACAGTAAACCTCGAAACAGGTTCTGAAAGTCCGTACTTAGAAAGGTCTGAAGGGTTTTCCTCGGCGATTTCCTGAGCGGTAAGGCCCGAAGCTATATTTACCGTTGCCGAAACGGCTGTGTCCGACTGAGAAAGCCCCTCAAGCTCTGTGACGGTCCATTCTTCTTCGCCTACGCCGTTCTGTTCAAAATTTATTTCGCCGTATTCATTTTCAATAAGAATGTGCGTTACCTGTGCGGAATCCATATCCACGAGAAGAATCGTCTCAGTCACAGCAGAAAATCCCTCGTCTGAGGATGAACCGTCATCTTCCTTGTCAAAATTTCCCGAAAGCTTGAGCGCCACGGCAACGACAACAAGACACACTATAAAAACTCCGCAGACAATAATTCCTTTTATCTTTGAATTCATGTATGATTTCCTTTCCTTAAAGGATTATTTATTCTTTCTTCTGAGGTAGATAACAAGTCCCGTAATAAGGATAATTGCCGGTATAACCACAACGTAGGCATATTTTAAAGTATTAGCCTGCTTTTCGTTGATATCAAATGTAACTGCTCCGACTGCTTTCGGAGTAATTACGACTCCTTCGGTCTTGTCTGTTATCTCATTGAAGAGAGTTATGATAAAGTCGCTGTTTTTGAACTGTGAAGCTCCAAGGTAGTTGTCCATAAAGAAGTAATCTGTACCGAAAGCCAGAACATGGCTGTACACATTATCCTCGTCCTCGTCAAGGTCGTCTGCAAATCTTACCTTTGAGCCTATCGCCATTGAGTAGAGGGCTCCTCTTTCCTCGGTTTCCTGAGTATCGATATCAACGGCCGAGGCAGATGTTGACGAGCTTACATAAGCTTCCGTTCTCTTCATGCCATCCTCATCGTAAAGAAGATTTACAACTCTTGCAAAGGGCATATAAAGCAACGAATCGGTTGAAAATCCGTCAAGATAGTTTTCTCCGATAACATACTGAACGGTAGCGTACTGATTTCCGTAATAGTATTTTGACTGGTCTGTCTCGCCTATGACCTCGTGAGTTATTTCAATTCCGTACTCTTCAAGAAATTCATCAATGTTAGGCGTATCTCCCTGTTCGATAGAAGCCATATAAAGAAGGTTTTTTCCAAGTCTTGTATCGTTATCAAGGAAGGTATCTACCTTTTCGATTTCCTCGGCGGTATAGTCTATCTTCGGAGCAGGTATAACAATGATATTTGTGTCCTCGGGAATTTCCTCAGTAGAGATATTTATCTCTTCGACAACATAAGCGTTTGCTTCAAGAAGTGACTTGAAGTAGGAAAGCTCAGTCTCGTTTCTGTCGGAATTTAAGAAAGTTACCTTTACCGGGTTTTCATCGGCAACGCTCATAAGAGCGCTTGTAAATGCAGATTCGGCGTTTGAGCTTTCAGCCATGCCGTAGTAACAGCACTGAATGAATGTCTGATAGCTTCCGCCGGAATACTGAATGAAGGTATCCTTGTTTCCGTAATAGCTTACTATCTGTTCTTCTATCTCATCTGTAAGGTTGATAAGGTCCATAGGTTCAACCACTTTAATGCGTCTGAACTCGTTTCCTTCCTCGTCGGTGGACTTTGTTTCAAAGATGATGTCATACTGTTCCAACGACTGGGTCTCTGTATAATCGCTTAAAATATCGGGGTTTGAAAGATAATCAACATATCTTACATTGATATTGCCGTTATACATTGTGTATCTCTGAAGAAGCTGATTTGCCTGTCTTGTGTATTCGTAGCCGTACTGAACGTTTTCAAAAGCGTCCTCTGTTGCAAGAACTGTAACAGTCACTTCCTTGTTTATGCCTTCGATATAATCCCTTGCGTCCTCTGAAACGGAATATATCTTGTTTTCAGTAAGGTCGATGGTTATAGGAAATCTGTCAAAAAGAATCGTTGCAACAACATTCACAAGCACCACCACAGCAATGAATACGCAGGTAAACGCAGTAGCCATCGCTCCGTGCTTGAATTTTTTGGAATTGAATTTTCTTTCCTTTTTGTCCTTGAGCTTTTTTTCCTTTTTATTTTGTGAAGAAGCCTTATTTTCGGCTTCCTTTATTTCTTTGGTTTCTTTTTCAGCCATGCTCTTACCTCCTTAATCCCAGCGTTTCTTTTCGAGAACACGAACTGTCAGAAACAGAAATACGACCACTGCGCTGATAAAGAAAAGTACGTTTGACATATCAAGTATTCCGTTTGTGAAGGTGTAATATCTCGATGAAAAGGCAATGCTTCTTAAAGCTGTTGATATCCATTCAACATTGATATAGTTTGCAACTACCTGAAGAATGTAAAGACCAAGAATAGCTACCATGCTTAAAATTGCCGCAACCATCTGGTTTTCCGTAAGAGATGAAATGAAAATTCCAAGAGCCACAAACGAAGCTCCGAGAAGGATAAGACCGGTTATATTTCCGGCAATAACGCTCCAGTCGGGTTTAGCGTACACCGAAACCGTAAGAGCGTAAATCACTGTGCTTGAAATTCCCATAAGATAAACCACAAACGCGCTGAAAAACTTTCCGGCAACTATCCCTCCCAAGCTTACGGGAGCAGTAAGCAGACCCTGGTCGGTCTTTTGCTTTTTCTCTTCCGAAAAGCTTCTCATGGTAAGGATAGGCACAAGTATCAGCAGTGCGAAATACAGCATTACAAAAAGCTGTGAAAGGTCGGTAGAACCGGCGCTGAGTGATGTTGTGTAAAAGAAAAATCCCGATGCTGCAAAAAACACTCCGAGAAAAATATATCCGACGGGAGATGTAAAATATCCGAGCATTTCTTTTCTGAATATAGCACCCATTATTTGTTTCCTCCTTTATTTCCAAGCTTGCTCTTTTCCGCAGAGGAAAGCTCTTCGCCCATAGTAAGCTTAAGGAATATGTCCTCAAGGGAAAGCTCATAAGACCTGCTTGAAAGAAGATACCAGTTCCTCTGGGCAAGTCTTTTGAACAGCTCGCGTCTTATGTCTACATTTTCCTCCGCTTCAATCCTGTATTCCCATACGCCCTTTTCAACTTCAGTATTGACAATAACCTTTTCGACTCCGGATATTCCCTTTATAAGAGCTTCAACCTCGTCCTTGGGTCCGTCTATTCTCACAAGAAGTCTGTGGTCTGATGAAAGGCTTGTTGCAAGGTTCTGAGCAGTGTCGTCCGCAACTATCTTTCCCTGGTTTATAACGACTATCCTGTCGCACACAGCCTGGACCTCGGAAAGAATATGAGAAGAAAGGATAACCGTATGATTTCTTCCCAACTTCTTTATAAGAGTTCTTATTTCGATTATCTGGTTAGGGTCAAGACCTACCGTAGGCTCGTCCAGAATAAGCACGGGAGGATTTCCCACAAGCGCCTGTGCAAGTCCGACTCTTTGCTTATAGCCCTTTGACAGGTTCTTGATAATTCTGTTGTACACGTTTTCGATTTTTACAAGTCTGCAGATATCCGCAAGATGAGTGTTTCTTGGAAGCTTACACTTTTTCAGGTCGTAAACGTAGCAAAGGTATTCCTTTACCGTCATATCAACATAAAGAGGCGGTATCTCGGGAAGGTATCCTATTTTCTGCTTGGCTTTTATAGGATTTTCAAGTATATCGATTCCGTCGATAAGCGCTTTTCCGTCGGTTGATGAGATATAACCCGTAAGAATATTCATGGTAGTGGATTTTCCTGCGCCGTTCGGTCCCAAAAAGCCCAGTATCTCACCGCTTTCAGCCTTAAATGATATACCGTCAACAGCTTTCTTATCGCCGTAGTGCTTTGAAAGATTTACTACTTCTATCATAATAAGTACATATTTTATAGCCTTTTGGTATAAAATACTCCTTTCTTTATAGTTTTGCCGGTCAGGATCCAGTTCCCGACCCTATGCCTTTTAAATTTTATCACCTGTTTGTGATGATAACGTGATTATTTATGACAATTTTTCGATACCTGTTTTAACTCTTTTTATAGTTTCTTCCTTGCCCAAAATAACAGAAAGCTCGATTCCTCCTCCCGGAGTAAAGGATTTTCCCGACACGGCAACTCTCAGAGGCCAGAGGATTATTCCGTTTTTAACTCCCTTTCGGGCAATAAGCTCAAAAAGTGCGTTATGGATATTTTCTTCCGTCCAGTCCTCTATTCCCTCTAATACGGGAAGGATATCTTTAAGGGACTCAAGTGAGTTTTCCTCATTTGTCTTCATTTTCTTGTGGCAGTACAAAGAATTGTCATACTCAGGGAGAGCGTCGATAAAGTCTATCTGCTCCGGAATCTCGGTAAAAAGCTCAGTCCTTGGCTGTAAAAGTGAAGCGATCCTTCCGATATCTATATCCTCTCTCTTTACAGCCTGTCTGATATACGGCTCGGCATGGCTTAAAAATTCCTCAGGAGAAAGACGTCTTATATGCTCGCCGTTTATCGCCTTTAATTTCATGGGGTCGAAAATCGCAGGGGATTTTGAAAGTCCGCTTATATCAAATTCCTCAATAAGCTCAGGAAGGGTGAATATCTCCTGTTCTCCCTTCGGAGCCCAGCCCAGAAGGGCAATATAATTAAGCACCGCCTCAGAAAGATACCCCTTTTTCATAAGGTCCTGATATGACGCGTCTCCGTCTCTCTTTGAAAGCTTGTGCTGCTTGTCCTTCATAATGTGTTCAACATGGATATACTTGGGTATTTCCCAGCCGAAAGCCTTATAAAGAAGGTCATACTTGGGAGCGGATGCAAGATACTCGTTTCCTCTTACAACGTGAGTTATTCCCATAAGGTGGTCGTCCACAACGTTTGCAAAGTTGTAGGTAGGCATTCCGTCGGTCTTGATAAGTATCTGGTCGTCAAGAGTTGAACACGCAACGGTGATATCCCCGTAAAGCTCATCATGGAATGTTACCTCTCCGTCAAGAGGCACCTTCTGTCTTATAACGTAAGGCACATTAGCGTCAAGCTTTTCTTTTACCTCTTCAGGAGAAAGGTTACGGCAATGTCTGTCGTACATTGGCATAATTCCGCTTGCCTCCTGAATAGCTTTAAGCTCGTCAAGTCTGTCCTTGTCGCAGAAGCAGTAGTACGCCTCTCCCTTTTCAACAAGGTCCTCTGCGTATTTCTTGAACATTCCCATTCTTTGCGACTGAATGTAAGGTCCTACAGGACCGCCTATATCAGGTCCCTCGTCCCAGTTAAGTCCGCACTCCCGGAGGGTCTGATAAATAACCTCCGTTGCTCCCTCAACAAGTCTGCCCTGGTCTGTATCCTCAATTCTCAGAATAAAATCTCCGCCGTTTTTCTTTGCGATAATGTAGGTGTAAAGAGCCGTACGAAGGTTTCCGATATGCATATATCCTGTCGGAGAGGGTGCAAACCTTGTTCTCACCTTATTCATTTTTATCTGTCCTTTCCATATACTTAAAATTCATCTGTATCCTTGTTTAAATTCAGCTTCGGCGAAAATCAGTTCGTCGAAATTTGTTCCTCAGGGTTTCATTGTGGGTAACACTCCACTGAAATTCTGAATTAAATTCACCTCTTTAGAGGCGGGGATCATCATCCGCATGGTTATAAAAATATTCAATAACCTGATTGGTATTTTTTGAAATTTCCTTTTTCAGTTCCTCAAAGGAGGGAAAAATCTTCTCCGGGCGGAGAAACTCAAAAAGTCTTATTTCAATTTCCTTTCCGTACAGATCCCCTTCAAAATCAACTATAAAGGTTTCCGCAAGAGGTCTTGTATGAACCTTCACAGTGGGTTTGATTCCTATATTTGTTACTCCTATATACCATTTGCCGTCTATATTCACCTTTGAACAGTACACTCCGAATTTCGGAAGCACAAGCCCCTTGGGGATAATTTGATTTATAGTGGGGAAGTTCCACGTTCTCCCCCTTTGAAATCCATGTTCCACGGGAATTTTATAGCCGTAATTGTAACCGAGCATTTTATTTGCCTTGGAAATTTCGCCGTTTCTTATAAATCGCCTTATATCGGTTGAACTTATAGGTCTGCCGTTAAAAAGGAGCTTGTCGATGGCAAAAACCTCAATATCATACTTTTTCCCAAGTCTTTTTAAATCATCTGCGTTGCCTACAGCTCCTCTTCCGAAAGTGAAATCCGTTCCGCAAAAAGCGCATCTGCACTTTAATCTCTCTTTTAAAACCTCTTTTACAAAGGTTTCGGGAGGCATATTCTTCATTCGGGAAAAATCCGGAGAAAAGAGAAGCTCAACTCCCGAACGTGAAATCACCTCAGCTTTCATGCTGTCTGTAAGGAGCATTTCAATTCTTCCGTCGTGTCCTTTCGACGTCACCGAGTCGGTACGGAAGGTAAAAACTGCGGACTGCAGATCATTCTGCTCAGCGTTTTGCACTGCGCCTTTTATAACTTCCATATGCCCCCTGTGAACTCCGTCAAAAAGTCCCAGAGCCACAGCGGTATTCTTTTTAAGAGCGTCTGCTTGTGTTATATCCGTTATGTCCGTCAATATCTTCCCTCCCTTTTTATCTAATAGAAATTCCTGAACTGTCTTACAAGCCCGTCCTTATCCGTATAGCATATTCCGAGAAACTCATTATTTTGCGAATACACAAGAAAATATTCCTTTTCAGGTTCTTTTGATTTCCCGAAAACCTGCTCTTTTCTCAGCTTTACTCCGTTTTTGTAAAGCCCTGTTTCTCGTTGTGAGAGAGTATAGGACGGATACTGCTTAAAAGCCCTGTCCACAGGAATGACAAGATTTTTCAGCCTGTCCTCCTCAACCGCTTTTTGAATCTCCTCAAGAGTATGGGCGTCACGGATATCAAACCCGGCGGAGCTTGTCCTTACCAAGTCGGTCATTACGCCTCCGCAGAAGAGCATTTCTCCCATGTCGTCGATAATGGTTCTTATGTATGTTCCCTTTGAGCAGGTCACGTCAAACTCGCCCAGATGAGTTTTTTCGTCATAGCGTAAAAGCTTTATCTCGTAAACGAAAGCTTCTCTGGGCTTTCTCTCAACTTCAATTCCCTGACGTGCGTACTCGTAAAGCTTTTTTCCGCCTATCTTCACTGCGGAGTACATGGGAGGTATCTGGGTGATTTTGCCCTTGAATTTCAAAAGGCAGGCTTCCACCTGTTCCCTTTTGACATTTACTTCTCTTTTTTCAAGAGCCTTGCCCGTGATATCGAGAGTATCGGTTTTTATTCCGAGGAAAAACTCTGCCCTATAGCTTTTTTTGTCAACAGGAAGTATGTCTGCGGCTTTTGAAGCTTTTCCCACAAAAACCGGCAGAACGCCCGTTGCCATAGGGTCGAGCGTCCCCCCGTGACCTATCCTTTTTTCCTTTAGTATTCCACGGAGTTTGGCAACAATGTCAAAGGAAGTCCAGCCCTTTTGCTTGTTTACAACTATTATCCCGTCCATATTCTCACTTATCTTACCCTTCAAAGACCTCTTTTGCAGCGTTTACAAGAGTGTTTTTTACTTCTTCAAAGCTTCCCTCAATTTCACAGCCTGCCGCTCTTATATGTCCGCCGCCGCCAAATTCCCGGCAGAACTTTGACGCGTCGATAGTTTCAATAGTTCTTACTGAGATTTTATATACATTTTCGTGACGCTGTTTTATGGTTATTCCCATTTCAACGCCCTCGACCTGAAGCGGAATAGATGCAAGGCCCTCAAATTCCGCAGGCTCAATGCCGCTTTTTTTCATCATGTCGGTAGTAATTGCAATAACAGCGCATTTCCCACCGAAAAAGTATTCCATTTTGTTTGTAACTGCCTGTTCGATATTGATTCTCGCTTTGCTTTTTACGTCAAACATTTTTCTGTTTATGGTTGCAAAATCAATATTGTACTTCATCAGTTCGGCGCAGGCGATATGCGCCGCCGAAGTAGTGTTTTCAAACTTAAAGCAACCCGTGTCCGTAGCAATACCGGTATACAGGCATCTTGCCATCTGTCTGTCGATCTTGGTTCCCATAAAGTTGAAAAGCTCATACATTATCTGACAGGTAGCCGAAGCGCTTGCATTGACGTAGGTATACTTTGCAAAATACTTATTTGAAACATGGTGATCTATACACAAATCGATCATACCTTCCTCTGCGTATCTTGCAAGCCTGCTCCCGATAAGCTTGGTATCTGCGATATCAACGGCTATAACGGTTTTTTCTTCAAATTTCTGAGGTTCACACTCCTCGTAAAGAAAGTTATATCTCTCGGGAAATTCGTCTGAATTTATTACATTTGCCATTTTACCGCAGTTTCTTAAAAATCTGCAAAGGGCAAAGCCTGCCCCTAAAGTGTCGCCGTCAGGGCTTTTGTGAGTAAGGATAGTTACATTGTCGCAGGTCTCAAGAAAGCATCTAATTTTAGTAAAATCCACAGCTATTCCTCCTCGTCGATATCCATATCCTCTGAAATATCTTCACATTCGGTCTCAGCCGGAACAACTTCCTTTAAAAGCTTATTTATCTGAGCCGAATGTTCTATGGAATCGTCAGCCACAAATTTAAGGTCGGGGCATTTTTTTAGTCTCAGCACATTTGAAATTTCTCTTTTCAAAAATCCCGTTGCGCTTTCAAGCCCTTTTACAGCCTCTTTCGCCCTGTCCATGCCATAAAGGCTTGAAATATAAATTTTGGCATATGAGCCGTCTCCCGCAACGTCGCACCTTACAACCGTAAGACCCTCTCCGCCATGGAGTCTTGGGTCTTTAAGGTCGCAAAGCTTTGCGGAAATAATTCTTTTTATATCTTCGCTCATTCTGAGCGATTTAAATCCTGCCATAATTTATTCCTTTCCGGAGGATCAGTCTCTGTATTCTTCCATAATATACGCTTCAAAGATATCTCCTTCCTTGAAGTCGTTGAATCTTTCAAGGGTGATTCCGCACTCGTATCCGCTTGCAACCTCCTTGACGTCGTCCTTGAATCTCTTAAGGCTTGACATCTTGTCGTCTGCAATGATAATTCCGTCGCGTACTACTCTTATAAGGTCGTTTCTTCCAACTTTACCGTCAACCACGTAACAGCCTGCCACCTGACCCACATTTGATATCTTATAGACCTGACGGATCTCAATTCTCGCAGTCTCGACTTCTCTGTACTTAGGCGCAAGCATACCCTTCATAGCGGTAGTTATCTCTTCAATAGCGTCGTAGATTATCCTGTAAAGTCTTATATCTACTCCGTCACGTTCTGCATTGCTTTTTGCAACAGGGTCGGGACGAACGTTAAATCCGACGATTATTGCATTTGAAGCGTTTGCAAGCATAACGTCGCTTTCGGAAACTGCTCCCACCGCTCCGTGGATGACCTTTACTCTCACCTCGTCGTTTGATATCTTTTCAAGACTTTGCTTAACAGCCTCAACAGAACCCTGAACGTCAGCCTTTACGATAATGGGAAGCTCCTTCATTTCTCCCTGAGAGATCTGGCTGAACAGGTTATCGAGAGTTACCTTCTGGTACTGGCTGAACTGTTCTTCCTTTGCCTTATGCTTTCTCTGCTCAACAAGTTCTCTTGCAAGCTTTTCATCGGCAACGGCGTTAAAGATATCTCCTGCGGCAGGGACTTCTCCAAGACCTGTTATTTCAACAGGACAGCTGGGACCCGCTGTCTTTACCTGTTCTCCCTTGTCGTTGGTCATTGTTCTTATATGACCTACGGCTGTTCCTGCAATTATAACGTCCCCCTGCCTGAGAGTACCGTTCTGGACAAGTACAGTTGCAACAGGGCCTTTACCCTTGTCAAGTCTTGCCTCAATGACAGTACCCTTTGCAAGTCTGTTTGGATTTGCCTTAAGTTCCTTGACTTCAGCAACAAGAAGGATATTTTCAAGAAGATCGTCGATACCCATGCCTGTTTTAGCCGAAACGGGAACGGCAATTACATCTCCGCCCCATTCTTCAACAACAAGCTCATGCTCGGTAAGCTCCTGCTTTACCTTATCGGGGTTTGCTCCCTCTTTATCCATTTTGTTTATTGCAACGATAACCGAAACTCCCGCCGCCTTTGCGTGGTTTATGGATTCAACAGTCTGAGGCATTATTCCGTCGTCTGCGGCAACAACAAGTATTGCTATATCCGTAACGTCCGCTCCTCTTGCTCTCATAGCGGTAAAAGCTTCATGTCCCGGAGTATCGAGGAAGGTTATATCCTTGCCATGATAATTCACCTGATATGCGCCGATATGCTGAGTGATTCCTCCTGCTTCTCCGTCGGCGATATGAGCGTTTCTTATCCTGTCAAGAATTGAAGTCTTTCCGTGGTCAACGTGACCCATAACGACAACGACAGGGCATCTTTCCACAAGATCCTCTTCCTTGTCCTCTTCGTCAACAATAAGTCTTTCTTCAATTGTAACGATAACCTCTTTTTCAACCTTGGCGCCAAGTTCGTCTGCAACAAGAGCCGCAGTATCAAAGTCGATAACCTCGTTTATAGAAGCGAAAACTCCAAGTCCCATAAGCTTCTTTATAACCTCGGTAGCGGTAACTTTAAGTCTTGAAGCAAGCTCTGAAACCACTATCTCATCAGGAATAAGAACTTTAAGCTGCTGCTTTCTTGCTCTTTCAAGCTCAAGTCTGCGAAGCTTGTCGGCTTCCGATTCCCTCTTGTTTGAAAACTGTTGCTTTTTGTGCTGTTGTGATTTCTGGGTAAGCTTCTGCTTCTTTGAGTAGTTGTCCTTGTTTCTTCCCTTTGAAGCTCCCCCCGCAAGATTGTCATACTTTTCGTTGTACTTATCAAGCTCGACATAGCTTCCTCTTGTATCAACGTGTCTTGTCTTGCTGTTGTCGCCGGATTCCTGCTCAACGGTATATCCCCCTGATGTCTTGACATTTGAAACAAGCTGCTGTCTTATGCCGACATCTTTTTTCTTAGCGGGAGTCTTATCCTTTTTCTTGTTCTGATGAGTCTGGGTATTCTGGGTGTTCTGAGTCGCAAGCTTCTGTTCGGGCTTCTTTTCCTCCTGCTTCACTTCAGGCTTCTGTTCGGACTTCTTTTCCTCCGGCTTTCTTTCGGCCTTCTGCTCAGTCCTGTTTTTTATGACAGTTTCTTCCTTTTTCACTTCCTGCTTAGGCTGTTTTTCCTGCTTTTCAGTCTTTTCTTCCTTTTCCTTAGATTCTTTTTTGGCTTTTTCGTTCTTCTTTTCCTTTGAAGCCTTTTTAGGCTCTTCCTTTTTTGATGTGGCCGCAAAGTATTCGTTAAAGTCCTTTACCTGATTCTTCTGAGTATAGTTTTCAAGAACATAGCTTATCTCTTCGTCCGTAAGAACGGTTCCCGACTTCTTGGATCCCTCAAAGGTCTTTGCAAGAAGTTCGATAACATCGCTGCTCGGAACATTAAGGTCCTTTGCAAGCTCGCTTACTTTATATCTTATTTTTTCGTTCATATATCGGAATCCCCCTTTACATTATTTCTGTATCGTTTGCGATTTCCCTGAGGAGTTCAGCCGCCTTTTTTGCAAATCCCTTGTCGCACACAGCCATAACTCCCGCTCTTTTCCCGAGCCTATATCCGACGCCGTCCATATCCTCATCAAGGGCAAGCAGAATTACATCATTTTTCATACAGACATATTTTACTTCCTTTAAGGTCTTTTCGGAAATATCACTTGCCACGAGAACAGCCCTTGCCTCTTTTGAATTACAGGCGTCCTTTGTCATATCCATCCCAAGACAAAGTCGTCCGGCACGACGGCACATAGTGAGAAGTCCCATTATGTCATTCATTTTCAAGCTCCCTTTCCATTGCGTCGTAAAGCTCTTCATCTATTTTACAGGAAAAGGTCTTTTCAAAGCGTCTTGATTTTCTTGCCTTGGAAAAACATTCGGCGCTTTTGCATATATAAGCTCCTCTTCCCGGTTTTTTTCCTGTAAGGTCAAGAGAAATTTCTCCCTCTTTTGATTTTACCACCCTTACAAGTTCCTTTTTCGGCTTCATCTCTGAACAGCCAAGACACATACGCAGAGGTGTTTTTCTGGTTTTCATAAAAACCTCCTTAAATCAGAATCCGCCTTATTCGTCAGCTTCGTCGGCTTTGCCGATAGTTTTTTCAACAGCTTCAACCGCTTCCTCAACAGCTTCTGCTTCTTCTGCTTCGTAAACGGCGTCTGCAGCCTCTTCCAGAGCCTTCGCCAATTCCTCGGCTTCTTCAGCTTTTTCTTCCGCCGGCTCTTCCTTTATTTCCTTTATTTCTTTTACTTCCGGAAGCTTATCCGCAGCGCTTTCGGGAACGATATCTATTTTATATCCTCCCGTAAGTCTTGAAGCAAGCTTTGCATTCTGACCTCTGTTACCTATTGCAAGGGAAAGCTGGTTATCGGCAACGATAACTCTGCTTATTTTTTCCTCCGGGTCTGTTATCTCAACGCTCTTTACCTCGGCAGGAGAAAGCGCCTTGGCGATAAACTCTGCGTCGTCCTCGCTCCACGGGATAATGTCTATCTTTTCGCCCTTGAGTTCTTCAACTATTTTTGATATTCTTCCTCTTCTTGCGCCGATGCAAGCGCCCACAGCATCAACGTTAGGGTCTTTTGACCATACTGCGATCTTGCTTCTCGAACCTGCTTCCCTTGAGATCGCCTTTACTTCAACAGTTCCGTCGTATATTTCCGGCACCTCAAGTTCAAAAAGTCTTTTTACAAGATCCTTATGCTTTCTTGAAATTTTTATTGAAGGTCTTTTTTCGGGATTGTTTATTCCCACAACATAAACCTTTACGATATCTCCCGGTTCAAGCGTCTCTCCGGGAATCTGTTCGTTTCTGACAAGATAAACCTCGTTTTTGTCAATTGTAAGTACTGCGTTAAGCGTTCCCGGTTCAACCTTTTGAACGGTTGCGGAAACACATTCATGTACCTTATCCTTATACTGTTCAAGGATCCTTTCCTTTTCAAAGTCCCTGATGTCCTGTTTTATCTGCTGTTTTGCCTTCTGAGCGGCAACTCTTCCGAACTTTGCGCTGTTGAGCCTGATCTCAACAGGCTCGCCCACTCTTGCTCTCTTCGAGATGTTTTTTGCTTCGTCAATGTTTATTTCATTTGCGGGATCCTCCGGCTCTCCCTCCACCACCATCTTTAAAAGCTTCATTTCAAACTTTCCGTTTTCGGGATTGATGTCGATATTGATGTTGTCGCTTCCCGGATATTCCTTCTGGATAGCCTTTATTATACCTGTCTTTATCTTTTCAACAAGCACCTCCGGCTCAATATTGTTTTCCTTTGAAAGAAGCCCTAAAGCTTCAAAAAAATCGTTATTCATTTTTTCTTATCCTCCATAAATTTTTATCAGAAAATATCGTCGTCGTAAAGGTTTATCGACGCACATTCTTTAAGCGCAAACTCAACAGCTTCAAGCGCCATACCCTCGTCGTCAACCTCATGACAATAGAGTTTTTCCTTATCGTAGCCGTCAAGTCCCACTATAAATTCTTTTTTGCCGTCCCTGGGTCTGATGAGTTTTACCCTGATAAGGTCGTTTATGCACGCCTCAAAGTGTTCGGGCCGTCTGAGTTCCCTTCCCAGTCCGGGGCTTCCTATCTCAAGAACATACGACTCCTTTACCGGATCGGCTTCATCGATTATATCGTTGAACGCCCTTGTAAATTCCTCACACTGGTTCATATCGATGCCGCCGTCCTTGTCGATAAACACTCTCAGGTACCATGTGGCGCCCTCCTTTTCGTAGCGCACGTCCCACAGAAACAGTCCCATCTCTTCGCAAAGTGGAAGCGCAAGCTCTCTTACTTTCGCGGCAGTGTTAGGCGTTCTGCCTGCCTTTTTCTTATTTTCATTTCTCAGATCTCCCAAGTTTCTACCTCTCTTTCAGAAAAAGTCCTTATACAAAAACTAAAGACCGGAAGTTTTGATTTCCAGCCTTTCATTAAAAGTTATTATAAATATTATAGCACATTATTTCCCTGATTTCAAGGGCGTATATTAATTTTTATAAAATATTTTATAAATAAATTATGACTTAGCCTCCGTATCCGCCGTAGTAGTTGTAATTCTTATTAAATCCATCAACATAATCGATAGGAACAGTAAAAAGGATACCGGTATTCGGCTTTGACAGGTCGCCTATGGTAGCTTCAACCACCTTTTTAACCATCTCCAGCTGATCGTCCCTTATAACCGAGATGATAGTGCGGTTATCATCATTTGCCGTATCAAAAATCATCCGCAGCGACGCACTCAGAAAACTGCTGTCAAGCTTTGCAAGAGTAGCCGCAAGCCCGGCGGACTCAATAATAGTCGCTCCTGCAATCCCTGCCGCAGTAAGACCTTCAAGAAAAACATCAAGAACATCGGTTTTGTTTAAGATAACTACCATAAGCTTCATATTTCCACCCCCGAAATTATTATTTTACTTATCATAGGTTTTTAGATATTTTACCTGTTATGTATCATCGGATACTGTGTCGTCGTCATTCGGATCGAAGAAAGTTGCAAGTTCTGACACAAAGCCATCTCCCACCTCAAAGGTGTTGTTTGTCCATACTCCCGCAGGATTTAAGGAGGTGCAGGGACTTGTTTCATTGTCAAGTATATATGTTATTGCGTTTTTATATCTGATAAAATCGTTTCTTGTCATATCCGTATCGGAGCTGTTGTATATAATATTGAAAATGGTGTCAAGATTGTTTGTGAGCATCTCGAACTGCATAAAAGCGTCGTTTATAAAATGCTCCATAATATCGGCCATGACCTTGGAGTTTGCCGAATAGCCCTCTGCAAAGGAAGGATAATTGATAAACAGCCTTAAAAGGTGATGGTTCAAAGCAATCTTTTCGCCCTTACGGCATGAAAGCTCATCTCCGGTGTCAACGTTAAAGTAGAACATATCCTCGGTAGGAGTGTATGTTACTCCTCCTATGTAATCAACTATGCTGTCAAAAGCGCTGTCGCTTACAGTCATGTATTTGTCTATATCGATCTGATAAGCGTTTTCAACAGCGTTTCTGACGGCGATGACTCCCGATGTGGAATAGATCTCCCCGACAGTTGATTTAACGTCTCCTTCCGTAGGCGATGCCATAAGTCCCTTTGACACGGGAACTATCCTTACCATCGTTTTATCGGGTATTACTCTTACAAGGAGACCGTTGTTCATTGTGCCGTCCTCGCTTACCTGAACATAAAGGGTAGTGTACCTGTCCTCTGCGGTAGGAATACCCGTATCCACCGCCACAGGCACGCTTTCGGTATCCCTCATAACAAACCTGTCAACAACATAATACCCTATGCCTCCGAATGCGCCGAGACATAAAAGCAGAGTAAGAAAATATGCAAACGCAACAGGAAACTGTGTGGAGGACCTTCTTTTCGTTTTTGAAGCAGGGCCTTTTTTTCCGCCCATCTGCACATCGGGCCTCTTTTCCTCCCCGCCTGCCTTTGCCTTTACTTTTTCATCGGTATCCGGCTTTACAACCACTTTATTTGACAATTTCATCACCTTTTTTCTTCGTGGGTTTATTTTCAACTTCAAAAAATCATAAGTTTTCAAACTTTCAACACAATAATGTTGAAAACCTGTATTTTTAAGCTTTGTATATTTTAAAAATGTTGAAAACTCTGTTGAAAGTGTTGAACTTTCTGAAAAAATCCTTAAAGTACTTGAAAAACTTTTTTGAAAGCTGTATACTAATCATTATCCGGAGCATTTAATGCTCCTGCGGGAGAAAATATTTCCCTGTTTCGGTTTATATCGATTATGCGCAGCTTTTTCCCACGGTACTGCGCATATCTTATTGTCTGACCTGTGCCGCTCATGAAATTTGATACTACCGCAATGAGCTTTGAGGAATTGTCCACAAGATACTGATTGCGCTTTTTCATACAGCCCTTTGTATAATGGTCGCTTAAACATACCACCTTATCCGCAACGTTAAGGATATAGTTATAATCGTACCTTTCCACACCGCACAGCGGATCGGACTGACCCTTAAAGGGAATAATGCAGCCAAGCTTTATATCGGGATTTTTCACCTTTATTTCAAGGACAAATCTTGCAGCCCACATATCGATTCCTCTTGCCATTCCCGTAAGAAAACAGGTATAACCCTCTTCTATCGTTTCAAGGATAGCAAGCTTGAGAACACTCAGAAGCCTTCTCAGCTCCGGGCAGTTAAGGTCGCCGTTTCCCACAAGCTTTTCAGGTCGGTGACCGGAAAAGCAGCAAGTATGTTCTATATCAAAAAAATCATCTTCCAAAAGGAACACTCCTTAAACAAACGCTTTAAAAGCGTTCGGCACAAATTATTTGGTACAAATTAATAATAACACACATTGCACAATTTGTAAAGTGGTTTTAACCGGCAATGCAACTAAAAAAACACAATTCGTACAGGAGAGAAAACAATGAAATACATTAAGAGAGCATGGGCGGAGATACATCTTGAAAGGCTCAAGGAAAACACGGCAAATTTCACTTTCGCCGTCAATCACGGAAGAAAAGAAAGCGAAAACAGCGAAATAATGTGCGTTGTCAAAGCGGACTGTTACGGGCACGGAAGCGTAAAGTGCGCAAAATATCTTCAGGACGACGCAGGAATAAAATACTTTGCCGTGTCAAATCTTGACGAAGCTGTTGAGCTTCGGGAAGGAGGGATCACCGGGGACATACTTATTTTAGGCTACACGTCTCCCGTTTATGCTTCTGCAATTTCAGAGTATGGGATAATCCAGACCATTACCGATGAAAATTACGCAGGCGAGCTGTCAGAGTCGGCAAAGACACCGGTAAGATGTCATATAAAGCTTGATACGGGAATGACGAGAATAGGGCTTCGGTACTCTTCCCCGGAGGAATATTCTCATGCGGTTTTGCGCATAAGCCGTCTTAAAAATCTTGAAATCGAGGGGATATTCACCCATCTGTGCGTTGCGGACAGCAAAGACCCGGACGACGTTAAATACACTAAAAATCAGATAAAGCTTATAAAAGACGTTAAAGATATGGTTTTGCAGGAGGGCGTTTTCTTAAAGCACTGCCACTTTTTAAATTCCGCAGGGGGGATATTTTATTCCGACCCGGCTTCAACTCTTGCAAGGCTTGGGATAATCCTTTACGGGCTTTACCCCGACAGGGATCTTGTTCTTCCGTTTGACCTCTGTCCCGTTATGGAGGTAAAGGCTGTGGTTTCACAGGTAAAGGAAGTAGAGGAAGGGGTATGTGTAAGTTACGGAAGGACTTATGTTACCAAAAAGAAAACAAAGCTTGCGACTGTTGCAATAGGCTATGCCGACGGGGTGCCGAGGCTTCTTTCAAACAAAGGAGAAATGCTCATAAAAGGAAAGCGCGCGCCCATTGTAGGAAGAGTCTGCATGGACCAGCTCATGCTTGACGTTACAGGTATTGACGTAAAAGAAGGCGATATTGCGGTGCTTTTCGGCACAAGCGGAAATGAAAGAATAACCGCCGACGACATTGCCTCCCTTTGCGATACAATAGGCTACGAGATAGTGTGCGGAATATCAAAGCGCGTACCGAGAGTATACCTATAATACAACAAAAATAATCGACAAGGTTATTTTTAAGCCGGACATTAACGGGCTAACGCACCCGCTGTGAATTGAAAATCGGCAGAATACAGCCTTGGATAAAGCCCTTCATGATAATATCAGGAATTTCCTTTCTCACATTCTCGGATACAAAACCAAGCGGAACGCCCTTTAATCTGAGCATATCCGCTGTCCGTAATCTGAATATAAACAAACGTATTTCCGCATCTTATTCAAGGTGCGGATTTTTTTTAAAAAATAATTTTGTTGATTTTTAATTAAATATATGATATTATTTAGAAAACTTTAAAAACAAGGAGTTAAGACCAATGAGAAAACTTTTATTTATATTACTTGCGATAACAATGCTTACCGCAATGTCGGGCTGTAATTCAAAGCCGACCGACAACGGCTCCGTCCCCCGGACAACTTCTGCCCAAAGTCGTCAGGAACAGCAATTGAGCGATAACATTTTGTTTTCGATAAATTACGGTGCTCCCGGCTTCGGAACAGAAGCCCAGTGCGCCGACGCAGAAATAATATTTTACAGCGACAGATCCGTTAAGGTTTTTATGGTCGATACAGATTTCAGCACAATTATCGAGACAGGATCTGTTGAGCTTTCCGATGAGGATTTCGAAAAAGTTTCCGCTCTTGCTGACAGAAACAGAATCTTTGGACTTGAAGTGACCGACGGAGAGGCCGACGACGGAAGTTCTTATTATATAACGCTTTATGGTGAAAACGACGAACCGCTGACGGTAAAGGGCGGATATATGCCTGTAAACGAGGACTTCTGGGAAATCTACAACGGCGTCAAGAATATTCTTGAACCCTACGATGTGGGCAAAATCGTAGAGGCTCACAGAGAACTGCTCGGCAAGGAATAAAGTCTGATAAAGA
>CALWNN010000064.1 GCA_944382845.1 uncultured Clostridia bacterium
TATACTTACAAACTCAAGTTGATTTCTTTCTTTTTTATCCTTTTGCAGCATTTTTATCACCCTTTTCATTATACCATATTTGACTCAAAAAAGCCACCCTTTCGGGTGACTTTTTCGACAGACTGACGGCATGACAATTACGTCATGCCGTTTAGTTATTAAGGGACGCCTATGGATTTAACCCTTGACTGCACCAAGTGCAATTCCTCTGATAATATATTTAGAGAGGAAAAGATATACAATAACAACAGGAAGAATTGCAAGTACCATGTACATATTCATAAGACCTGCGTTAGCAATCATCGGGTTACTAATAATGTTAGCTCTCATATACTGAAGAACCATCGGGATAGTTCTCTTGGAATCCAAGATCATCATAGGCATAAACAGGTTGTTCCAGCTTGCAACGAATGTGAAAATCGCCTGAACTGCAAGAGCCGGTTTAAGTATAGGAAGAACAAGAGAATTAAATGTTCTGAACTCTCCGCTTCCGTCAATTCTTGCCGCTTCAACAATATCAAGCGGAAGTGAACTTTCCATGTACTGCTTCATGAAGAAGTATACAGCCGGTGCTGCAATTGATGGAACAATAAGTGGAATAAAGGAGTCAATAAGACCCATTGATTTTATAAGTCTGTAAAGACCGATTGCCGATGCCTGTGTCGGAACCATCATTACAAGCATTATAAATGTGTGAACAACTTTCTTAAGTTTAAAATCATATACATGAACTGCATATGCAGTAAGAGCTGAGAAGTAAATTGAAAGCATCGCAGAAAGTGATGCAATTATAAAGCTGTATCCAAACGACGCAACTATATTGCCATAGTTTACCTCAGTCTGTTCACTGAAAATATTTTTTAAATTGTTAAGAAAATTACCTTCGGGGATAAGTTTAAGTCCAGAAATAACTTTTCCTCTGGTTGCATTAATTATAAGAAGATAAAACGGAAAAAGTGAAATGAACACAAGTAATATCAAAACAAAGTAAGCTATGATTCTACGAATCAAAAGAACCGCTTTATCATCTTTCTGACCGGCAATACCGGAAATTCTACTCATAATTCATTCACCCCTTTACGCTTTAACTTTCTTTACTTTTTTCTTCTTGATTTTCGTGCTGTCATCCATGAGTTTAAGAGTAATAAATCCAAGGATAGCCGAAACAATAAAGATTAGTATACTGAGCGCTGCAACCTTACTTACGTTAGAATCTCTTCCTGCCTGGATCTGTTTTACAAGAGTTGCAAGAACAGTTTTAGGTCCACCGGTAGGTCCACCTATAAGAAGCGGAACGTCGTACATCTGGAGACCACCGATCATGGATGTTACAAGAACGTATGCAAGAATCGGTTTGATAAGCGGAATGGTAATCTTCCAAAATGTCTGGCTTGGATTAGCTCCGTCAATCTGAGCAGATTCATAAAGCGAAGTATCAATACCCATAATAGCAGCCATAAGCATAATTGTTGTATTACCGTACCACATAATGAAGTTGATAATACCAACAACTGTTCTGGCACCTGTGGGAGTATTGATCAGTGATACATCATACCCGGTAAGGGATTTGATGATTTCGTAAATTCCTCCGCCCTGTGTAAAAAGAGAATAGAACAGAAGTGAAAAAGCCGAAGCCATAATTACATTGGGAAGATAAATAACAGTTTTGAAAAATCCCTGGGCTTTTATCTTAAGACGGATGTCCGTAAACCAGACTGCAAGAAGTAATGAGAAAATGATCTGGGGGATAAATCCGCCAAGCCACAAAATTATTGTATTCTTGAGAGGAATTATAAATGAAATTGCGGTATCCTCTGTAAGTCCAAGAACATCAAGATAATTTTCAATTCCGCAGAAACCGTTATCTACTACAGCGTATTCACCTGTGAATATTGAAGGCGGCTTTGACGTATCTACAAAATAGTCAATAAAGCTATAGTAGAATGTCTGCAGCATTGGAATCAACGAAAATATAAAGTAAACCACGAAAAAAGGAAGTACAAAAAAGTAACCCCATTTAGCATAGCTTATGCTTTTCTTTTTCATAAATTGTTTCACCTGCGGTTTCTAAAATTTAACTCAGATAAAATTAAGGGGAGAGGATTTCCTCCCACTCCCCTTAAATCTGATTGTTTTAATTACATTGTAAGGTCGCCATGGATTTCCTGAACATTCTTGAGGAATGTGTCAAGAGCTTCTTCATATGTTGTATTGCCAAGGAAGTAATCCTTCATAGCGCCCTGGAACTTTTCGTTACAAGCCTGGTCATACTTAGAAAGTTTGTTAGAAAGGTCAACCTTTTCAGCAGCTTCTGTAAGAAGTGAGAGGTGATCCTGTCCGCCGAGGAATGGGTTCTCATATCCGCCCTCAATAAGTTCCTTGATAGCAGTCTTGTTGTTTGTGTAGTCCTGCTCAGTTGCTGTGATATTCTTCATTGTTTCCTTATCACAAGTCATCTTGAGCATGATATCCTTTGTGATCTCAACGTTATCAGATGTAGCGCAGCCCATGATCCATGTACCGCCCCAGAAGTATGACTGAGGACCTTCACAAGCTCTCCATTCACCATAACCACCGTTTCCTACTTCTTCCTTACCACCGTTATCAACGGAAGTTTCAAGTGTGTTAGGAAGGAGTGTGAAAGGAATGCCCCATGTTGAGAAGAAGTAACCAAATGTCTTGCCATCGATCTTCTGTCCTGCTACCCAAGCATCATCCCAAAGAGAAGTCTTGTTGTTGTAGCCGTTATCTGTATATTCCTTGGTCTGGTCAACCCAAGCCTTGAGCTGAGGATCAACAGTGATCTTTCCATCTGTTACCCAAGGAGCAGAAACGTTGTTTGAGAAGCATCTGTATGTATCGTCAAATCCTGATACCATTACAATGCCTGCTTCCTTCATCTTAGCAGCTGTTTCTGTGAATGTATCCCAGTCCTTAACGTATTCCTGAACTTCAGCAGGATCATCTGTTCCAAGAACTTCTCTTGCATATACAGCATTATAAAGGAAAAGTCCAGGAGTAGCCTGCCAGGAAACACCCTTTATAGCACCGTTAGAGTCAGTCATAACGTCCTTTGTATACTGATACATATCAGCCATATCCTCGTCAGTAAGTCCGATTGTCTTAACGTCAACTGAAGCGTCAGAATCTACATACTTAAGAGCGTAGTCAGCTTCGCAAAGGAACATATCGATCTTCATTTCGTCAGTTGCCTGAGTTGAAAGAGCTTCGTCAAGCTTTGTCTGATATACGTTGTCGGTATTGGTGTTGATTACCCAGTTTACTTCTACGCCGTCCCAAAGAGCTGTATCTCTCTGCTCCCAGTAGTACTTTTCAAATCTCTGCTTGAATTCGTCATTCCAGCAATAGATGTTGTAAGTCTTCTTGGATGCGTCGCTGCTGTTTGATCCTCCGGCTGATCCTCCGGAACTGGTGCTGTCGTCATTGCCGCAAGCAGTCATAACTGATGAAGCCATCATAACTGCAAGTGTTCCGGCAAGAATCTTTTTAATTTTTGTCATAACTTTTTCCTCCTTGAATTCTGTGCATTATATGTTGATTTTTAATTAATGCCTTTACTTTAATTCGCCTACAGATTTTCCCGCAAGCATCTCTCCGCTAACCGTTAAAACCTCGGTAAACGTAGTGTGTGGATTTTCAATGAGCTTAATAAGCTGCTGAGCCGCAAGTTTACCAAGCTGTTCTGTATCCTGCTTGTATGTTGTAAGCTTCGGATTTAAAAACTGTGAGTAGGAAATTCCGTCATATCCCACAAATGAAACGTCCTTTCCAACCTCAAGCTTAAGGTCGTGCGCCGCATTATATCCCCCTATCGCCGAATAATCATCGGGAACAAATATACATGTCGGCGGTTCTTCACGAGAAAGAAGCTCTTTTGTATATTTATATGTAAGATCGGGATTATGATAATCTGCAACTATCACATTTTCAGGTCTGACTTCAATTCCGTTTTTCATACAAGCTGTATAAAAGCCCGCAAGCCGCTTTTCGGCAACCGCTGATTTGTTACCCTGAATAAATGCAAGTCTCTTATGTCCTAAATTACAGACATATTCAACCAAAGCTGATATGCCCGCAAAATTATCTGAAAGTACAGCTGTGCGGCAATCAAATATGTGGTCAATTGTTACAACAGGAATATTCCCGTTTATCACTTCATAAACATCCGGGTCTGTAAAATCCGTACAGGCTATAAGCACTCCGTCAACATTTCTGTATTTGCAATGCTCATATGTAGTCATTTTTCGCTTCCCAAGATTTCTGTTTATAAACGTGATATCATAACCGAAATTCTCTGCTTCCGTCTTGAAGCTGTTTAGGATCTTTGCAAAAAATTCATGAGTAAGACCGCTGTCTGCCGCATCGAGAAACATAACTCCAAGGTTATATGTTCTGTTTGTTTTCAAAGCCCTTGCCTGTGAATTTGGGAAATAGCCCATTTCCTTAGCCACCTGCAAAAGCCTTTGCTTAGTTTCTGCACTTACGTCCTTATGGTCGTTTAGCGCCTTGCTTACCGTCGCAACCGAAACTCCGCAGCGTGCGGAAATGTCTTTAAGTGATACCACTCTTTATTTCCGCCTTTCATGTCATACTTATCTCAAACGTTTTACGTTAATAAAAATATACAATATTTTTCGGATAATATCAAGCTTTTTAGTTCAAAATCATCTAATTGTAATTAATTATGGCGTTTTGTACATATATTTATTACTTTCTTTATTTATTTTCACAATAAAACAAACTTCTTTGTTACTGTTTTGTAATATTTAAAGGCTGCGTCTTTTCAATTTACGAAAACATTTAAGTAAAATCCGGTGAGTTTTTTGGGTTATTCAGGAAATTAATTTTATTTCAAAAAACACTGTTCCGTCTTGTTATTCAGTCTTTAACAGGGTTATTTTTTATTAATTCTTAAAATAATTAGTTAATTATCACAAACAAAAACCTACTTATATTAATAAAAATATGCATAGTTTATATTTTTCATTCGTCTGTTTATTTTGCAAATAGAATCAATAAAAATTTTTGAAATCAACTTAATCGTTTAAGAAAAGTGTTGTATCCCTATCTTATCTTACTTTAACTTCTCCACACAAGCTACACATATTAATATATGAATATATCAATGTTTTTATAATTTGATTTCTTTACGTTTCTTCCGGGAAAAGTTGCCCCTGTAACTGCCGGAAGGATCATCGGTGAAAGTATCATAAACATACTCAAAGAGGAAGGAATTGATATTCCTGTTTCGGAAGGAGGCGAGAGTCATGGATAAGCTTAAAGGAGCAAGGGTCGGTTTTGCCATGTGCGGTTCATTCTGCACATTTGAACGGGCTTTTAAAGCGGCAAGGCGACTTGTTGAGCTTGGATGTGATGTAACGCCTATAATGTCGTTTAACTCAGCCTCTATCGACAGTCGTTTCGGAAAGGCTTCGGAGAATATTGAACAAATTGAAAATATCTGTGGCAAAAAGGTCGTTATGACTATTGCCGACGCCGAGCCCATAGGCCCGAAAAAGTTGTTTGATATCCTTGTAGTTGCGCCGTGCACATCAAATACTTTAGCTAAGCTTGCTCTTGGAATAACAGACACGCCGGTCACTATGGCGGTAAAAAGTCATGTGCGAAATATGAAGCCTGTTGTTATTGCAATTTCTACAAACGACGCACTTGGCGCTTCCGCCAAAAATATCGGCTATCTTCAGAACACAAGAAATTTTTACTTTGTTCCTTATTCACAGGACGATTTTGAAGCTAAACCGTTTTCTATGGTTGCCCATTTTGAACTTATCCCTCATACTATCTCAGCCGCTCTTGAAGGCAGACAGCTTCAGCCTATAATAATTTGTTAGTTTTACTATACCTCTGTTATTTTTCACAAGTCCGGCAAAACCGGACAATAAAAAGCGCCCTCCTAAGATATTATAAAAATACCATGGGAGGGCATAGTTGTGCCAAGAGAATAAGAAAGTGAGAACATCTGAATGGAACCCCGCCTCCCACAGGAGGCGGATCATCCCACAGGAGGCGGATCATCCCACAGGAGGCTGATCATCCCACAGGAGGCGGATCATTCCACAGGAGTCAGGCCTGCTGATTATTCAGCAGGGGGACATCGTCGACAAGGTTATATTTTTTAATAAAAAAACATACAAAATGCGGTTGAAAAATAACTCTTTATGTGATATACTTAATATGTATTTTTTGAAAAATTATATGTAAGGATGAGGAATTTTGAATATTGCAATATGCGACGACAATGTGGAATTTGTTGAACAGCTTGCGCAACGCATAAAAAATTTCTGTAGCTCAAAAGACCAGGACTGCCGTATAACCAGCTTTACTTCCGGCAACGAGCTTATTGAAAATATCAACAGGTATGATTTCGATATAGTTATTCTCGACATAGATATGCCTGATATAAACGGAAAAGATGTTGCCTGTCGATTAAGAAATGTTTCAAATTATCAGTTCAAGCTTATGTTTATTTCAAATATGCAGGACGAAGTTTTTTCAACTTTCAGATATGACATTTCTTCATTCATTCCCAAGACAGAACTGGATAAATATCTTGACAGAGAACTCGACCGCATTTTCAGACAAATAAATAACAGCGTTTCTCAGACTATCACCCTGAAATTTCTTGAGGACAACACGGTTTCATGTAAAAGTGTAAGATTTAACGATATACTCTATATCGAAGCCCTAAAGGGTGAAATCATAGTTCACACAACAAAAAAGTCATACAGCCTTGTTCATTATCAATTTGAACAGCTC
This sequence comes from uncultured Clostridia bacterium, assembly GCA_944382845.1. Taxonomy (GTDB): domain Bacteria; phylum Bacillota; class Clostridia; order Oscillospirales; family Ruminococcaceae; genus JAAZZIT01. Next base: position 6,799 of record CALWNN010000064.1, read on the forward strand.
AGAGCAAAGTTTCTTAAACATGGTTTTATCGATGTTCACAGATATTATACCGTAAATCCCGCGTATATTGATTTTTTTGGTCCTGATCATGTTATTCTCAGAAGCAAAACAAACGACAAACAGTTCAATATTCCTGTGAGCCGAAGAAAAAAGACTGAGGTGAAGGATAAGTTCTTTAAATATATCAAAGGCAAGGTGAGCGAATAATGGAACATACTTTTGATTTTCTGTTCTGCGTTATAGAGGCTTTGTGTATTGTTTATTTCTTCAACCGCACAATGACAAAACGCTGCTTCAAAACCAAAATACCCGCAGGCGTCATAAGATGTGGCATGATATTTTTTTATATTATAATAAGCTTTGCTGTAAACGGTCTTCCCACTATCGCAAAGCTTATTTCATATGCAGCGGCAATGTTAGTTTTCTGCATGGTATGCTACAAGGAAAATACTGTTGTAAAAACAGGCTACATCGCCCACGCTTATTACCTTGTAGTATCCTCAGACATAATTATCGGTGAGGTCGTGGCTATACTGAGCAGAACAAGCGTTGCGGAATATATGTTTTCATTAAACCTGATAAGGTTTGCATTTGCTCTGGCGGTAAAAATATTCAATTTTATTCTGATAAATATTTCAGTTGTAATTCTTAAAAAGCTCAACAACAATCAAAAAAGTCATTATTGGTATTATTTCAACATAATTAACATCTGTTTTTTCCTTATAATGTATTTATTTATATCCTACTATCCTTCACTTTCTCAGAATTTGAACACGTCAGTAATGTCCCTTGCTCTGAGTCTTATGTTTCTCATTATAAGCTATATTGTAATCAAGATGTTTGTTTCGCTCAATATTTATCTCGAAAGGGACAAGCTCAGTGCTATAACCACAGTAAAGTATGATCTGCTTGAAAATCAACTTGAAGCTCAGCGTTCTTACATCAATGAAGCAAACAAAGCGCGGCATGATTTAAAAAATATCTTTTCAACGATTTCCATACTTCTTGACAAAGGAGATATCTCCGAACTTAAAGAATACGCTTCATATCTTTCCAACAGTGATTTTCTCATTAAAAACAAAACATTTTGCAGCAACAAATACATTGATGCTGTTTTAAACCTTAAAAGCCGTGAATGTGAAAATAAAAAAATCACTCTGAAAGCTGAGATTGCTCCGGATCTTCAGTGCAAACTCAGCGGAGCTGATATAGTTCTTCTTCTCTCAAATATCCTTGATAATGCAATGGAAGCCGTGAGTGAAATGAAGTCTGAAAATAAAAGCGTACTTCTAAAAATTATAAACCATAAAAGTAATATCGTTATTTACTCAAGCAACCGATTTGAGCAAAGCTCACACAGCGGAGACTTTTTTGCCTCAAGAAAGAAAAACGCAGAGCATCACGGCTTTGGCATACAGATAATTAAAGATATTGTCTGCAAGGAGAAGGGCGATATTTCCTTCGATCACGAAAACGGTGTTTTTGAAGTGACGATCATTATTCCTCAAAGGGAATTATAACCATTTAATATACCACAGAGGCGGATTATACTGCCGATCATGCTGAAAGTATTGATAACAGCGAGAAAAAAGTGTAAGCTTAAAAAAAAAAGAGATGATATGTCTGGAAAAATTATCACAGCTTATCGCAGCAAAGCTTGTAAAGGAAGAGATCATTAACGACGATGATTTTTCTGTTGAATGCTGCGTGTACGGACTTGAGCTTATACTTTCCTCGCTGTTTATTTTTGCCACAATGATGACAATTGCAGCGTTTACAGGTCTTGTAACAGAGTGTCTGGCATTTGCGGCTTTTTTCTGTTCATTAAGAATACTTGCCGGAGGATTTCACTGCAAAAATTATATTTCCTGCTTTTTGGTTTCCGTAAGCCTTTGGGGCGTACTTTGCGTACTTCTTCTGACTGACGCATGGCAATTTGTAAACAGCGGCTTATTTGCTGCGGCTACGTTCGTTTTTACAGGTTATATAGCATTGCGTGCGCCTATCGAACATAAAAACAGGCCCTTAAGTTCCGACGATATAAAAAATATTAAAGGAAAGGCAAGATTTCTTTGCGCATTGCACCTGATGGTCGCAGTAATTCTCGTGCTGCTGCAAAGAGACAAGCTTATATTCATTCAGTGCTACAGCGATCTTCTCACGACGCTGTTTATGCTGATACCGTCAATGGAGGTGAAAGGAAATGAAAAAGACCATTCTTAAAGCAGTTGAAAAGCTTACACGTACAAGTGTAAAACTTGCAAACAACACTGCAAGCCTGGCTTGGTCGTACGAGCCAAAAGCTCCTGCCGATATTAAAAAATTCGACAGCAAAAAAACTGAAAAGTAATTGAGTTTTCACCGCTTCCCATTTTTTGAGGAGGCGGCTTTTTCTGCTTCTTCCCTTTACAAAAGCCCGATTCGGTGGTAAAATTGTATTGAAAAGAGGTAGATTAGATGACTAAAAAAGAATTATCCAAACGCTACGGGCTTTTTATCATAAGCCTGTTTTTTGCTGCATTGGGAGTTGCGTTCACCAAACATGGCGAACTTGGAGTTTCCCCTATTTCTTCTATTCCTAACGTGGTAAACTGCAAATTTTCCGCAATATCCTTAGGCACCCTTCTTATTATCTGGAACTGTATACTTATCATAGGACAGATAATTATTCTGAGAAAGGATTTTAAACTTATCCAGCTTCTGCAAATTCCCCTTTCGGTTCTTTTCGGAGTATTCACAGATATCGGACTTAAAATCGTTTCTCCTATCCCTGTTTCAAACTATTTTCTGAGGATCTCCATGGTCGCCGTGGGGATAATCATTATGGGTTTTGGCATTTCCCTTGCAGTGACGGCAGACGCTGTTTTAAATTCGGGAGAGGCGTTTGTCAAAGCCATTTCGGATAAGTGGAACAAAAATTTCGGCAGAGTAAAAATTGCTTTTGACATAAGCTGTGTTATAGGCGCAATTATCCTTTCTATGTGGTTTTTTGACTTTAAAATAGTCGGGACCCGTGAAGGAACAATAATTTCCGCCCTGATCACAGGGATCTTTGTTAATTTTTTCTTCAAGCTTACAAACAAACCTGTTACAAATCTTCTTAAAAAGCAGTAAAAATATCACCAACCTTTTTTTGAAACTCCCCACTATATAATTGAGAACGTTCTTAAAACAAAAGAAAGCCGGGAAGAAAATGAACAAAATCGACGCAGATAAGGTAATATCTTCATACATAAAAAAGATATTCGGATTTTCAATGTCGAAACTTTCGGATATCAGCAAAGCTGAGGAGCTTGCCTCGGAAATAACCATTCAGGCGTACTGTTCACTTTTAAGGCAGGACGGCATTGAAAACATGGACGGTTATATTTTCAGAATTGCAAAAAATATCTATGCAAGATTTATTTGCAACTCAGACAGGTTTATTGCCGTGGACGGAATAGAATGTCTTCCTGACACAAAGGATTTTACTCTTGACATTATTAATTCTGAAAGTGCGGGGATTCTCAGACGTGAGATAACGTATCTGTCCGAAATACAGCGCAAGGTTATCATTCTTCACTACTTTGAGGATAAAAAGGTAAGAGAAATTGCGTATGCTCTATCGATTCCCGAAAACACAGTCAAATGGCATCTTGCATGCTCACGGAAGGAGTTAAGAACAGGTATGGATAAAATTCGCACAACAGGCAACTTAGGCGCACAGCCTATCAGATTCAATGAAATGGGCCACAGCGGCTCTCCCGGCTCTCTGGGAGACACATCTTATTTCCTTGCAAAGGTCATCACCCAGAACATAGCATATGCGGCTTATCATCAGCCGAGAACGGTAAGTGAAATTGCCGACGAACTTGGCATGAATCCGATTTTTGTTGAAGATGAGGTTAATGTTCTTGAAGAATACGGCTTTATGGATAAACTTAAAAACGGAAAATACCGCACAAACATAATGATTTTCGAGCCGAACGAAACCAGCTACATGATATACAGAAAAATCCAACCCAAGTACGCACGGCTTTTTGCTGAAAAATACTATGCGCCCTTTCTTGAAAGCGTCAAGGAAATACCTGAATTTGTTCATGTTCCCGACAACGATATAAATCTTCTCAAGTGGAGCATGGTAAGCTTTCTTGCAAACAGGCTTGTTCCGAAGGATTGGGATTGGAACAAATTTTCAGTAAAGCGTCCCGACGGCGGAGATTATAAGGCATTCGCCACGGTGGATATCAAGCCCGATTGGGATATAAGCGACGCCGAGCCTTATATTTACGGCTATTGCGGTGATATGTGGCGAGATAACATTTCCGACACGGTATGGTGGAAAGCATGGCAGTTAAATTGCCACTGGACGGACAGACAAGGCGGCTGGAAAGAAAACCTGTCCACAGATTTTGACAAGCTTTACTTTTTTGCAAAGGGCAAGCTCCCTCAGAACGAATCAAATGCGGAAAGCTATGCAAGATTACTTGATAAGGGGTATATCGTAAAGCTGAGAGACGCTTACAAGTTAAATTGTATCACCTGCGACAGCTTAGACAAATGGTGTAAGCTATTTAACAATCCTGACGAGGAAATAACAACTCTTTGCGAAGAGTATTCCTCCCTTTACGCCGAGGCGGAACTTTGCGGACAACCGAAACATATGCACGATCGTATCATATACGAATCCCGTATAGCTTCAACCGCACTTGTTACCAGAGTTATGAAAAGCCTGCTTGATGATGGTATACTGAAGCTTCCCTCAGATACTCAGGCAAAATCTCTTCTTACTATATTGTTTACAGGTAAATGAAATATACGAGTAAATTAAAAACCTACAGCTTTTTCGGGGAGCTGTAGGTTTTTTCATGTTCAAAATATTTTTAAATCGTCGCCGTGGAACTTTGCTCCTCAATTTTTCAGTGGGGGATTAAACCACCACTGAAAGTCTGAATGGAATCCGACTCTACAGAAGGCAGACCTGCTGAATAATCAGCAAACCTGCCGTTTAGGCAGGGGGACATCGGCGACTTGGTTATACAAATTGAAAGCCCAAAATTCCTGCGGTACATATTATACTTCCTGCAATATTTAACGGCGACGGCTTTTGCTCCTTGCTGAAAAGCCCGATAATCAGAGCGACAAGAAGTATCATAGGCTGAATAAAGGAATAGTTTGCAAGGCTTGTTGCCGCAACAGCGTTTTCACCCATTAGTCCAAGAGCATTTGGCAGTTTACAGCCCACAACAATAGCAACTCCCTTCACTCCTTCGGGACTGTTTTTTGCAATATTCCATGGTTTTGCCATAGGAACAAGCAGGATTGCCAACAGAACAAGTGCAAAAAACAAGGTCATTGTTGTGGAAATATATTCCTCGGCTTTGACCATTACAAATCCATATCCAAATTTAGCCGTAAGATAAAGCACAAGCGAAATTGCAATTTTCAGGTAGTGGACTCTTCCCCGCCCTGTTGAAGCAATTATAACAAGACCTGCGGCAGTTATAGCTATAAATATAATCTTAAGCCAGCTGAGCGCCAAGTCATATATAAGAACATCAGAAAAATACGAGACAAAAAGAATTATTCCAAGCCACGCTTTAAGTTCAAAAACAGACATTTCCTTTAAAATTGCAGCTCCGGTAAAAAACTCTATATATTTACATAGCGCTATAAGTACGATGCAGATAAAAGATTGAGGGCAAATGGTAAACGTCCTGTCTGCAAAAGGAAGAAGTAGTCCAAGAAAAGGGACAGTGCCTGCCGCCATTAAAAATGTAAGCTCATAGCCGTTATAGCCGGCCTTGCTCACTGCATACTTATCATTAAATGCGCAAATTGAATACAGCGCAACAACCATTAACATTGTAGCCATAAATACTCTCCTTTAAAACGTCGTATTTTAGCTTATTTCAGCTTCAAGCCGTATTTTTTTACAATCCTCGAAAGTGTTCTGCAAAGAGGAGTTCCTATAAGAAAAAGAAATATAATATTAGAAATCATATAGGAAGCTGTAACAGGAATAGCAGAAATGACCAGTGTTGAAAATCTTGCGGGTATAAACTTTCCGTCAATCCATAGAACTGACCAGCAATCCATAATAAGGGAATATACTATTCCTGAGAGTCCTCCGTAAATGTAAAGAAAAACTTTGGACTTATAGAATTTTTCAGAAAACACTCCTGCAAGAAATCCAATAATTCCCCACGAAAGCATTTGAAAAGGAGTCCATGGACCTTGTCCGAAATAAATATTAGAAACTAAAGCCGAAAGAGCGCCTGTCATGAATCCACACTGTCTGCCAAGACTCATGCCTGTTACTATTACGATTGCAGTTACCGGTTTAAAAAAGGGCAGCGGCGCAAAAAGAAACCGTCCCGCAACTGAAATACCTGTCATCACAGCAGCCAATGCAAGAAGCTCGGTTGCGGCTTTTCTTTCAAAGCTTTCAAAAAAAGGCAGAATTACAGCAAAAGCAGCCAAAATGGAAAACAAAGCAAAATATTTTCCGCCTGAAAATATAGAAGCAAGCAGCGCACATACAACTACAACAATTACACTTGCAAAAGAAAACACTTTACTCTTCAAGGGCTTCACCGCCTTTACAAGCCTTTACGACCTGCTCACAGGTAACACAGCCGTCAATTATTCCTTTTGATATTCGCCTTGCGGCAGTTGTATAAAAATCCACAGAGCAGAAAAATTCTTGAGGAGCTCCTACGCCTGCAATTTTTCCGTCAGACAATAGTCCACACCTGGACGCAAACTCACCGGCAAATTCAACATCGTGAGTCACCGCCACAATAGTTATTCCGTTTTCAACAAGTTCGCTTAAAAATTTTCCAAGTTCATACTTTGCAAAACTGTCTATTGCTTTTGTAGGCTCATCAAGTATGAGTATCTCCGGCTGAGACAGCAAAACCTTTCCAAGAGCGGCTTTCTGACGTTCACCACCTGACAAATCAAGAGGATTTCGGGTTGAAAATTCTTTTATCTTAAGCTTTTCCATAATCATTTCAATCCGTTTTACAGCTTCATGCCTGTTAAGTCCTAAAACTTTACAGCAACAATAATAATCATCAATAAGCGTGGTTTTAACGAAACAATATGCCGGATCTTGTGGCAGTACAGAAAGGACCCCGTTGTAAAGGCTATTGCCTTTATAGCTTTTTATAGGCTTATTTAATATTTTTATAGTCCCACTGTATGGTCTTGCCGTACCTGCCATAACATTAACGGCTGTCGTCTTTCCTGTACCGTTAGAACCGAGCAGACAAAAAAATTCATTTTTATAAATTTCAAGATTTAAATCACGAAGAACATCATTTAAATCCTTCCCGTACCTGAACATGATATTTTTCATTTCGATTACAGGTTCAGCTTTATCAGAATCTTTATTAGAAGGCTTGTTTATTTGCTTTAAATTCAGATCCGTCAGATATTTTCTGCCTTCTTTAACTGAAATAGGGATCATTCCTTTCCCCTCTGTCTGCGAGAAAATTCTTGCAGAAGCCGGCAGGAGAAATTCAAAATCGGTTTTCACAATGCTTTGGGAAACCTCTTGAGCTGTTCCGCAAGCAGTTATCATGCCGTTATTGAGAAGAAGTATCTTGTCTGATGCGCCGAAAAGTTCTTCAAGACTATGTTCGGCAATAATTATAGTTTTTCCAAGTGTTCTGTTTATCTTAATTAAAAGACTTATGAAATTTTCTGTTGCTATTGGATCAAGCTGGGCTGTTGGCTCGTCAAGAATAAGTAATTCAGGATCCATCGCAAGCACAGACGCAAGAGAAAGAATTTGTTTCTGACCGCCTGAGAGTTGTGAGGTATTTTCCGTAAGCCAGCTGTCAATTCCAAAAAAAGCTGCAATTTCGGCAATTTTCAACCTTATCCGTTCAGCGTCTGCTCCAATATTTTCAAGTCCGAATGCAAGTTCATGCCATACCTTATCAGTGACAACCTGATCTTCAGGAGACTGCATCACAAAACCGATTTCCCTTGCACTCCGCAGCATTGAACCTTCCTTTAAGTCCTTTGATTTAAATAAAATTTTGCCTGACATTTCACCGAAGGGTGCAATTTCAGGCTTCAGAAGCTGAAGAAGGGTCGTTTTGCCGCAGCCTGACCTTCCGCAGACGAGAACAAAATCCCCCTTATTAACTGTAAAGCTGATTTCCTTTAAAGCAAAGCTTTCATTATCAGGATATTTAAAATTCAAATCTTCGATATGTAATATTTCCATTTCAAATACTCCGTCGCTTCAATTATAGTTGGTAAAAATGCTGTGATTCCGTACAAAATATAGGTCGATACCGCCATGAAGTTTACGGGAAGTTCAGTTACAGATGGATAAAATTCAATTCCGACCTTTCCAGAAATTACGGCTATTATCTCTGCAACAAAGGTTATCAAACTGACCACGGCCAAAACCACATCGGAAACTCGCAGAAAAAACCTTGAGTAAGCTGTACTCCCCTTCATACCATAGCCTCTTGCTCTCATTGACCTTGAGATTATAACAGACGACTCAACCGATTTAGCCGAAACAGACATTAAGATTCCCAATTTAAATTTCAGACGGTCAAAAAAGCTGTCAGATGTCAACAATCCGGCAGTTTTCTGTGCATTTTCACAAGCAGAAAAATCCTTTTTCAATCTTGGGACAAACCTTAACGCCATTGAGATTGTTAAGCCTAATCTCGGAAAAAACCTGCCTGCAAGATAAACAATTTTCTCGTCGTCAATAATTTCGGCGGCGCTTGCAAACCATATTATTGAGGCAAGAATTGCGGCGGCAATGGAAGCCCCGCACTTGAAGGCTTCCAGAGTCACCGGATTGCCGTTCATAAAAAACAACGGAGTTTCGCCATTATGGGAAAAGAGCGGGTTAGTTATCCAGATAAGGATAAATAAAATCAGGTAGAACCAGATATCAGAAACCATTCTTCTTTTTCTGATAAGAGAAAGAAAAATCACTCCGCCAAGCAATGCCTCTAACCGGACAACAGGATTTACTATAAACATACTTCCAAAAAGTATTGCCATATAATAAACAACAAGAGCGAATGGATGAAAGCTGTAAAATCTGAAATGTATTCTCATCGCTTCATCCTCCGACATCCTGTCCGAGTTCAAGACTGTAAACCCACTCAACCACATCTCCATCGGAAAGCTTGTAATTTCCGCAGGAATTTTCAGGCTGTTGTCCATTCACAAGATATATCCACCCGGCCGTCTCTCCGCAATCAAATTCGTACAAGTAATTAATCCCCTGAATATAAACACTGTTGTAAATATTTTGATCCGATCCTTGATATTCCATCTGAATTTTATTATACCTTGTGACCCTGCTAAGCATATCAAAAACAGTATCCCCATCCCGGAGTACATATTCCGTAGGCTCTAAAATAATCCCATCACCGATTAGCTTACGTTGACGGTCGTTTAAAAATTCAGATTTTTCAAGCGCCTTTTCACAATTAATCGAAAAAGTAACCGTTTTAGAATTTTCACTGATATCGTCTATATGCGTCAGGTAATATTCGTCAACAGTCTGAAATTCCGTTCCCTTTATAAGAATTACAACAGCAATAAAGATAACAAACAAAACAACAATATCTTTTTTGGCTCCTTTCAGACTGCTCACCTCTTTCATATTTTACAAATCATATTTCTTTTTTGTCTTAACCAGAATCACTCCGCAGGCAACAACAACTACAATCAGACTTACTGCTATTATAATACGTCTTGTTTCACTGTTTACCCTTGCTCTCATTTCCTCAAGACTCCCTGCATTTGTAACCAGGCTTTTGTCCTTGTCGTTTATGCTGTTATAACGCTCTTCCAGATCCTCTATCTTATCCTTATCGCCGATACCCACTCCGGAATTATAAAGCTTATATATTTCTTTGTCCAATTGGGTTATCTCCTCACGAAGTTCCTCCGCCTTAGAAATAGCCGAACTTAACGCAATTTTAATAACATCATAATCATCAGGCTTTGCCTGCTCAAGGGTCTGTAAAAGTCTTTCAAGAGTTTTGATATCCGACGCATGAGTTTCAGTTGAAAACTGTCTGACAAGCTCTCTGTCTTCATTTGAAAATTCCAAAGCATTCGTCTCTTGTTCGTTATTAAATGTATACAGTCTTTCTCCGGCTTCGTATTTTTTCAAAGCCGCAATAGCAAGCAATGCTTGCTGTGTCGCCATACCGTTAATTTCAGAATCTGATTTTACATGACAAAATCCCAGATCTTTAATTTCATATTTTAACATTGCGTCAACGACCGATATACCGTTTTTCACAAATCTTTCATCATTATCGGGATCAATTCCAACAGAGCAAAGCGCAATTACAGCCTGAGCGCAACTTTCACAGTTCTCAACTCCATAGCTCATAAAGCCGCCGTTTTCAAGCTGATTTTCCGATAAAAAGCTTACGGCCTTCTCTATTGTTTTACTTATTTTTTCTTCTTCTGCGTAGGGAGAAAGGGCGATAATCACCATGGCTGTCACATCAGGATCTCCCGAATTTCCGAAAAGAGTAAAGCCTCCGTCGTCAAGCTGGCTTTTAACAAGAGCGTCTACAAGTTCACGACGTTTGTCTTCTGACTCCACATTTGCGGCATCCATTGCTATTAATCCCCAGATATATGCAGAAAGCCCTTGTCGTTCGAAATCACGCAAGGTCACCCCGTCTTTTGCAATATTGATTCCGTCAATATCCGTCGGATCCCCTCCGCAAGCAAGATAAGCAAGGGTGATTCTGTGCCATTCGGTGGACTTGACAACATCAAGCTTGTTTTCAGTTTCATATTTTTGTATAACGTAAGCTGAAAGAGCGGATCTGTACTTATCAAAATCTCCTTCAACTCCAAGTTGATTTAATGCGATAACAAGCCAATCAGACGATGGTGTTCCTGCTTTGTCGATAAATTCTTCAGAAAATGTTATCTCTTCGGTTTGTCCGAAAGCCCCATTCAACGCAGATTTTTCAGCGTTTTCAAGCTGCTCCTCATCAGCGGCAAAAGCACGTATTCCGCCAAAAGAAACTGTCAAGACCAACGTAAAAGCCAAAAGCTTAGTAAATAATTTGATCATATCAGCCTTTCAGCCTTTCTAACATCTCCGTTTTCTTCTTCCAAAGCTTAACAGACAGGTCAACATAATAAGAATGTGGATTTTCAAATCTTTTCACCTCGTCCCAAAGAGTGTCAAGCTGTTCAGCGCAGTATTGTTGAATTTCTTCAATTTCAGGAAGCTTATAAACCAGCTTTCCGTTTCTGAAAACAGGCACCTGAAGTTCTTTAGCAACAAAATTTTCAATAGTCTTGGTTTTCCACACTGCAAACTGGTCGAAAATCTGCAAGGGTTTAGTTTCATCAATTATTTCGTCATGAATGCAGATATAGTCTGCAATCGCTTTACCGCTTTCCTTATCAAAAATTCTGTATACCTTTTTAAAATGTGGGTTGGTTATCTTGCCTATATTCTCGCTAACCTTGATTTTAGGCACAATAACGCCGTTTTCTTCAACTGCCGCAAGCTTATACACTCCGCCGAATACAGGAGAACTGCTTGCGGTGATAAGTCTTTCCCCAACTCCGAAGGTGTCTATCTTTGCGTCCTGCATCATCAGGTCACGGATAAGATATTCGTCAAGAGAATTTGAAGCTGTTATCTTACAGCAGGAAAGTCCTGCATCATCAAGCATTTTACGTGCTTTTTTAGAAAGATATGAAATATCCCCCGAATCAAGACGAATAGCAAAATCAGTTATACCTTGTGGAACAAGAACCTCTTTAAAAACTTTAATTGCGTTAGGAACACCGCTTTTAAGAGTATTATAGGTATCAACAAGAAGTGTAGCTCCGTGAGGATAGCTTTCACAGTAGGTCTTAAAAGCTTCGTACTCGCTGTCAAACATCTGAACCCACGAATGAGCCATGGTTCCACCGGCAGGAACGCCAAAAAGCCTATCTGTAAGCGTGCATGCTGTTCCCTTGCAACCGCCTATAAAGGCAGCTCTTGCGCCGATAGTTGCGCCATCAGCGCCCTGGGCACGTCTTGAACCAAATTCAAGAACAGTTCTTCCCTGTGAAGCCCTGACGATACGGCTTGCCTTTGTTGCAATCAAGGATTGATGATTAAATTGCAAAAGCAAAAATGTTTCAATAAGCTGAGCCTCAATTGCAGGAGCCCTTACGGTAATTACCGGCTCGTGAGGAAAGATAGGAGTTCCTTCCGGAACAGCATAGATATCCCCTGTGAATTTGAAATCTTTCAGATAGGAAAGAAAACCCTCGTCAAAAATGCCTTTATTCCGCAGAAAATCAATATCATCGTCTGTAAATTGAAGTTTCTGAATATACTCGCATATTTGTTCAAGCCCCGCAAAAACAGCATAACCGCCTCCGTCGGGAACAGAGCGGAAAAACACATCAAAATAAGTTATCTTATTTGACAAGCCATTTTTGAAATATCCGTTTGACATTGTAAGCTCATAGAAGTCGCAAAGTAAAGTATGATTCATAATCCACCTCGAATAGAAAGATAATATTTTACAAATGTTTATTTAAATCGGAGCAAAGCGTTGATAATTACATCTCCTTCGGAGCTATACATCTCTTTCAGAGCTGTGCTTAATCACGTTGCGACGATTGTAATCTGTCGCTGACTGCAGCAAGCTGCAGATAGGAGGCCGACCTGCTGAATAATCAGCATGGGGACATCGGCGACTTAGTTATAATAAACGATAATAAACGTTCTGCGTTTATTATACCATAGATTCATTTCTGTTGCAACCTGAATAAAGCAAAAAGGACTTCTTTTTTGAAGTCCGAAGTCCTTTAAGCCGAAATGGGTATGTTATTTTAAGAGGAATGTTTTGTAGTTAGCTTAAACTAACTACAAAAAGTATAACACATCAAATTGCATTTGTCAACACTTTTTCAAAAAATAAAGAGTCCGCAAAGTGCGAACTCTTTAATATATGTAATTAAATTAATTACTTTCTCTTCTTTGTTGCAACTACAGCAGCAGCAGCAAAAGCAACTCCGCCGAGAGCTACAGCAACACCTGTTGCAGGAACTTCGTCCTTGTCAGTAGCAGGTTCTTCTGTCGCAGGCTCTTCTGTTGTAGGTTCTTCAGGTGTTGTACCCTGATTCTGGAGAGCTTCTTCAAGCTGAGCTTCGAGTTCAGCCTTTTCAGCTTCAAGAGCAGCGATCTGATCCTGGAGATCCTTTATTGTAGCAGCGTCAGTTTCATTCTGAGCGAGAGCTTCTTCAAGCTGAGCCTTAAGGTCAGCAATTTCCTGATCCTTCTTGTTAAGCTGTTCAGCTGTTGCAGCGTCATAAGCAGCGATAGCATCGTTAAGTGCCTTCTTTGCAGCGTCAAGATCAGCGCTTACCTTTTCTACAGCAGCCTTAGCAGCAGCAAATGCTTCTGTATCGGCAACGTCACCATCCTGAAGAGCGTCGAATGCAGCCTGAGCAGCAGCAAGCTCGTCAGCAAGAGCATCAATTTCTTCAGCAGCAGCGTCAGCCTGAGCAAGAATATCCTTAGCATTTGTAAGAGCCTCAGCAGCAGCGTTCATATCAGCAATTGTATCTGATACTGTAAGTTTTCCGATTTCAGCCTGAAGTGCAGCAAGGGCATCAGCAGCAGCTTCTTCTCTTGCAACTTTATTCATAGCAGCAGTATATTCAGCTTGAACATATACCTCTGTAGCAGCCTCGTCAATGAGAGCTATAGAAGAACCATCATCAAAGTTAATGGTAAACTCAGTAATATCAATTGACGGATTTGATCCCCACCAATATCCAAACTGTATTGGACCTGCATTAATCATCTGTCCATATGTTTCACTTTCCACATCTTCATCAAGAATAAGGAATGGTGTTTCTGTTCCCTCAGGAAGTTCATACGTAAACGAATACGGAGTATCTACAGAACCACCTTCAGCAACTTCTGCCCAACCTATTGAAATTTCATCAGTACCGTCACCAGCACAGTCAATCTGTGTCCATGTATCTCCAGCCTGAATACCGATTCCGAATCCGCCGCCAAACCAGCCTTCGCCCCAATTTCCTGTGGATGGCTTAATTGTAAAATCAATAGATGCTACATTTGCATCAATAACTCCTTCAAATGCAGCAAGCTCAACCTGAACCATATTGGTGCCATTCGTATCCAATGTGATCGGAGCATACTTTGGAAGTCCGGCGATTTCTTCAGCGCTTCCTGTTACTGCAAAAGCAGATAAAAGAGAAGCAGAAAGAGCGCCAGCCGAAAGAACGGCTAAAACTTTTTTCATTTTCATTTTTTATTATCCTCCTTAAAACAGTTTATCCTAACAATTTAGAATATATTGTAATTGTATTGTATCATATTAATAAATAAATTACAATGTACTTTTTTCACAAAAGATTATCACCTTTTTATAACATATTGCACATATTATTATTTTCATCATATAAGAAAATCAGTCTTCTTCCTCTTCTTCTGGCATATCCCAATTATGATATACATTCTGCACATCGTCGTTGTCTTCAAGAGCGTCAAGGAGAAGATTCATCTTTCTTATAGCTTCCTCGTCCTCAAGCTTTGTGTATGTTGAAGGAATCTGCATAACTTCAGCAGAAACGACCTTATAGCCGAGACCTCTGAGAGTTTCTGCAGCGGAAGAAAGGTCATTCGGGGCAGTTTCAACTTCAATTTCATCGTCCTCGACCTTGAAATCCGCAGCACCCGCTTCAAAGCAGTCCTCCATTATCTTGTCCTCATCCTGACCCTCGTTTTCAATAACGATAATGCCTTTCTGGCTGAACATAAACGAAACACAACCGCTTGTTCCGAGGTTTCCGCCGAATTTGTCAAAATAGTGACGGATGTCTCCGGCAGTACGGTTTTTGTTATCGGTAAGACACTCAACGATAACCGCAACTCCGCTTGGTCCATAACCCTCGTAAACGTTGTTTTCATAGTTGTTCTTGTCCCCGTCGCCGGCAGCCTTTTTAATAACTCTGTCGATGTTATCGTTAGGAACATTGTTTGATTTTGCCTTTGCAATAAGGTCGCGAAGCTTTGCGTTATTGTTAGGGTCGGCTCCTCCCTCCTTAACAGCAACCGTTATCTCACGTCCGATTTTTGTAAAGATTTTCGCCTTTACAGCATCCGTTGCCTCTTTTTTTCTTTTGATATTTGCCCATTTTGAATGTCCTGACATTCATATACCACCTTTCAGAATTTTGCTTAGTATAAATCGTTTTAAACAATTGCTTCCAGTCGTCCCACAGCGTCCTTGACAAATCCCACCGCTTCTTTTATATCGTTTTCGTTAGGTCTTTTGAAATTCATGAACAAAAAGCTTGCCGGAACAGAAGTACGGTCGAAAATTTCAATACCCTTATCTTCAAAAATCTTTTCAATTCCGGTTTTGCTGTAATTTCCGGAAGTGCTTGACATAACAAGGATAGCCCTTGAAACCCCGGTCTTTTCAATTCCTTTAAGATAGCTTGCCATTTCGTCGCTTAATTTTCCACCGTATATTCCGCATACAACAACCAGAACATCTGCATACAGCAAGTCGGGGGATTCATTTTTAACGTTAACCGGAGTTACTTCAAACTCAGCTCCCAAAGCTTTTGCGATTTTTTTCGAATGTCCTGTCATTGTGGAATAACAAATTGATATTTTCATTTTTATTCCTCCTTGTTGTTATCGTCCGGAATATTCCATATCACTTCAAAAAGTTCCTCCGCCCTTTTATCTTGTCCGGAAAGATGAAGGTAGCCAAAAAGGCACTCCAGGGATGTCGCCGCTCTGTATTCTGCAACTGTAGAGTGCTTTGGAACGGAAATTCCGCTTGCGTTTCGTCCGCGTCTTAAAATATCAAGCTCTTCTTCCGAAAGCAAGGGTTTTACTATCTCCACAGCCTTTGCCTGAAATTCTGCCCGAACCTTTTTTACCGACAGATTATGAAGCTTTGACACAGGCATATTTCCAATAAGCATAAGTCTTTCCCTGACCATTTTTTCATATACAACATCGCCCATGAAAGCAAGGCAAAGGGGAGAATAGCTATTGATTTGTCTTTTGTCTAAATTAAATTCCGTTTTTTTCACCCCCGGACACTAAACACAAATTAATTGTATCACAATACAGATTTATTTTCAACCGGTTAGTTTACAAATTCAAATTCATAATCAAAGATAGAAACTATGTCTCCTTCTTCAATTCCCATCTCAAGAAGCTTGTCTATGATTCCGGAAGTCCTCAGCACCCTCTGGAAATACTGGAGGCTTGAATAGTCCTCCATGTTGACGCTTCTTAAAATATCCCAAAGCCACGGCGCTTCAACAAAGTAAACTCCGTCATCGACTGTCACTTCAAAACTCTTGTCATGAATTAGCTTCTGTTCCATTTCGGCAACAGTCACAGGCTGAGCCTCAAATTTTTTAACGGGAGGAAGCTTGCTCAGTTCCCCGGCAACAGCGAGCATAAGTTCTCTTGTTCCCTGAGTTGTTGCGGCAGAAATTTCATAAAAAGGAAGTCCTTTTTCCTCGATAAATTTTCTAAGCCTTTCAAGCCTTTCAGGGTCTGCCATATCACATTTGTTTGCCGCAACTATCTGAGGAGCCTTTGCAAGCTCAGGAGAAAATCCCTCAAGCTCACGGTTTATGATATCAAAGTCATCGCAAACGTCTCTTCCCTCTATTTCCGAAGCGTCAAGGACGTGCAATATAAGTCTGCATCTCTCAACGTGTCTTAAAAATTCGTGTCCGAGTCCTGCGCCTTCGCTTGCTCCCTCGATAAGTCCGGGAATATCCGCCATTACAAATGAGTGTTCCTCATCTGTTTTTACAACCCCAAGAACAGGAGTAAGTGTGGTGAAATGATAGTTTGCGATCTTTGGCTTTGCCGCAGAAACAACTGAAATAAGCGTTGATTTTCCCACGTTGGGAAATCCTACAAGTCCCACGTCGGCAAGAAGCTTGAGTTCAAGCACAAGATCAAATTCCTCACCACGGAATCCGGGTTTTGCAAATTTAGGTATCTGTCTTGTGGAAGTGGCAAAATGAGCGTTTCCTCTTCCGCCTTTTCCCCCTCTTGCGATTATAACAGGCTCATAATCGGAAAGATCCGCCAGAATCCTTCCCGTATTGGCTTCCTTGACAACAGTCCCCATCGGAACTTTGACAACAAGATCAGGCGCTCCTCTTCCTGAAGAATTCTTTGACGAACCGTTCTGTCCTTTTTCCGCAACATATTTCCTTTTATATCTAAAATCGATCAGATTGGATAGGTTATCGTCAACTACAAATACAACATTTCCGCCCTTTCCTCCATCACCGCCGTCAGGTCCTCCTGCCGCAATATACTTTTCACGATGAAACGATACCGCACCATCGCCGCCGTCCCCTGCTTTTACGTAAATTTTCGCCTTGTCTACAAACATTTTCACATCTCCTTTCACAACAAAACAACCCCAAGCTTAAAGCTCAGGGTTTTGCAAGCGGTTTATTAAGCTTTTTAAGCTTCCTTAGCGTATACAGAAACCTTTTTTCTGTCTCTGCCGTATCTTTCAAATTTTACAACGCCGTCAACTGTTGCAAAAAGTGTGTCGTCAGAACCCTTTCCTACGTTTACGCCAGGGTGAATGTGAGTTCCTCTCTGTCTTACAAGAATGTTTCCTGCAAGTACATACTGTCCATCTGCTCTCTTAACTCCAAGTCTCTTAGCCTCTGAGTCACGTCCGTTCTTTGTAGAACCCATTCCCTTTTTATGAGCAAAGAACTGCATACTGATTCTTAACATTTATAACACCTCCGTATAGATATGTGTTTTTACGTTCCGGACAAGCCTTTGCCTGCCCCTCCTGTTCTGATTTCAATGCTTCCCGGAAATTCCTCGGCAATACATTCAAGCTGCATTGCAAGCCCCTTAATGAGCTTCTCTCCGTTTTCATCTTCCTTTTGAGAAAGAAAAAGCATTATCTTGTTTTCTTCCGCGCTGACTTCAGCGTCAACAGCAAAAATCTCTGTTACCATGTTGCAGGTCATCATTACCGCCGATGATACCGCCGCACAGCAGATATCTTCTCCTGCCTGAGCGTATCCCGCATGACCTGAAATCTTAAATCCGAGGAACTTCTCCTCGCTTTTAATAAATTCGGCAATAATCATTTTATGCTATTATGCGTTGATAGCTTCGATTCTTACCTGAGTGTAGGGCTGTCTGTGACCCTGCTTCTTCTTTTCACCCTTCTTAGGCTTGTAAGTGAAAACAGTGATCTTCTTTGCCTTTCCGTTCTTGAGGACCTTAGCCGATACTGTTGCACCCTCAACGTAAGGAGTTCCCACATTGATAGCATTGTCCTTATTTACAGCGATAACCTTGTCAAAGGTAACTGTATCCTCTGCGTTTACATCAAGCTTTTCAATGAAAACAACATCGCCTTCGTTTACCTGATACTGCTTTCCGCCTGTTTCGATAATTGCGTACATTCTTATAATGCACCTGCCTTTTCTTTAAATCTCGCTACTGCCGGCGTGAAGAAAATCTTCAGCTTTCATTAGCCGGAAATATGCGGCTTATATATTTTAACACAACCCGTCCCTATTGTCAAGAAACGGTGCAAATTAAAATAAAGATTTACAAATTGTTTACAATTTAAGTCGGAGCAAAGCGTGATACAGATGTCTGCTTGTCAGCAGACAGGCTTAATCACGTTGCAACGATTGCAATCTCCGCCGAGGAGCTTTGCTCCCCAGTTTTTCATTGGCGGATCAAGACCCCCACTGAAAAACTGAATGGAATCCTGCCGAATACTCGTCAGGGGGACATCGGCGACTTTGTTATATATTTTGAATCTCCCCGATCGCCTGTCTGATTGAAGAAACTCCGGCAATTTTAATATCGCTTTTTGAAAGATCAAGCCCTTTCAGAGCCTGTTTTGGCAGGATTATCTTTTCAAATCCCATGCGTTTTGCTTCTCGTATACGTTGCAACGCGTGAGAAATGTTTCTCAGTTCTCCCCCGAGACCTATCTCTCCGAAAGCAACTATCTTATCGTTTATAACCTTATCGGTAAGCGACGAATAGAGCGCAAGGGCAACCGGCAGATCCGCCGCAGGCTCGTCAAGCCGCAGTCCGCCCACGATATTTATATAAACGTCAAGATTTCCGAAAGCAAATCCCAGTCGTTTTTCAAGGACCGCTATTATCAAATACAATCTGTTGTAATCAAATCCGGTAGCCGTCCTTCTCGGAGCCGAAAATCCGCTTTTTGTCACAAGCGCCTGAATCTCTGCCATCAAAGGTCTTGAGCCCTCCATAACTGCGCTTACACAGCATCCGGAAACATCTGTAGGTCTGCCTGAAAGAAGCATCATAGAAGGATTTTCAACTTCCTCAAGCCCTGCGTTTGCCATTTCAAAGACTCCTATTTCGTTTGTTGAGCCGAAACGGTTTTTGGCGGCTCTTAATATCCTATAGGAAAGGTTTTTCTGTCCCTCAAAGTAAAGCACCGCGTCAACTATATGCTCCATTACCTTTGGTCCTGCGATAGCTCCGTCCTTGTTTACGTGACCTACAATAAACATCGGTATCTCCTCGCTTTTTGCAGTTCTCATAAAAAGAGACGTACATTCTCTTACCTGAGTTATACTTCCGGGAGCCGAAGAAATATCTCTTATACCCATTGTCTGGATAGAGTCGATAACCGCTATTTCAGGCTTTTCAGACGCTATTGTATCCGCAATAGCTTCTGCGTCTGTTTCTGCGAGAAGATAGAGGTTTTCGGTATTTACTCCAAGTCTGTCCGCACGGAGTTTTATTTGTCTTACAGACTCTTCTCCCGAAACATACAAAATAGTATGGTCCTCGCCAAGGTACTGACATATCTGAAGAAGAAGGGTTGACTTTCCTATTCCCGGCTCGCCTCCCAAAAGGACAAGGCTTCCCTTTACAAGTCCTCCGCCAAGTACTCTGTCAAGCTCTTTCATGCCTGTTTTATATCTTATCTCGTCACGGCTTGCGTCAACGGAATTTATCCCGACAATTTTTTCTGCGGCATTTGCAGCTTTTCTTGCGGCGGTCTTTGAGACCGAGCTTTTTGCCGCCACCTCAACCTCCTCAAAGGTGTTCCAGTTTTCGCAGGAAGGGCATTTACCGTTCCATTTTGCGCTTTCATATCCGCACTGGTTGCAGACGTAAACTGTTTTGGTCTTTGCCATAATTTCTCCTTAAATCTTTTTTATTCTTGCGAAATTTGCCATAAGTTTTTTTGTTCCGACCTTGTCAAAGGCAACCTCGAGCATTGTATCTCCCGCCATATTTTTAGCGCTCACAACCATACCTTCTCCGAAGATCTTATGGGACACCCTGTCACCGGGAAGGAATTTTTCCCCTCCGGAATTTGCGGATTGCTCTCCCGACAGAATTGCCGAACCGCCGGGAAAGGCAGATGTATTATAACTTGTTCCGGATCCTCTTCCCACTGCCGTGCCAAGTCCCTTTTGTTCCTGCTTGATTGTGTTTTCCTCAGGAAGCTCTCTTACAAATCTTGAAACTTTATTATAGCTTGTATTTCCGAATATCATTCTCGAATCGGCATAAGTAAGATAAAGCTTTTGTTTTGCTCTTGTTACGGCAACGTAAGCCAGACGTCGTTCTTCCTCAATTGCCGAAGGGTCGTCTGTATTTCTTATTGAAGGAAAGATATTTTCTTCAAGTCCCGTAACAAACACAACGGGATATTCAAGTCCTTTTGCGGCGTGAATTGTCATAAGCACAACGCAGTCCTCGTTTTCATCGATATTATCGGCGTCCGTGTAAAGTGAAATTTCTTCAAGAAAGCCGGAAAGAGTGGGTTCTTCCGCATTTTCCGTATAATTTGCCATAGTGGTTTTAAGTTCGTTTATGTTTTCAAGTCTTGTCTGCCCCTCGTCCCCTAAAGACTCCATATAATCTCTGTAGCCGCTTTTGTCAAGAAGCTCGTCCAACAGCTCGTCAAGCGGCAGAAATTCCGACATTTGAGCAAGATCGTCAAACATTTGAGCAAGTCTCAGAAGCGTCGGAGCTTTTTTTGCAAGAGGAGCGAGATATTCCGACTGACGCATAGCTTCCACCGGAGTTATCCCAAGACCTGCCGAGACCTGTTCAATCGCCGCAACGGTTGCTTCTCCGATTTTTCTCTTAGGCTCGTTTATGATTCTTCTGAGTCTCAAGATATCGGCATTATTTGCAATTACCGAAAGATAGGCAACAACGTCCTTGATTTCCTTACGCTCATAGAATTTAAGTCCGCTAATTACTTTGTAAGGAATAGCGTTTGCGGTAAGAGCCTGTTCAATTGCGTTTGACTGCGCATTCATACGATAAAGTACGGCATGGTCGCCGTAAGCCGCTCCGTTTTTCACGTTTTCAGAAATTGTATCCGCAACAAAAGCCGCTTCGCTTCTCTGATCTGCGCTTCTATAGACGACAACTTTTTCCCCGTCGCCTGTATCCGTCCAAAGATTTTTACCTTTTCTTCCGCTGTTATTCTGAATAAGTTCATTTGCGCAGGTAAGGATATTCTGTGTGGAGCGGTAATTTCTTTCAAGCCGTATAACTCTCGCCCCCGGAAAATGTTTTTCAAAGTTAAGTATATTTTCAATATTAGCGCCTCGGAAGCTATATATAGACTGGTCGTCGTCCCCGACAACGCAAAGATTTTTATACTTTGAAGAAATAAGAGCCGCAAATTTGTACTGAACATGGTTTGTATCCTGATACTCGTCTATCATAACATACTTATACAAATTCTGATAGTGGTCGAGAACGTCGCTGTTTTCCTCAAAAAGTCTGACAGTAAAATATAATATATCATCAAAGTCCATAGCGTTTGCGTTCTTAAGAGTTTTCTGGTACATCTTATAGATCTTTGCAACGACGTTGATTTTGTATTCCCCGTGCGTATCGGAAGCGTATTCCTCCGGGGAAATCATTTTCTCCTTTTGCTTTGAAATTTCATTAAGGATAGTTCTTGGAGGAAATGTCTTATCAGAAAGGTTCAGGTCTTTTAATATCGCCTTGATAATTCTCAATGAATCGTCTGTATCATAGATTACAAAACCGGAGGAAAAACCGATCTTGTCGTGTTCTCGTCTTAAAATTCTCAAGCAGGCAGAGTGAAAGGTTGCGGCGCATATTCCCTCTCCCCTTTCGGCAAGGAGTCCTTCAAGTCTTGCCTTAAGTTCGTTTGCCGCCTTATTTGTAAAAGTTATTGCAAGTATATTCCACGGATTTACGCAGTTTATCCCAACAATTTCAGAAAGCGTTATCCCACTTGTTTCTCTTCCGTCAATATAATCCCTGAGAAACTTTCTTTGTTCTTCCGAATAAGCGTTGTCCGGGATATCGATTTCATAAGCGTTTCCGAAATATATCATATCAGCAATCCTGTTTACAAGCACAGTTGTTTTTCCGCTTCCCGCCCCTGCAAGAACAAGGAGCGGACCTGTTACTTGAAACACCGCTTTTTTCTGCATATCATTCATTTTGCCGAAAAACTTCTCAAGTGCAGCTTTTTTAAGAGCGTTATCTGTCATAAAATCTTTCCTTTCATTTTTTAAAAGCACTTTTTATTGTAGCACATTTTTTTCTTTTTGTCATCTGTTTTTTCTTTCACATACAGGTCTTTACATCTTGAAGACCAAGCATCACAAAGTGCCTCCAAAAGTATAAGAAAACGCAGATTGCCCCGTGTCTCCTTTGGCGGCACGGGGCGGGTAAACAGGGAACGCAACCTAAGGTTGCAAAAGCAGTTTAAAGCAAAATCAAAACGTCTCTTTGTCATCATAATTATTTTAACAAGATTTTGCAGACTATCAGAATATCGCTTGCTGTATAAAAATTACTGCCGGCATGGTCAGTACTGACAGAATAGTAGTAACCGCAAAAATTTCAGCGGCATAAACTGCGTTTTTATCGTATCTTACGGCAAACATTGTTCCCATAGTTGCGGTAGGACAGCAAAAAGCAAGCACGGTCGCAAGTTCAGCCATTTCGCTTATTTCAAACGGTATCAGAGTAAAAAGCCACAGGCATAAAACAGGAAAGACCAAAAGCTTAAGCAGACAGACAAAGTATATCCTCGGCTTTGATATCGCTTTAAGTATGCTTGTCTGCGCAATGATAACTCCCGCAACTATCATGGCAAGAGGCGCAACAGAGCTGCTCAAAGTAGAGCAGGCGGAATATATCATTTCAGGAAGTTGAATTTTTAGCACAAAGAACAAAAATCCAATAAAAGTTGCGATTATTGTAGGATTTGTAACTATCTTTTTTAAATTCATCTGGCTTTTGTCCCCGGAAATCAGAGTTACTCCATGAGTCCACACAAGTATGTTAAATACGGTATTGAAAGCAGTAATATAAAAAACTCCTTCGTTTCCGAAAAGCACTTTTGCAATAGGTATTCCCATAAATCCGCAGTTTGAATATATCACTGAGAAAATTTCAGTTGCTCGTGACGCATTATCTCCTCCGCGTACAAGAAGCATTGCTCCGATGATAAACAAAACATACCCTATAGTAGAAAGCGCAAAAGTTGTTCCAAGTCCCGAAAGAAGCTTCATTGAAAATTCCTGTTGATATGAAACAAAAATAAGAACAGGATTTATAACATAAAGAACAAGGTTTGAAATGCCCTTGTTGGACGTATCGGTAATAAGTCCTGTTTTGTGGCACATTATCCCGATACAAAGATACAAAAGCATTATAACTACCTGTTGAAGCAAAATCACTGCAAGTTCCATAGCCCTATCTGTCCTCTTCCCTTTTTATCAAAAATTACGGACAGGCTTTTTCACCTGTCCGCAGTCTTAAATCGCCTTTTGATCAGGCGTTTGTTTTCTTTGAAATAACCACCGACAACGCCTTGCTGAGTGCGGCTCCGACTACAAAGCATACACCGGCTTCAATAAGTCCGTTTACTCCCACAAAAGCTGCAAGGAATTTTCCGAACGAATCAACAGGAAGTCCCCAGCCCGTCATTTCTGAAATGAATGTATTGTTGTTCCAGAAGAAAACGAGGATTGAAAGCATGAAGAAAATCGTGTTGAAAAGCGCGCCGGAAACGGTAGCTCCGCAAAATGAAACAATGCCTGTTCTGTCTATCTTGTTAAGCCCCCTGAAAACAAGTCCGGCTAAAAATCCGGCAAGTATTCTCGGAACAAGGCACATAATAAACGTAAGCACAGGATTTATGGTCATAAGAAATGTTCCGAACGCACTCATTCCGAAGCACTGTATAAAACTTGTTATACCGAATACTCCGCCTAAAATCGCACCGCCTACAGGTCCTACGATAATCGCGCCGATAACTACGGGGATCATATTGAATGTGATCTCGATAGCCCCCACCTTCATGTATCCCAAAGGAGTAAACGCCATAAGTACAAGTACTGCGGTAAGAACCCCAAGCGTGGTGAGTCTGACAACTTTGTTGTGGTTTTGTGTGTTTGACATAAATAAATCTCTCCTTGCTGCTGTTCAGGCAAATCTATTATTCCCGATACAGCGCTTAATATTTAGGAAGCTATTCAGCCGTATTCTTTTTGTAAATTTCGTAAAGCCCGTCAAGAAGAAGATTTTCTTCAACATAGACCTTTCTTCTGCAATGTCCCGCAATAATTTTTGCAAGTCCTCCTGTTACGATGACCACAGCGTTTTCGCCAAGCGCCTCGCGGTATCTGTCTATCATGCCCTCCATCATAGCAGCGTTTCCAAGCACGACTCCCGATGTCATACAGTCGACTGTATTTCCCCCGATAACAATATCGTTTTTCATTTCAAGACTTATATCGGGAAGCTGAGCTGTGCCCTTGGAAAGTGCCTGAAGAGAAAGTCTGATTCCAGGCATTATGGAGCCTCCAAGCATTTCGCCTTTGGAATTGATTGCGGAAATTGTCGTTGCGGTACCCATGTCAAAAATTATCATTGGCGGCTCGTACTTATGAAGCGCCCCTACTGCGCCGCAAACAAGGTCGGCGCCAAGAATCGCAGGGTTGTCGATCTTAATATTCAGCCCGGTCTTTATTCCGGGTCCGACAACAAATACTCTGCATTTCAAAAGCTTTTTCACGGCAGCTTTAAGGGTGTGCATAAGAGGTGGAACGACTGTCGATATGATAGCACCGTCAAACTGACTTGGCTTATAACCGTTGAGTCTTATGATGTTGTCAAATTCAATCGCATACTGATCCTCCATTTTCAAGACTTCAGTTGCAACTCTCGAAGTGAATTTGAGCTTATCGTTTTCAAAAGCGCCAAGAACGATATTGGTGTTTCCTACATCAACAGTAAAGATCATCTTATACAGCCTCCGTTCATTTACAATAATACAGAAGATAACTTCCTCAAATATTATAACCGAAATCATTTGAGATTGCAACAGTGATTTTTAACGTTTTTAAGCAAATTTCACTCTGTTTTTTTCACCAAGTTAAACCGAAGCAGCCGATTGTAATAATTCCGTATCAATTTGTAACAAATTTGTAGTTGTATTTATTTATCGAACGTTTATAATTATATATAAAGATATAAAAACAACAAAACGGTATTTTATATTTTTGAAACTTTTTTTGCTCATTTTTTATATTCCCGAACCGTTTACTCGGGAAAGTTCTCCTCTCCAAAATTATTTTTTTTAATTAAAGCAGCCTTCAATAGGGCTGCTTTTCTTTTTGGGAGTGTTTTTATCAAACCAAAAAACGAAAATACAGGCCTTACCCCACAACGGATAAGACCTGCTGTTAAAATATTCCGACCTGATTGATCATTATTTAACGCCGTACTGTTCCCTGTAAGCGTACATTTTGTCAAGATATTCCTTGCCTTCAACTATGCCGCTTTCAATAGCCTCAATTATGTCAACCATATTTACAATAGAATAAACCCTTATGCCAAACTCGCTGTAAGCTTCCTGAACGGCTGAAAGATCGCTGTTAAGTCCCTTTTCCATTCTGTCAACAGTAATTACCATGCCTGTGATATCAACATCGGCCGCACCCTTAAGCTTGGGAACAGACTCTTTGAGAGCCTTTCCCGAAGTCATAACGTCATCTATTATAATAACCTTTTCACCGTCAGAAAGACTCTTTCCCACAAACATTCCGCCTTCGCCGTGGTCCTTTGCTTCCTTCCTGTCAAAGCAATAGCTAACATTGATTCCAAACTTATTGTAAAGAGCAGTCACCGCCGATACCGCAAGAGGTATTCCCTTGTAGGCAGGTCCGAAAAGCGTTTCAACAGGAATATCGTTGTCCTTTATGCACTCAGCATAAAATTCCCCGAGCTTTGCAAGCTGTGCGCCGGTCTTGTAGTTGCCGCAATTGATAAAGTACGGAGCCTTTCTTCCGCTTTTAAGGGTAAAATCCCCAAAAGTGAGTACTCCGCTGTCAACCATGAATTTGATAAACTGCTGTTTGTAATTCATAAAACTATCCCCTTTTTAGATTTTTGTCAAATTAATTTTACCATAAAAAAGCTCTTTCGTCAACTTTTCATATCGGGACAAAGCGTGATAAGGATGTCTGCTTGTCGGCAGACTTACCGAATAATCGGCGACTTGGTTATAACAGATTTATAACTGTTCCGGAAATAACCGCAACGGCGTAAAGCACTGCCACAATAGCTAAATTCTGTTTTAAATGCCTGTTTGTTTTAAAAAGGACTACAAGTCCGACCCCTGCACCTGTTGAAAGTCCTGCTACAACAGAGCCAAATGACAATACACCGTCAAGAAAAAGCTGAGTTAGAATTACAGAGGATGCGCAGTTGGGAATAAACCCAATAAGAGCCGCCACAAAAGGCTGGAAAGCGGAATCTGTCATAAGAATCTTTGATATCCTGTCATCACCCACAAGTTCTATTGCGCTGTTTAAAATAATATTTACAACAAGAATAAAAAGCGCAATGCTTACGGTGTGCTTTATTGCAGAGTGCAAAACCGAATGATGTTCGCATCCGCAGTGGGCGCACAGTTCCTCAAAAGGTTTTTCTTCCATCTTACCTTTTACAAGTATCTTCAGAACAAGGTCAACAAGAATCCCCGCAACAACAGCAATCAAAACTTTGGCGGCAATAAGCTTCCAAAGGACGCCTATCCTATCAGGCTGTGAAATTATTATAGGCACCGCCTCATCGCTTGTTGAAATAAATACCGCAATGAGAGTTCCTGCTGAAATAAGCCTTCCCGCAAAAAGGTTCGCAGCCATTACCGAAAATCCGCACTGTGGAACGCAGCCGAGAATCGCTCCTCCTACTGCGCCGAAGGGTCCGAGCTTTGTAAGAGAATTAGCAAGCTTCTCAGAGCCTTTATGTTCCGCATACTCTATAAAAAGATATACAATAAACAAAAAAGGCAGTATTTTAAAGCTGTCAAGCAATGCGTCAACACACACGTCAATTACTATTTCCATAATATATTTCTGCTCCTTTTAATTATTATCCTATATATATTTTAGCACGTTTTTCATCTGAATGCAAGACATAACATGCTCATATGAATATATGTTTAATCTTGACTTGAATTAAAAAAGCATTTACAGCAAAAAACTCCGCTCTCTCAAAGCGAAAGAGCGGAAGATGTAAATTTGTTGTTGATTATCCAACTGACGTATAAGCTTTCAGGCATTCTTTTTTTCGTCTGAAAAGCAAACTAACTTCATGAACATTCTGTTCTTTTCAAGAAGTCCGAAAATAATTACGCCTAAAACCGTTACACATACAAACTCGCCGAATGCAACCTGCGCCATGTAAAGCCAGAGCGGTATACCTCCGTAGAGAACAAAAAGCTCGATACCGACAATTATTCCGTTTGCGACAGCCGGAACAAGCGATGCAGCTATCATAAGAGGAAATCTCCTTTTGCCTTCCGCTTTTTTGCCAATAAGATACATTGCCACTGCGGCAATAACTGTTGCTGCAGTTCCTACAACCATATCAATCGGCATCGGACTGAACATATTTGAAATAAAACATCCTACAGAAAGAGCATAACAATATTCTTTCCTGTAGAAGCAAAGAAGCATAAGCGCTTCAGATATTCTGAACTGCACACCGCCGTATGCAAGGTTTCCGAGAGATATTGTAAGCACAACATATGCCGCTGCAACAACTCCCATAATTGCGATCTTTTTTACATCAAACTTCATTTTACAATTTCCTTTCCGTTATGCGATTACGGAACGAAAAGTGCGCCCCTGAAAGGTCAGGAACGCACTGATAACACGAATACAGTATGTCGTTTTTCGTCCCTGTTTTTATTATAGAGTGGTGAGTAGTTTTACCCCGCTGGGATACACTCTTTAATCATGTCTTTTTTTAAATTATTTTTAAGCCTTGCCGATTGATCCGAAAAGCTCCATCTTTTCTTTAACTGTAGCCTTTATAGCTTCAAATCCGGGAGCAAGAAGCTTTCTTGGGTCAAATCCCTTTCCGACAAGGTCCTTGCCTTCTTCAATATATTTTCTTGTTGCTTCCTGGAATGCAAGCTGACATTCAGTGTTAACATTAATCTTAGCAACTCCGAGAGAAATCGCCTTCTTTATCATGTCGGCAGGGATACCTGTTCCGCCGTGAAGAACCAAAGGCATATCTCCGACCTTTTCCTTGATAGCTGCAAGGGTGTCAAATGAAAGTCCTGCCCAGTTTTCAGGGTACTTACCGTGAATGTTTCCGATACCTGCCGCAAGCATTGTTACTCCAAGGTCAGCAACAGCCTTGCACTCGTCCGGGTCAGCACATTCGCCCATTCCGACTACGCCGTCTTCCTCGCCGCCGATAGAACCAACTTCAGCTTCAAGTGAAAGTCCGAGAATGTTGCAGGCATTAACAAGCTCAGTTGTCTTTGCAATGTTCTCTTCTATCGGATAATGTGATCCGTCGAACATAATAGATGAGAATCCTGCATTGATGCAAGCCTTTGCGCCTTCGTATGAGCCGTGGTCAAGATGAAGTGCAACAGGAACAGTGATATTAAGTTCCTCTATCATTCCCTTTACCATGCCGACTACAGTCTTATAGCCGCACATATACTTTCCTGCGCCCTCAGAAACACCGAGAATTACAGGTGAATTGTTTTCCTGAGCGGTAAGAAGGATAGCTTTTGTCCATTCAAGGTTATTGATATTGAACTGACCAACTGCGTACTTGCCGTCTCTTGCTTTGTTAAGCATTTCCTTAGCTGAAACTAACATTTTTTATTCCTCCGTCTGACGTTTGATTTTCTTTGGCAGCACATCCTCTGCCACTTACTTTTTTATTATAACTCAAACAGAACCAAATTGCAATTATTTTTATGAAAATTTATTATTCGTACAAATTTTAACTTCTATATTTATTTTTATTTGTATATTCTTTGGGTTAAGGCAATTTACGACTTCCCGCTCTCCAACGGCGGTCAGGAAGGCTCCCGGAAGGGAGAGTCGGGCGAATAGAGCATAACGTCGCAAAAGCTTCCCGACTAAAAATAATTACAGATTCTCGCTTAGTATACTATTTATTAATTTGTAATTATGCACAAAATTTCGCTTTAAGATTTGGCTATATTTTTGCATAAAAAATCTAATAATTTATTTAAAATTTATTGCAAAAGTGATAGGAATGTGATAAAATAAGAATCACGGGTTTTAAACCTGAGCAAAGCGTGATAAGGATGTCTGCTTATCGGCAGACCTGCCGTTTTGGCTGGGGGACATCGGCGACTTGGTTATAAAACCCTACAATCATTTTTTATAAGGAGAGATTTTTTTGGTACAGTATTACAAAAGCAAAATTTTTATGCCGATCGGTATGATATTAATTGCCGCCGCTGTTGCGGTAATCGGCTCGCTTCTCAGTTTTATTTACTTAAAGATAAACCAGGTTTGTCCCTCGGCTTATCTGTGCATTGTCTGTGCAGTCTTATTTGGCACAGCGCTGGGCGGTGTTGCATACGTTCTTATCAAGCTTTTTAAAATCCGAAGCGTTGCGTCGGCAGTTGTCGGAATGATAATCGGCTGTCTCATATTCACTGTTTTCAAGTGGGCTCTTTACGTTCAGTGGGACTGCGAAGATAATATTTACAATTCGATGAAGAGTGTAAACGCCGCTTCATACATTGGATTTAATATTGATTTCACCGACGAAGACGGAAACCTTCTCACCAATGAAGCTGAAATCAATGAAACAGTTGCCATTTTGAAGTCTATTCCTATGACTAATTATATTGAATATTATTCTGCTGATTTTCCTGAGGGAGTAGACAGTTTCGTTGAATGGTACAACAAAAACTTTTACGACAGCATTACTGCTAAGCAGGTAAAAGAATCGAGTTATTTTGACATTTTCTATCCACCTGAGTTTATTGATGAGGACAATGTTGCAGGCTGTATCAAAGCCGCTTCAGAAATGAACCTTTACGAATATGTTTACGATTATATCGGAGTTAAAAAGGCATACACGGTTTCATATCTTGTTACTCATCCCTCTGAGTTCTGGCAGCAGATAAAGAACATCAACAAAGACGGAAGATGGTCATTATCTGCAAACCATTCTTACACTTCTTCTTCAACTTCAAACTTGGACGAATTCAAGGGTATCGAACTCTGGATAGTATGGATCGGAGAAATCTTCCTTATCTGTGTTCCTGCTATTGTGATCGCCGCACGAAGAGCAGGAAAGCCATTTATCGAAAGCGAAAAGAAGTGGGCTAAGGTAATTGAAAGCGACGGACTTGCTTTAACTCCTCCCACATTTACCGCAGGAATGCAAAACGCTATAAAATCAGATCCCGAGGTCCTTTTAACATACGAACCTATGGTGATAACCTCGGGAAGGGCCCCTCGTATAAGGCTTGAGCTTTATCACTCGACCGACTATACAGAGTGCTATCTTACTGTAAAATACAGATCTTTCAACAAGAAAAATCATCCTCAGGACAAAACTCTTGTCAAGTACATAAAGGTCTCTATTTTGTACGTTGCAAAGCTGTTCAAGCACTGCCGTCAGCACATTCCGTTTTCCACAGCAGGACTTGGACTTGAAAGCGATTCAATGCCTACGACTCAGCCTGCGCCTGCAAACGCTTATGGCAATTATACCGCTCCGAATCCCGCAAATACGGAAACAGTTTCCGTTCCGGATGCATATACTACTTCCTCTGCACAGCCTGCAAGCGGTCTGAAGGACGAAAAATCACAGCAGGACGTTTTTAACGAATTTAACAAGTGATCATGATAAATCAAAACACAGGGTTTAAAGTCGTGCAGTCATAAAGAAGTATTCAAATATGTAGTAAAAGGTTGCGTGGGAAAGCCATACGCAACCTTTCTCTTTTTGTCATTGTTCATACTGTCAGCGACAGCTATGGATGTTGCTACGTGAAATCTGAGCCGTTCGATGATTTCATCAATGCTCTCGGCTTGCAGGTTGAAATGCGTTTCCACATAATAAGTAGTGTTCGATTTTGTACTCCGTACAGTTAACCGCTTCGTTGATTGTTTCCATTGAACATACTCTCTTTCAGATGAAATCAGCATTCTCCTACATACTTTCGTATGCGGGTGAAACGGTATCGGAATACACTATTTTGTTACGCACCTCCTTTCAGGTATTGAGTTTTTGCGTAGGAATATCCGCAACAGCTACACTTCCATCGGTCCTTTGCAATTACGACCTGCACTATCTTTCTGTAAAAATGAGTAGCGCATATTCGCATATTTCTCCTGATGACATGAAACGGTTAAAAACCAAGTTTGAACATAGCCAAAAAGGATATAAGGACATCGATATTCACGCCGAGCTGTTTGACAGCTCCAATTATTCTTCTGCATTATGGAGCAATATATTTAATGATAAAGAATTAGCAGATGCAGCGTGTGATGAAATCGCACGTTCTCTATACAATAATGGTCAAAACAGTAATAACACCTTTAAGCACGAGCGGTATTACAAAATAGCTCTGGCTTTTAAGCAATTTATAGAAAATGCAGACATACGCTCGTTCCTTTGTGTTCTAAACAAGTTCCCGAAACCTAATGATAGAGATTTGAATGTAGATACGCTAAATAAGCTGTTTCGTTATATAGCAGGTGCAGACGCAGAAAAAAGGACATTTTTACTTGATGGTAACAACTATGACGAAAATAAAAATGAGCTTATAAAGAGGCTGTCTGCCGGGAAAAAATTATTTGTTATATCTACATATCAAACTATCGGCGCAGGACAGAATATTCAATACGATATTCCTGATGATTTAAAGGATTCTCTAATAAAAACTAACGATAGAGATGCTTCATCGCAAAAAGACTTTGATGCCATTTATCTTGAGAAACCTACAAATCTTACCGTAAATCTAAATTCTTCCGAAACGATTGAAGATAAAGCGTTTATCAAATACATATTTGAAACAGAATTATTGCAGGAAAATGCAGAAATTTCCGAGGGGACTGCAAGGCAGAACATAAAAGATGCATTTGCAAAGTGTTATTGTGGATTGAAGAATTATAGTAAAGGATACAAGACAAAAAGCGTTGGATATTATGCTACTAAACAGATTGTTCAAGCTATCGGACGAATATGCCGAACAAATATGAAACAGAAAAAAATATATGTATTTGCGGATGCTCAAATATGCGAGCTATTCCAAGTTGGAATAGCCGATAATCGTTTGCTTAATCTCGAAGTCCTTGCATTGATAGATCAAGTAAAAAAGCAAGGCTCAAAAGATATAGCAAGTTCTGATTTGATTTGGAAGGCTGAGCTATGTTCAATGAGAGTAAATAAATTCATCAACAATCTGTTGCGTGAAGAATGGAATGACATAAAAATGGAGCAATGGTGTGACTTGCGAAACCTTGCTCTCTCCAAGCCTACAGCTACGGAAGATGATTATAAGTCTGATTTCAGAATTAGTCAGTTCTATGTCCAGATGGATAAACCGAGAAATAGGTATTACTATTCTCAAAATGAAGATTACAACAAAATTAATGTATCTCTTGCTTCAACCACCGATATAAAACAAGAGGTGTCTGAATGGTCAGCAAAACTTGATAGGATTATGATGTTTCGAGGGGTTAAACAGTTCTTTCAAAACAAAGGGTGGGCCGCCTCCTTTGATACGAACATATTCAATATGTCTGCAGCGTTTTTTAACAACATCTATAAGGGTGCATTAGGCGAAGAGGCAGGTTGGTATTGGTTTAATAATGTACTTAACATTCGGCTTGAAACAATCAAAACCCCAGAAATATTTGAGATGTTCGATTATATCGTTCCAAATTCACCTGTATATGTTGATTTTAAAAATTGGCACGAAACCACACAATTTGATGAAAATAAAACACTTGAAAAGGTTATAAACAAGGCCATACAATGTCAAGCAAAGTGTGTGATAGTAGCAAATATTATTTCTAAAATAAAGCATAGCGTTATAATTACACATCACAACAACATTACAATTATCCGTTGTCAATCACTTATGATAGACAATGTAACATCTGTTGACGTTAACAAAGAAGCCGCAAGTAAAATAAGAAGGTGTATCAATGAAATCAGTAATTAGAACGAATAAGGTTATACCATATCTTGATTATGCTATGATAGACAAAAAATATGACATATTATGTTTGGAAACCTCGCAAAAGTACATAAAGAACGGAGCACGGATAATTGATGCGCCATTGTTAAATAAAGGTGTGAAATCGGTGTTATTTGAAAATGGACGCAGGTTTTATGTCCTTCTTGAGCATAAGGCAGATAATCTATCAGTTATGAAAAATGTGCTCTCCGATACTGAATACGGTAGTTCTATATCTATCATTCAGATAAATAGTAACACTATGAAATAACACCAACTTTTACAGTTGCTTATAAATGGTCTCGCTGCCAAAGCTCACCCTTTATTGCGCTTTAACAATCTTACAGGTCATTTATACACTTTTATGCCAAAATGGATTTTAAAGAATAAGAATAATGTTATTTGTAGTATACCTACTCTTGAGGTATCTGTTCTGGACGGCTGTATTATGAAGTTGTCAGTACGAACTTTTACATCAACAAAACTACGTAACAAAATAACATCTAAGAAGACAAAGTTTGAAGACTATCCCAAATACGTTCTTTCATCTGACAATTCTCTCCGCAGAAAAATTAAAGGTGATTTCGCCGACGATTTTATCCTGCGCCAAATTGACAATCAACGTAACGAGATACCTTTTCTCGATATATCTAGTGCTACAGCCTTTGAAAATACGAAAATTGGCGTTCTTACAAATATTGTTGAGAGTTTCAACAAACGCTATTCCGGAATGGCAAAAATAACTTTTCAAACAATTTCCGAATACTACACCATAGATACAAGGGCAACGGCAAAGGAAAACGCTGCGGCGATAAAAAACTATCTCGCTGATAAAAATATAAGAATAGTTGATTGCATAAAAAATGAACAATCTGAACGTTTGTGCTCCGACATAGTTGAGTTGATAAAGGAAAAGTATGATATTACTGCAAAGATTGGTACTAAACTCTCAAAAGCAGCGTTGAATATACGGCTTATCCATAACAAGCAATACTATGAAAAGCTTGAAAACGACCCTCATAACGAACATTTGGCAAAATACACCATTCAACATATTACATTTGAAGATTTTTATCATAGCAGAAAATTTGCTATCAGCACAGTAATAAACGAGCTTATCATCAAGAACGACATAAAAAACG
The DNA here is from genome assembly GCA_944382845.1 of uncultured Clostridia bacterium. Lineage (GTDB taxonomy): Bacteria > Bacillota > Clostridia > Oscillospirales > Ruminococcaceae > JAAZZIT01. The sequence continues at coordinate 41,528 of CALWNN010000064.1, forward strand.
GAAAGCTCTCTCTATTTGATTGGTCACAGTTCGGTTTTGATAGCTGTTTATCTTTTGGAATATCGACAGGTGGTGATATTCCCAAATATTTCTTTATGACAATCAGTCCAGACGGTACATTTTTATTGTCGGAACAACAGTTGGATTTATTTAGCTATAATGATTATTCTTCGTGTGTAGAGATATTTAATGACGATAAGCAGGTACAAGGTATTATTAAATTTTCTGAGCACGATATACTTGCTATTAGAAATACGGATATGTTCACCATCCCCGAAATGCATGAGCTACATAACGAGCTGACAAGTGGTAACACGGCTCTGCGAAACAAGGAGAGCCGTGAGGAATATCTTACATCGATGACAGAAATCAGACATTATTGTATTGACGACGTTGATTATTACTTTGTCGGTGTATGTGGTACAGGAATGAAACCCAAATTACAAACGGCAGCACTAATACGTTCGGTATCGCAGGTTAAGAATGGGAACGTTGAATTTAACAAGCTGCTTTCGCTTATGAATGTGACATTCATCCGAAATGGACAACTTACTGTAATTCCTTTTCCGTTTAAGTATTTACGAGAATATATTTCACTTTCAGCGAATATAAACAAGGATTGATTAAACTTCCATTTTATCTAAACCCGTTCTAAACTGACCGGACTACTGTTTCAGAAAAAGACAAATCCAGGAAGAAAAACTGTATTTTTCGCTTTATGCAGTAAAGAATGCGGCAATTAATTTCCATTTAAAGCGAAGCTCTTATGGCAATTATATGACGGTTTTTCACATTTTTATCAGCTCTTGACCTGTTAAAGTTAGTGAAATCTTTGATGGAAAATGCAAAAATGATGTAGGGTATGCTTGCATAATTCCATGAGCGAAAAATATAAGGTTTGTCAGGTATAGAGCGTAATTGCCACAAAACAAACACCACTGTATCTCATTTGATACGATGGTGTTGTCATATCCGCTGTAATTAGTCTTGGCCTTGTTTTTTCAATACTTCTATATGACTATCGAACTAATACCCTGTGTTTTTTATTGCTTTTTTTATATATTTGTAGTATAATCATCTTGAGGTGAATTAAATGAACAAGGAAAATTACAGTCTTATGCTTGAAAAAATAATTGCCCGTAACAAAGAGCAGCATATTCGCCCAACCCTTTTAATTCATGCCTGCTGCGCTCCCTGTTCAAGCTATGTTTTAGAATATTTAAACTCATATTTTGATATAACTCTTTTGTTTTACAATCCAAATATCAACACCGAAAAAGAATTTCTTTTCAGGCAATCCGAACTTGAGCGGCTTATTTCTCAAATGCCTCTTGAATACCCTGTTAAACTTATAAAATGTGATTATAACAGCAACGACTTCTACTCTGCGGTCAATGGCTTTGAAGAATGCAGAGAGGGCGGCGAACGATGCTTTAAATGCTATGAATTGCGACTTTTGCACACCGCTTTAAAGGCAAAGGAAATGGGTTTCGACTTCTTTTGCACAACTCTTACCATAAGTCCCATGAAAAATGCACAAAAGTTAAACGAGATAGGATATGCGCTCGCTGATAAAATCGGAGTGGATTTTCTTCCGTCAGATTTCAAAAAGAAAAACGGCTACAAGCGTTCTATTGAGCTTTCAAAGGAGTACAACCTATACAGGCAGAATTACTGTGGCTGTTGTTACTCATACAAAGAAAGTCTTGAACGAACAAACGCAATGCAGAATTACAACTAAAAATGAGCAGCCCCGTAATAAGGCGCTGCTCGTTTTTATTATTGATTATTTTACTTTATTTTCTTTCTTATCCTGATAATTGTTGCAACAGTTGTACCTATCATTGCAAAAGGAAGAACAGCAAGAAGAATTATTGGGAATGAACCTGTGTCAGGAACCCGATCTGAGGCGTCCGCGCTGTTCATCTGCGGAGCTTCATCTTCACTATCCTCACCGGCGTCAGCAGTATTTGTCTCTCCCTCAACGCTGTCGGAAGGCTGAGAGTTGTCATCAGTGCCGAGTTCCACCTCGTTATCGGTAGTTTCGACCGGCGTTACTTCAATAGCTTCAACGGTAAATTCCGCTCCATTTGCCATATAATAAATCGGGATAACTACAAGGTCGTGATTTTCATCAAGCACAAGATTTGAAACGCTCCAGACAGCTTCTCCGGCTTCTGTGAAACGGTATTCAACAGTTTCCCAAACACCATCTGAATTGTTATAACCTATGGCACCGTTTACTCCGCCTGTTGCGCAAACATGAATATCCAGATTGTATGCAACATCAAAATCGCTTATGTAATCGCCGAGATAAAAACTATAGTTTGCGTCATCGGTTTCCGTAAAATCACCTTCGCCCTCATATTTATAGCTGAAAAGCGGCTGTGACTCTTCTTTGATTTCTTCACCGGATGTAACATCGTCACCTGAAGAGTTTTCTGAATCCCCAGGCTCAGAAATGGTATTATCGCTTCCCGGAGTTGTTGTAACAACCGAACTTCCGCCTTGCGGATTTGTGATAACCGATGAAGATACAGATTGTTCGGGACGACCGGAAGTTACAGGAGCTGTAGTTACGGCGGATGAACCTGAACTGCTGACTGCAGGAGGAGCATTTACAGAAGGGACCTTAGTTGTTTCATGAGTTGAAGTCGTAGTTGTTTTTGAGGTTGTGACAACAGGCTCACTGCTCTTTACATTTACCTTTATAACTGATGATTTCGTTGGAACTGTACATGAAGCTTCCTTAAGATTTCCATCGCTTGAAACGGTAGTCACCGTATCCTTGTTGATCCAAAATCCAAAGCTGTCCTTCGCAGTATCCTTTACTTTGAACGTAACAAGAGCAAGATTTGACTTGGTCTTTACATTATTTGCACTGTAACCCGTAATCCTTACAGCGTCCGAGCTGAATTTATAGTTATACGAAACATAATTGAATTTAGAGGATACATTATATTTATTTTCAAGTTCTTCCTGAGTCGGGTTATACACTTCCAACTTATCAGAATCGTATCTGAGGTCAACAGTAAAAGCTGCAACTCCGTCCGATCCCGGTTCAAAAGCCACCATAACATCAAATGTGTCACCCGGTGAAACAACAGTGTCTGACGGTGATATTGTAATACGATTTGCACTTGAAGCGGAAGATATCCCGCCGGTTATAGCAGACGCCGCAATTACAGCCGCAGTTACAGAGCCTGCTAAAAGCTTCTTTAAACTGAAACCCATATTTTTGCCTCCTTAATTTTTCTCTGTTGTAAATCGGAGCAAAGCCGATCAAGCTTGCTTAAAATATCGGCTGCAACGATTGCAACAGCCGCAGGGAACTTTAGCTCCTCAAGATTTCAGTAGGGTTATTTATTGATCCTGCAAAAATCCCGAAATGTTCCTCTGACGACAAACGGCAGGAGAACATCTGCGGTATAGTTATATTCTTTATTTATGTCAATCTACAATATGTCGTGCACTCAGTATATCACATCCCAAAATAATTGTCAACAACCCAGCAAGCCTCATTTTTCGGGCTTTTCTCCTGTTTTTTCCTTAATATCCAACCTTCAGACTACTTTTGGGATATGAGATATATGACAAAACACAATATCTTGTAATTGAATTGTAATTTGTTTTTACAGTAATGTTATTTGTAAAATATTTTTGAACTTGAATTTTGTCGGAAATTTTTTCTTTTACCCGAAAAATCACAAAAAACCGTTGACAAAGGGTGCGTGATTGCATTATAATTATAACAAATAAACAAAAACCACCATGCTTTGATATGCATATGTAAAAAACAGGAGATCAAAATGAAAGCAAAAAAAATCACAAGGATCATATCGGTGATCCTCACGGCATTGGTGATTCTTATCGCCTGTGTTCCGTACACAATCGCAGCAGACAATCTAAAGGGCGTTGTTACAGGGATAACTACATACTTAAATGTTCGGAGCGGTCCAAGCACAACCTCCACAGTTATAGGAAAGCTTTACAACAATGACAGCGTAACCGTTTTAGGGTCAAGCGGCAACTTTTACAAGATTTCGTATGTTTCCGGGGGACAAACTATTACGGGATATGCTTCACAGGATTACATAAAAGTAACTTCTGTTTCATCAGGCGCAACAGACGCAGAGTTTGAAAAATACCTTGACAGTCAAGGATTTCCCGAAAGTTATAAGCCGGCTCTCAGGGCGCTGCATGAGCTTCACCCGGAATGGATTTTTACCGTTCTCGACACTGGGCTTGACTGGAATACAGTTGTAAAAAACCAGATGGTTTTAGGAAGAAACCTTGTCCACTCAAGCAGCGCAGAATCATGGAAGTCCATGGAAAAGGGCGCATATAATTTTACTACAGGAAGTTATGTAGGGCTTGACGGGAATAGCTGGGTAGCCGCATCCGAGGCTATCGTAAAATATTATCTTGACCCAAGAAATTTTCTTACCGAATCAACAATACTAATGTTTGAAAATCTTTCATACAATTCCAGCGTACAGACGGAAAGCAATGTCAAGACAATACTTTCAAATTCATTTATGAACGGAAGTTATACGACTCCCGACACCAAAAAATCTTATACATATTCCAAGACTTTTATGGATGCTGCTAAGCTTTCGGGAGTAAGTCCTTATCATCTTGCCGCAAGGGCCTTGCAGGAACAGGGTACCAATGGTACTTCCCTGTCTTTCGGAACAGTTTCGGGATACACCGGATATTTCAATTTCTTCAATATCCAGGCCTATGCCGCAAACGGTTTGACCGCCGTTCAGAACGGAGCAAAATATGCTTCAACCACAAACTCAAAGTATTCGCTCCCATGGACCAACCAATACAAAGCCATTACGGGAGGTTCTGTCTGGATAGGTACAGGATACATAGATAAGCTTCAAGACACTTTATATTTGCAGAAGTTTGACGTTGTAGACGGAGGCAATGGATATTACGCTCATCAGTACATGACCAATGTACAGGCCGCGGAATCCGAAGCCAAAATTATGAAAAAAGCATATCCGGACAAGGTATTCAATTCAAAGCTTGAGTTTGTGATTCCCGTATACAAAAATATGCCTGATACAGCTTGTACAAAGCCTGCCTCAACTGCCAGCAACAACAATCTCCTTGACAGCATAACCGTAGGTTCATATAAGTTAAATCCTTCTTTTAACAGGTACACTTATTCGTACAGCCTTACTGTACCGGCAAATATAAGTTCTGTTACGCTTTCGGCAAAAGCAAACAATTCTTCCGCCGTTATCAGCGGCATCGGAAAGATCACGCTCAAAGAGGGAGCTAACAAGATAACCATAAGCTGCAAATCTCCAAGCGGACTTGTAAGGAATTATACCGTTACAATAACAAGAGAAAAATCTACTGTTACTCGAGGCGACGCCACAGGCGACGGAAAGGTAAACATCAACGACGTTCTCACAATTGTAAGGTATATTAACGGTCTTACATCTCTTAACAGTACAGCTCTTAGTGCGGCTGACGTTACAGACGACGGAAAAGTAAACATCAACGACGCACTTACTATTGTGCGTTATATAAACGGTTATATAACAAAACTATAAACTATAACAAGAGCGTTTATTTTCGGAAAAATCTCTGTACAAAGTGCAGATAATAATTATTACGGACGGTGAAGCCTCAGACTTTACCGTCTTTGTTTTGTTTCTTCCGTGACAGGGCATATAATAGATAAGAAATTTATAACCAAGTGGTTATACGAAAACTCCCGTATCACATAATAACCGGATACGGGAGCTTTATTTTGTTATGCGCCTTTCTGATTTGTCTGATCGCGGATCAACACCTCGCCGGTACATTCCATAACAGGATTTTCCCTTATTACCTCGCCTACACTGTCTGCAAGAATTTTTCCCGATTTAGGATTCTTGACAGAAATAATATGTCCTTTAACATCTGCGTCAACCTCTGTGTATTCAAAGGCAAAATCTGCTCCGTCCATTGTGCAGTTGATAAGTTTAAGATTCTTACAATAACAAAGAGGCTGTGTGCCTGTTATCTGACAGTCTATCAGAGTGAGATTTTCAGAAAACCAGCCAAGATATTCCCCTTTCACAACGCTGTTTCTTACAGTTACGTTTTTGCTGTGCCAGAATGCGTCTTTTGTTGAAAGCACAGAGTTTTCAATTTCGAGATTTTTCATGTACTGGAATGAATATTTTCCGCTCATATTTACATTTTCAAGTCTGACGTTACTGCTGTCAAGAAACAGATATTCAGAGTCTATCTCGCAGTCTTTAAGAAATATCCCCTTCGACTTCCATCCGAATTCCTCAGAATTTATCCGACAGTTTTCAAGACTTATGTTTTCACACTCTCTGACGGCTTTTATTCCTCCCAAAACAGAATTTTTGATAACCCCGTTGTCTGCATACCATATCGCCGCACGTGTAAGTTCATCCATCACCGAATTTTCCATACTGAAGCCTTTAACATGCCATAATGGATAACGAAGTGAAAACTTACAGTTATACACGCCTATATCACGGGATTCCTTCAGCGCCGATTCGCCATCGGCAGGACCTGCAAAAATACAGTCATTTATATCTGCATTTTTTGTGTTGTATAACGCTCTTTCCTCATCAAACTGCTTTTTAGAAATGTTTGTTCTCATATAATTCCTCCTTGTTGTTCTTTTATAAATTTCTATTTTTCTTTTCTATTATACATTTAAATCGGAGCAAAGCGTGATAAGCTCGCTTAATCACGTTGCGACGATTGCAATCTGTCGCCGAGGAGCTTTGCTCCTCAGGGTTTCAGTGGGGGATTAAAACCCCCACTGAAAAACTGAATGG
>CALWNN010000065.1 GCA_944382845.1 uncultured Clostridia bacterium
TCCATTCAGTTTTTCAGTGGGGGTTTTAATCCCCCACTGAAACCCTGAGGAGCAAAGCTCCTCGGCGACAGATTGCAATCGTCGCAACGTGATTAAGCGAGCTTATCACGCTTTGCTCCGATTTAAAATCCAATATTGTAATATAAAACTCCTCATTGCCATAATGGTAGTGAGGAGTATCTTTATAATCTGATATGTTTTTGTCTGTGTCGCCGTTTTTGAATGTGGACTGCACGTTATTATTCACAAGTTGAAAAGTGACAATGAATAAAAATAAGACAGAATATTCTCAGAGTCACAAAACGGCAACTTATAGGCAACTTGTAATTGTTGACAATATAGAGAGCTATACGTTATTCATAATTTAAGATAATTGTCAGGATATTTTTTTCCTCATTTACAAGCTTACTGTATTTCCCCGGATTAAAGTCCTCGTTATCAACTGCTTGTGCCACGCTTTTCAAAATTCCGAATATCTCTTTTTTCCCCTTTTCATCAGGGTCAAAAAGATAACTGCTAAGTTTATCGAATTCTTCATCGTCCGAAACCCTGACGCGTACAAATCTTTCATTTGTTATACAAGCCTGCATTATTTCGTTTTCAAGTATTGACACAGCCCCGTTTGCCGTTGAAGCCGTAAGTTTGTTTTTAGTAAAATAATTTCCCGTTTCAGAGTAACTCCGCGGATATGTGAAATAGGGAATGTCAGTGGCAGTATGGTCCTTGTTTATTGCATTATCGCTCAGACCAAAATAGTCGTATTTTACAAAGTCGTCGCCGATTTTTGTTATAGGGTCATCCCATGTCACATCAAAATGATACCACACGCCGTCTATCTTAGCCATGTTCCACATATGTGATTCAACCACCCCATCGGCGGTTGTAGTTCCGATAACAGGAACACATTCAATACCGAATTCGGCACAAAGCATTATAAACGCCTTTGAATATCCTTCACATACAGCCTTCCCATCCACAAGGCATCCGTATGCACTCAGCATATTTTCGCTTTCAGAGTTATATCTGCATCTTTTTATGATTTGGTCATGAATATATGTTACGATTCCGTAGGTATCCGTTGCGGTACAGCCGTTTACTATCTCTTCAACTACTCTTTCAAGCTTTGCCAGATCCTTGCGGTACTGTTCTCTTGTGCTTGTATAATCAAGCCTGAGCCTTGTAACATAACCCTCCTCGTCAACTGTAATAACATATTTTGTCGAAACGTAATTTGTTTCAAGGGCCGTAAAAGAGGTAAGAAGCAAGCAATTTTCAACCTGTTGCTGATTTGCGGTCCCATAAGAAAAATAAACGGTTTCCTCAAAATTCTCAATTGCGGTCATTATTTTGTTGTAAATTTCAAGCTCACTTTCCCCTACATTTGAAAGAATGAGCTTTGTATAATCTATAGCCTCCGGTGTAGTCACAGGAAGCTGAGGCTCTAAAGGAGTTTCGGTAGGTATCTTAGTATTTTCCGTTTCAGGCACGGACGATACCGTGTTGTTTTCCGTTACAATATCCGAAGGCTTTGTGGAAACAGAAGGCTCTTGCGGCTTTGTGTTTTCAGTATTTACAGGTCTGCCTGAGGTTCCGTTACCGGTGTTTTCTGTATAAGTTCCCGTCTCCGTCTGCACAGAATCAGAAGCAGTTTCCTGTGAATTCTCAGTCTCCTTTTCGGGAACAGTGGTAACAGGCTTGGTTTCAAGAACATCGTCGGATGACACCTCCGTATGGGAGGATTCAAATCCGGAGTTATTGCTTTCGGTCACCACCTGAGTCTTTTCCTTGTCGCTTTGTCCACAGCCGGAAAAAAGGAAACACAATGCCGCTATGCAAACAAGCATTATCCTTTTATTATTAATCAGCAATCCAAGTCCCTTTCCTCTCATTTTGTTGTCTGTCAGGGAAGTTCTTATTCGTCTTTTTCTGTTTCTTTAGCCTTGAATGCCCTGACACGTTTTATTTTGTTATCATTTACAGATATAACAACAAACGTCACATCTTTGTATGTAACTGTTGCTCTCTCGTTTTCTTCCGGGAATCTGCCGAGAATATCAACTATAAACGCACCGATGGTATCGTAGTCCCCTTCGCCGTCATATTCTATTCCCAGTTTTTCCATAACATCTTCAAAGCCTGCTGTTCCCAAAAGGTCAAAGGTGTTAGGAGTTATCTCGTCAATTTCTTCTTCCTCGTTATCGTACTCGTCGCGGATATTTCCAACGATAGCTTCAACAAGGTCCTCCATTGTTACTATTCCTGCCGTGCCGCCGTACTCGTCAACTACCACGGCAATCTGATTTCTGTGGGCTGTAAATTCCTCAAAAAGTTCGCCGCAGTTTTTGGTTTCGGGAACATACATTATATCCCTCATTATTCCCGATATCTTCATTTGTTCGCCGTCTTTTTCAAAAGAAGCCTTTAAAAGGTCCTTTGCAAAAACAGCGCCGCATATCTTGTCGATATTTCCCTGATATACGGGTATCCTTGAAAAACCGTCTTCGGTAGCGATTTTTACGGCTATTGTAACAGGGTCGTTTATCTCAACTGCATGAATCGATGTTCTGTGTGTCATAACATCGCTGACTTCAAGGTCGTCAAACTCAAAAACGTTTTTTATCATTTCGCTCTGACTTTCTTCAATGGCACCGGTTTCATTTACGGCGTCCACCATAAGAAGTATTTCCTCTTCGGTCACAGCGTCCTTTCCGGAAAGATTTTTAACTCCGAAAAGCTTCAGTATGCCGTTTACAAGAGCAGACGCAGCCGCCTCAAAGGGTATCCAAATCTTCAGAAGAGAATTATACTCTCCAACAACGGCATAGGCAAATTTCTCTGCCGCCTCATCAGAGCTTCCCACTGCTCTTCTCGGCAAAATCAGACCCAGTGTAGAAATGACAAAAGCCGAAACAAGTATTATCGCAAAAGCGGCTCCGATACAAACTCCGTAATATGCAGAGCTTCCGTAATCAATTTCCGCCGCCTTTGTCACTGCGTTTACAATAGGATAAAAAAATCCTATCTGGGCAATAACTGAAAATGCCGCTATCATAAACGAACGTGATACAGATGACGCCATCATAAGTCTGTTTGGCTTAGAAACAAGCCTGAGAAGCTTTTTTGCCTTAGCGTCTGTCTGAGCGTTCTTTTTAAGCTTAGCGTCGTTCAATTCCGTAACCGCGCTTTCGCAGGCGGTGAGAAATCCCATCAACATCAAGGATGCAAGGCATCCGAGAATCCCGGTAAGTATCCGACTCCCGTCGTCCATTAAAAAACCAACCTTTCATAAAATCCGTCAGTAAATGTTATAAAACATTCATAAAGTACCCAAATAATTATACAATGGTTCTAAAAATATCATACTATTATTATGCAACATTGTCAATAGAAATTTTTGCTTAATTCAATGAATTTTGATTACAATTCGTTTACAGATTTCAATTTTTCCACAAACCGCACCCGTGTTCAGCAATTTACAAAAGAAAACTCCTGATTTTGACTATAAGAAGCTGCCGTGTACGGGGTTTTTCTTATTAATCATAAAGAGCGGTTTGCTCCTCGGGGGGGGGATATCAGCGACATGGTTATACAAAAAAATGTGCAAAACTACAAGTCTCTTTACTTTAAAATTATGAACAATGATAAAAGTTTTTCTGTTTGTTAATATTTAATTGACAATTTGGACGGAATGTTTTATAATATGAATATGTTTGTGTTCAACTGCATGATTTTAAGGAGAAAATATTGATGGACGAAAAGTTTTGCGGAAATTGCGGTGCTTCCATAAAAGCGTCTGCCGAATTTTGCCCGCAGTGCGGAGCAAAGCAGACTGTAGCGCCAAAGCCGGATGAGACTGAATCCGAACAGGTAAACGTTATGGGAGACAGTACTTCTCAAACCGCTTCAAATGGTGCAACAACTGGCGGACTTGACCCTGAAAAACTTAAGAAGTACGGACCTTTGGCTTTGATAGCGCTTGCGGCGATTATTGTTATAATTGTTATTATTGCGGTTGTTGTCAATGTAACAAAGTATACAAAAATTGACGCTGAAGAGCTTTTCAGAGTAGACTTTTCCGGACTTGACGGAAACGGAACCGCTGTGGTTTCCTTTGCTTACGGACCTGAAGCTTCTTATGGTGTTGAGAATATCCGCAGTTTCAGCGAAGACTGGGACGAGGAAGAAATCTATGAATATCTGGTTTCCGGTTATGATGACCTTTGTGAAGAGTACGAGGAACTCACAGACGAAGAAAAGAATAAATATGAGGATCTCAAGAGCAGCGATTACCTTTCTCTTGAAAGCAGGGAAATCTCAAGGGCTTTCAGCAAGGCTGATTCCAGAAGAGACGCTGAAAAGATGAGAGACGCTCTTATTGAATGTATTTCCTTTGATATTTCCGACGACAAGGATCTTTCAAACGGCGATACCGTAACTGTTACATTAGACGTTGATGAGGATGAGCTCAAGGATGAGGGAATCAAGTTAAAGCTTAAAAAGTCCTATGAGGTCAAGGTAAGCGGACTTGAAGATGGAGAAGAACTCGACCCGTTCAAGGATATTAACGTTGTTTTTGAAGGTGATGACGGTTCGGGAAATGTCTATGTAAACACAGATTCATGTGACAGCTTTGTGCGCAATAAATTCTCTTTCAGAGTTTCTGACGGAAACAACTGGGAGTTTTCAAACGGCGATAAGATCACTATTAAAGCTAGCTATCTGGGATACGACTACGACGAGGATATAGGCGGTGCTTATGACAGTGATACCGATACATACTATATATTCTCTGAAACTACTTCAAAGGAATATACTGTGGAAGGTCTCAGGGAACTTACCGAGGTTGACGTATTTGAATATGTAGACGTTGTCTACGAGGGACTTGCACCCGACAACATTTATATCGACCTTGAATGGAAGGAAGATACTCCTGAATACATCACGGATAATGTAGATGTTTATGAAAGCTATGATGATGTTGTTGATGGGGGAACATTCACTCTTACAGCATACGTCTACAGTGGCCTTGCTGAAGAAGGATACAAGCTTAAATCCGAAACAAAGGATATGACCTTTGACTTTTCACTTGCGCCCCAATATATGACTGCAAGTGATGTCACAACCGACACTTATGCTGAAGAATTTGACGCAACAGCTGAAACGGAGGCAAGCTCAAATGTCGGTAACACTATTCTTGGCGTGTATGATTTCGGAACCCTCAAGTCGGTTGACAAAATAGAATATGTGGAAACATCATTCTCTGTTGCCAAGGATGAAGACGAGTACACAAGAAACAATCTTACAAGGATTTATAAAGTGACCGGAACATTTGAGGACGACGGAAAGGAATCCTCGCATACCTATTATTTGGCGGGGTATATCTCAAACGTTACCCAAGTGGGTGGCACTCCTACCGAGATCGATACCGATTATATCTACTTCGGTGAAACGGAAACTCTTGAACTTGCAAGAAGCGGATACACCTTTGCAGAAGACGATGATTACACCACTACAACCGTAAAGTAATATGCTTTGAAGCGCATAATCAGTCCTGTCCCTTTGGGCAGGGCTGTTTTTTATTATTTTATAACCAAGTCGCCGATGTCCCCCGCCTCTATTAGGCGGGTCTGCTGATTATTCGGCAGTTTTGATTCGGAATTTCATCGGGGGCGTCAGTTAGGCAATCTTAACTTGCTCTGATTTAAATTTTTTGTGCAAAATGCTTGTATAAGCTATTGAAATTGTTCTGAATTTGTGTTAAACTGTTATATAACCAAGTCGCAGTCCCCTTGTCGAATATTGCGACAGGGTTCATTCAGTCTTTCAGTTGGGGTTAGTTATCATGGATCCCATACTGAAACCCCTGAGGAGCAAACTGCGACGAGTTGCTTTTCGTCGGAATTTGCTCCGATTTAAAAGAATAACTGTAAATTAATAGGCAGATAGGAAACAGGAGAGTTGATATGAAAATAAAATTTATCGGCGCTTGCCATGAGGTGACGGGAAGCTGTACATACATAGAGATTAACGGAATGAAGATACTCGTGGATTTCGGAATGGAGCAAGGGGTTGACCAGTTTGAAAACGCTGTCATTCCATGTGCACCTTCAATGATCGACGCAGTGCTTTTGACCCATGCACATATAGACCATTCGGGACTTCTGCCACTGCTTTACGCAGGTGGATTTCAGGGAGCTATTCATGCGACGGAAGCTACCTGCAATCTTTGTGAGATAATGCTCCGTGACTCGGCTCATATTCAGGAGTTTGAAGCTGAATGGCGTAACAGGAAGGGCAAGCGACAGGGCAAAGAAGAGTATGTTCCCCTTTATACAATGAGCGATGCTGAAGGTGCAATAAAAGCTTTTGTTCCTCATAAATATGATGAAAAATTCACCCTCTTTGAAGGAGTGGAAGTGAGATTTGTTGACGCGGGACATCTTCTTGGTTCTGCAAGCATAGAGCTTTGGCTTACTGAGGACGACGTAACAAGAAAGATTGTCTTTTCGGGAGACATCGGAAACCTTAACCAGCCCCTTATAAGAGACCCTTCTTACATTACGGAGGCTGATTACGTTGTAATGGAATCTACATACGGAGACAGACTTCACGAAGCACCCCCCGATTACGTTACAAGCCTTGCCGGAATTATCGAAGCAACATTCCAAAAAGGCGGAAACCTTGTTATCCCGTCCTTTGCAGTGGGAAGAACTCAGGAACTTCTTTATTTTATCAGACAGATAAAAGAGCGGGGGCTTGTTTGTGCCAACAAGAATTTTGAAGTGTATATAGACAGTCCTCTTGCTATTGAAGCCACAAATATTTTCAACAAAAATAAAGACTGCTGTTTTGATGAAGAAGCTATAGAGTACGTTAAAAGAGGGATAAATCCCTTAAGCTTTCCGGGACTTAATGTTGCGGTGACAAGCGACGAATCAAGGGCGATAAACTTTGATACCAAGCCTAAAATAATTATTTCCGCAAGCGGAATGTGCGAGGCGGGACGTATAAAGCACCACCTTAAACATAACCTATGGCGTGAGGAATGTACTGTTTTGTTTGTGGGATATCAGGCAATGAATACTCTCGGAAGAAGCCTTCTGAACGGCGCTAAAACAGTAAGGCTGTTCGGTGAAGAAATCGCAGTCAAGGCAAGGATATGCAGGCTTCAGGGATTATCGGGTCACGCTGATATGAACGGTCTCATAAAATGGGCTGAGGCGGTAAATTCGCCCAAGAAAATTTTTGTCGTTCATGGTGAAGCTTCAGCTGCGGACAGCTTTGTAAAAACCCTTGGCGAAAGAGGGATAAACGCTTACGCTCCTTACAGCGGAACAGAATTTGACCTGCTTGAAGAAAAATTTATAACCGAAGCTACGCCTGTAGTTATTGAGAAGAGATCTTCCGATAAGCCGAGTACGGTTTATACAAGGCTTGTGGCCGTTGTGGAGCGTCTGGCGGTTCTTGTTAAAAAGAGCAAGGGCAGGACAAATAAGGACCTGGCAAGACTTGCAGACAGGCTTACCGAGATCTGCGACAAATGGGAAAAGTGATTTCTTGACAAAAAGGAGACAAGAAACTTATGAATATTATCACAACTGATGAGATAAACGAAAAGATGGGAGCTTACGCTGAGGAGTATGTTGCGACTGAGGAAAAACGCTATGCCGATAAGCTTTTGGAAGTGACTGAGGTACTGCGTGAAAACGTGTCGACAAAGCCTATCGTTCTGCTTTCAGGTCCTTCCGGTTCCGGAAAGACAACGACTGCTCTCAGAATTGAGGGAATACTTGACAGTTGGGGATGCGAAACACACACACTTTCCATGGACTCTTATTTTATTCCCGCACATGAAAATCATGAGGCTTACGACGATAACGGAGAAATTGACTACGAAAGTCCGAAACGTCTTGATATTGCTTTGCTGAACAGGCATTTTGAGATGCTGGCAAACTGTGAGGAGATAGAGATACCAAAGTTCAATTTCAAGACGCAGACAAGAGAAAAGGGAAAGACCCTGAGGCGTAAACCGGGAGAGATAGTAGTTATAGAAGGAATACACGCTCTTAACGACGAGGTCACAGGAAAATCTTATAACTTTGCAACAGGTATTTACGTCAGCGTCCGTACAAGAGTTCAGAATCAGAAAGGGGAGCTTTTGCCTCCTTCAAAAATAAGACTTATGAGGCGCCTTATGCGTGACATGGAGCATAGAGGGAGAGCTCCGGAGGAAACTCTTGATATGTACAAAAGCGTTGAGCGAGGTGAAAATCTTTATATCATGCCTTACAAGCATAGGGCTCATTTTGATATTGACACATTTTTCGGATATGAAATACCGGTTTATAATGAACGGCTTATCCCTGTTTTTGAAAGCCTTTCTCAAAGCTACAGCGGATTTGAAAACTTTCAGGTCATACCTGAATTTTTGTCTGAACTCAAGCCCGCAAGTCAGGACATTGTGCCTGCCGACGCGCTGATAAGAGAATTTATCGGCGGAAGCAAGCTGGAATACAATTAATATTCAAGGTTTATGAAAGGGGCTTTTCTCAAAAGGGAAAGCCCCTGTTTTTTAAAAGAAAAAGCCCTCCGTTTTTTAAAAGGAGAGCTAATGATATGAATCATAATTTGACTTATTTTTTTGTTACCTCAAGATACTTCAAAATAGCAAGAACAATGCCGATAAGGCAGTATACCCAGAGTACAGCGCCGATAATGCCGACTATCCAGCCGATTATCGGAATACCTCCTAAAATTGCGCTTATTACACCGTATACGGCAGAAACGATAAAGTATACCGCTATAGCAATAACAAGACTTCTGACATCGGTAACATCGTAACTTAATTTGAATAATTTCTTGAGATCCATAATAAATTCCTCCATAAAAAATTTATCTTTTTTTAATTATAACCCTGTTTTTTAAATTTTGCAATACTATTTGAAAACTTTTTTCGTATTTTCTTACAATGTTATTTTGTTTCTTTTTTGAGTTGCAAATAAAAAAGAACTGTGGTATAATAAACACATAGTGTTTATTATAGAATCATGTCCTCGCAGATACGCAAATCAAAGACTTGCTCCCTGCGTATCGGACTATTATACCATAAGCTTCGCTATGGTATAATAAACACATAGTGTTTATTATTAAAACAATTTTAAACCAATTAATTTTCGGAGGTTTTGTCTGTGAGCTTTCAAAAGGTGCTTGTTCTTGACTTCGGCGGACAGTATAACCAGCTTATTGCCCGACGGGTCAGAGATCATAAAGTTTATGCTGAAATTAAAAATTATGAAACTCCAATTGAGGAGATAAAGGCGGAAAATTACTGCGGTATAATTTTTACCGGCGGTCCCAATTCCGTTTACGATATGGCCTCCCCTCACTATTCAAAGGAAATTTTAGAGCTTGGAATACCTGTTCTCGGTATCTGTTACGGCTGTCAGCTTATTGCGTGGATGTGCGGAGGACAAGTTTCTTCCTGTGAAAAAAGCGAGTACGGAAAGATAGAAGTGACTTGTACCGAAAGGTCAAGCCTGCTTTTTGAAAATGTTCCCGAAACAAGTACGGTCTGGATGAGCCACACTGATTACATAAGCGCAGTTCCCGAAGGGTTTAAGATAACTTCACATTCTGACGACTGTCCGTGCGCTTCAATGGAAAACTCTCAGAAAAAAATATATGCCGTTCAGTTCCACCCCGAGGTTACCCACAGCGAGTACGGGGACGTTATACTTAAGAATTTCCTTTATAACATCTGTGGATGTAAAGGCGACTGGGTAATGGACGATTTTATTGAAAATACAGTTGCAAAATTAAAAGCTCAGATAGGCGACCAGAAGGTTATACTTGGTCTTTCCGGTGGTGTTGACTCCTCTGTTGCGGCAGGTCTTTTAAGCCGTGCAGTCGGAAAACAGCTTACCTGTGTTTTTGTTGATCAGGGTCTTATGAGAAAGGACGAAGGGGATTTTGTTGAAGAAACCTTTACTAAACTTTTTGACATGAATTTTGTAAGGGTAAACTGTCAGAAGGAGTTTATTACAAAGCTTAAAGGCGTTACCGATCCGGAACAGAAAAGAAAAATTATCGGAACTGAATTTTACAAGGTTTTCTGGGATAAGATCCGTGAAGAGGCGGACGGCGGATTTTTCGCTCAGGGTACGATATATCCCGATTGTATCGAAAGCGGAAAAGGAGACGCCGACACCATAAAGACTCATCACAACAAGGTCAAAATGCCTGAGAATATAACTTTTGAAGGAATTATTGAGCCGCTTTCAGAGCTTTTCAAGGATGAAGTAAGAAAAGTCGGCGAAAAACTCGGAATACCTCACGAGCTTGTATGGAGACAGCCTTTCCCGGGTCCGGGACTTGGCGTAAGGATCATCGGAGAAATAACCGAAGAAAAGGTAAGGATATTGCAGGAAGCGGACGCTGTGTTCCGTGACGAGATTGCAAAAGCGGGTATCGAGGATACCCTCAGCCAGTTCTTTGCTGTTCTTCCCGATGTAAAGACGGTGGGAGTTATGGGCGACCATAGGACATATGACCATCTTATTGCCATAAGGGCTGTTACTACTGACAATTTCATGACAGCCGACTGGGCAAGGATTCCATATGATGTTCTTGCAAGAATTTCAAACAGGATAACAAACGAAGTAGACCATGTAAACCGTGTAGTTTACGATATAACCTCCAAGCCACCGGGAACCGTGGAGTGGGAGTAAAAAGTTAGATGTTAGATGCGAGAGTCTGGAGTATAGACTTGACAAAAATTATTAAACAGCAAGCATTAAAGCACAAAGAGATTAAATTTTCTCTTTGTGCTTTAACTTTTTTGCGCCTGTCTCTTACCAACCGCTGAAACAGTTTTATCTTTGTTTAGATTTTGTTTTTAGTCAAAACAAACACAACTACATTTCGTACGTTATCAACTGTCACATCTCTTTACAAACACAAAGAAAAAGTATTGTCGCTGGCGACACAATTGAGCCGGACGAACCATCTCAAAATTATGTCTGCGCATAAGAGCATGAAAATATAATTTTATATTATTCCCATAAAATTTACCATTTAAGATATTGACAATATCAACAAAATATATTAAAATAAATTAAGAAGAATTATCAATATTTGCTGATTGTTGCAAGGGGGTGATTACCATGTTTGAATTTTAATCTTGGTTTACTTCAACGTAATACAAAATTGAGAGCAAGACAAAATTAAATGATGGCTGGGGTCATAACAATGTATTTATAACATATAGCACAGAGTATATGGACGGAGCTGTAAGCATTATATATTAGAAAGGGATGATTTTATGAAGAAAAAGCTTTCAATATTTTTATGTGCTGTTCTTTGTTTAATAATGGCAGGCTGTACAGGTAAGACAGACGAAAAGAAAGACAGTGAAGAAACAACGACAACAACGACAACTGTCGGCACAGATACTGTCGCTGAAAATTATTCTTATTCGGCATGGGCGTTTAACCCTGATGAAGTTCACCAAATCACCGACGCTGATATCATAAAGAAAATCGATGATTTTATTACTGTTTTTGAAGGATATACTGTAGAAACCGAAAGCAGAGAAAGTAGTGTTGATATTCCTAAAGGCAGTCAGATCGAAATAATAATCAGCAAGGGTGATGAAAAATACAAAACCCTTTATATCGCAGCTTCTGATATGGAAAGGGTAAGCTGTCAAAATTACGCAGACAGCGAAAAGACCGGTTATTATTACACTGATGATGGTGTTACAACGGGTTTTTACGCTGAAATGACTGATTATTTCAGAAGTCAGGGCTGGATCGGGTAACAAACATATCATATTAACGGCAGTTTCCGCTTCGCCATTACCCTTTCCAATGGGGAGGAAAAGCACCTCTGCGGAAGACAGCGTTACCGTAACAGGCACGATTACTGCGTCTGCTTATTCTGCGATGAAGGCTCTGGCGATGATAGCTGTGCAAATACGGCAGACAATGCGCAGAGCAATGATACGCCGAACAGCCATGCCGGAAGTCTACAGACAGATGATACCGGAAATCACTTTCTCCGGCTCGTGCTGATGCTTATATCGGGCGCAGGTCTGACAGAAATTATGATTTACGGACGAAAGAAAAAACACGATTGATAGATTACTTAAACGCCCTGTGGCTTTTGCTACAGGGTGTTTTTTGCGTATGCAGTTTTCTCAATCAAAACATCTTGTATTCAGTTGTGCTCTTTCGTTCGAGATTATTTAACTAAGTCCGTCGTAAAACAATGATGTTGTCAAGAAAAAACTATTATAACCAAGTCGCCGATGTCCCCCGCATCTAAGTCGGCAGGGTTCCGCTCAGTCTTTCGGTGGGAGTGAACTGTCAAAACCCCTGAGGAGCAAAGCTCCTATCTGCAGCTTGCTGCAGTCAGCGACAGATTGCTTTTCGTCGCAACGTGATTAAGCACAGCTCCGAAGGAGATGTTTAGCTCCGAAGGAGATATTTAGCTCCGAAGGAGATATTTAGCTCCGAAGGAGATGTTTAGTTTCAAAGGAGATGTTTAGCTCTAAAAGAGATGTAATTATCAACGCTTTGCTCCAATTTAAAACGCCAAAGAAAGACAACTTCCTTAGGAGGCGTCCCCCTTGTAGAAGCTTTTTGCGTTTTGTTCAATTAAATGAGAATTTTTTTAACCCTCTGTTAAGGTCATTGACAGCAGGCTTGTACGGGGTTATAATTATTATAGGTGATGTTATTTTTGAGTTTAACACATATTTCGGAGGTGTCACTGATGAAATTAAAAGACGCTAAGGTAGGACAAACCTGTATCGTAGAAGATATTCATCTCCCCTTTCAAATGGAACGCAGACTGGAAGCGCTGGGAATGACAAATCAAACCCCTGTTTCGGTGCTTAACCGCAAAGGAAAAGGAATTCTGATAATAAAGCTTCGAGGAACAAGGTTTGCCCTTGGATATAATATAACTAAAAATATTGATGTGAGGGAGGCTGAAAGTATTGAGCAATGAAATGACTATAGGGTTTATCGGAAACCCTAACTGCGGAAAAACCACTCTTTTTAACGCTTATACCGGCGCAAACCTCAAAGTTGCAAACTGGCCCGGAGTGACGGTTGAAAAAGTCGAGGGAGCTATGAAGCTTCACGATCTTAACATACGCCTTGTTGACCTACCGGGAACATACAGTCTTACTTCCTATACGATGGAAGAAACTGTTTCAAGACAATTTATTTTAAGCGGAGATGTTGACGTTATAATAAACGTTGCAGACGCGTCTGCTCTTGAAAGAAGCCTATATCTTACCTTACAGCTTCTGGAACTTGGAAAGCCTGTTATACTTGCTCTTAACATGATGGATATTGTGGAAAAGAGCGGAATGGAAATAGATATGCACAGACTTCCGGAAATGCTTGGTATTCCTGTTGTGCCTGTTTCTGCAAGGAAAAGAAGAGGGCTTGACGTACTGCTTCATGCGGCGGCTCACCATATGGACGGTCATGACACGGACAACCTTATACATCATCATAAGTCGTTGTCAAAGCATCAACACGACCACCATTCAGAATTTGCAATGGTTTATTCCGATGAGATAGAAGATAAGATAGACAGGATAATGACTGAGCTTAAAAGAAAATATCCCGATATAACAAATTACCGCTGGCACGCCATAAAGCTTCTTGAGGGAGATAAAGAAATTACGGAAAAATATCCGGTAAAGCTTCCCGATGTTCTTGACAGGAGCTATGAATCTGATATAATCAATCAGAAATACGACTTTATAAGCGAAATTATTGACGAGGTCCTTCTGCATAAGCAAAGCCGTGACGTGTTTACCGAAAACGTGGACAAGGTGCTTACAAGCAAGGTGTGGGGAATACCTGTTTTTCTTGGGATAATGGCAGTTACGTTTTTCCTTACATTCACTGTGGGAGACTGGATAAAGGGCTACTTTGAAGCGGCGATAGACTGGATATCAAGTGGAGCCGAAGCGGCGCTTGTTTCGGCAAACGCAGGAGACGTCCTTACCTCCCTTGTGGTTGACGGAATTATTGCGGGCGTTGGAACGATAATTACCTTTTTGCCTAACATTTTAATACTTTTTCTCTGCCTTGCTCTATTGGAGGACAGCGGCTATATGGCAAGAGTAGCTTACGTTATGGAGGGAATAATGAGCAAGCTCGGCCTTTCGGGAAAAGCCTTTATACCTATGCTTCTGGGGTTTGGCTGTACTGTTCCTGCAATAATGGCGTCCCGCGCCCTTGAAAGCAAGCGAGACAGATATAAAGTTATGCTGGTGACTCCTTTTATGAGTTGCAATGCAAGACTTACCATTTACATTTTGTTTTCCGAAATGTTTTTTGGAAATAACGCAATGATAGTTGCATATTCAATGTACCTTATCGGAATAGTAGTTGCGATAATTGTTTCGGCAATAATACATATTCTTGACAGAAAGCGGACTGTAAATTATCTTATGATAGAGCTTCCCGGGTACAAGCTTCCCGATTCAAGAACGGTGGCAATCTACGTCTGGGAGAAGGTCAAGGATTATTTGGGAAAAGCGGGAACAACAATTTTTGTTGCGACTCTTATTATTTGGGTGCTTCTCAATTTCGGTCCCGGAGGATATTCTTCAGATATGACCCAAAGTTTCGGAGCGTACATCGGAAAATGGCTTGTACCGTTCTTTGCTCCTGTAGGACTTGGATTCTGGCAGATAGCGGTTGCGCTTATTGCCGGAATTTCCGCTAAAGAGGTAGTTGTTTCAAGCTGCGCTGTACTTTTCGGTATAGTAAACGCAAGTTCTCCTGAAGGTATGACGGAATTTGCCTCGGCTCTGGAGGGAATAGGCTTTGGCTCTCTTAATGCATTTTGCCTTATGGTTTTCTGCCTTTTGTATATTCCTTGCGCGGCGGCGCTTGCGGCAATCAAAAAGGAATCCGGAAGCTACAAATGGATGTGCATTACTGCCGTATTCCAGCTTTTTGTTGCATGGGTGGTAACATTTATGGTTTATCATATCGGACTTCTTATTTTATGATGTCAGTAACAAGGAGGAAATTGAAATTTGGATGGCGTTGCAGGAGTTATAATTTTAATTCTCATTGTTCTTTACACTGTCTGGGCAGTGCGGAAAATATATCTTGACAAAAAGAAAAACAAATCCCGGTGCGGCTCATGTCCTTATCATCAGTCAGGGGTCTGTACAAAAGAAGATAAAATAAAAACCAAATAAAAAGAAAAGCTCCTTACGAAAAACGGCAGATACCGTTTTTGTAAAGAGCTTTTGATTTTGTAAGCTTATTTGTTATTCAAGAATTTTGCTTATTTCAGGAAAAATTTCAAGACTCCTTTTTAAGATTCCGTGCATATGAGCAATTGCAACTCCGTAATTTGTAATAGGAACATTTTCGTCCTGAGCGCATTTGATACGGTATTTCATTTCACGCTCGTTTAACATACAGCCGCCGCAGTGAACTATAAGCGCATACTTTGAAAGGTCTGACGGAAATTCCGTTCCGCTTGAAAATTCAAATTCAAGGTTCTTGCCTGTGTGCTTTTTTATCCAGCCGGGAAGCTTTACCGTTCCTATGTCCTCGCACTGGCGGTGATGTGTGCAGCCTTCAGAAATAAGCACTTTGTCTCCGTCTTTCAATTTGTCAAGTTGAGCGGCTCCCTTTACCTGTTCCGCAAGATTTCCCTTGTGACGGGAAAATAGAATTGAAAAGGAGGTTAGACAAATGTCGTCGGGAGTGTCCTTTGAAACTCTGCCGAATGCCTGAGAGTCTGTAACAACGTACTTTGGCTTTTT
Source organism: uncultured Clostridia bacterium (assembly GCA_944382845.1). Lineage (GTDB taxonomy): Bacteria > Bacillota > Clostridia > Oscillospirales > Ruminococcaceae > JAAZZIT01. Next base: position 15,815 of record CALWNN010000065.1, read on the forward strand.
GCCAATGTCACGGAGAGTCGAAGCAAGTTCATGCTCTCGGCATACCACAGATGTACAGCCACATTCTAAAAGTTCTCTTATCACCTGCTGCTGGGGAAGGATAATTCTTCCTTTGGGAGCGGCAGAGTCGATAGGGATAACAAGCACAACAAAATCTCCCGGTTCTACCTTGTCTGAAATAATAGGGTATTCGTGGGTGTTATCGGGAACAAGAGAGGCAATTTTCTCTTTGAGTTCCCATATATTTTCTCCTGTTTCGGCACTGACTGCGATTTCGTTTTCGGATAATTCTATGGGCTTATTGATATCCGATTTGTTGTAGCAGATAATATAAGGTATATTTTTGGACTTGATGCGCTCTATTACCATTTCATCTGCCGGAGTTTTTCCCTCCGCCGCATCGACGACAACTATTGCGATATCTGTTTTGTTAAGAGCCTGCAAAGCCTTCTGGACTCTTAACTTTCCAAGCTCTCCTTCATCGTCAAGTCCCGGAGTGTCTATCATTACCACAGGACCTAACGGAAGAAGCTCCATAGCCTTTGAAACAGGGTCGGTGGTTGTTCCCAATACTTCCGAAACGATAGCAAGCTTCTGACCGGTAATGGCATTTATTATGCTTGACTTTCCTGCGTTTCTTCTGCCAAAAATTCCAATGTGTACTCTGTCTGAAGATGGGGTTGTGTTAAGACTCATAGCAATTCTCCTTTAGATTATATCAGAAACGGAAATCTCTTTTTCCGAGGTGAATGTTCTCGATGTATTCTGTTGCAAGTTTTCTTGCCTTTTCATTGGGGATCTTAAGAAGCTCCTTGGCAATAAGCCGTTCGCCTACCTCCTTGGTTTCAGGTGAAGCGTAATCTTCAAGGTATTCCTTCAGGGTCATAAGAGCGTTAGGGTGACAGCAGTTTTGTATCTGTCCTGTTTTGCAAAGGCTCATAAATCTGTCACCTGTTCTTCCCTCACGGTAGCAGGCTGTACAGAAGGAGGGAATGTAGCCCAAGTCCATAAGCCATTTTACTACCTCGTCAAGGGAACGCTGGTCGGAAACGTCAAATTGTTCCGTGTCGTGAGGTCTTTCGTCAGCTTCATAGCCTGCGTATCCTCCCACGGAAGTCCTTGAACCGCCTGATATCTGGGAAATTCCAAGACCCAACACCTTGTCACGGCAGGACTGGTTTTCTCTTGTGGAAATTATCATTCCCGTGTATGGAACGGCAATTCTGATACAAGCAATGATTTTTGCAAACGTATCATCATCAATTCCGTTGTCAAAAACATCAGGGTCGATGTCATCGGCTCTCTTTACTCTTGGAACGCTTATTGTGTGAGGACCTACTCCGTGAACCGCTTCAAGATGTTCTGCGTGCATAAGAAGTCCGGCAAATTCGTATCTGTAAAGTTCAAGCCCGAAAAGAACGCCGAGTCCTACGTCGTCGATGCCGCCTTCCATAGCTCTGTCCATAGCTTCCGTGTGGTAAGCGTAGTTGTGCTTTGGTCCTGCCGGGTGAAGTCTCTCATAGCTTTCCTTGTGATAGGTTTCCTGGAAAAGGATATATGTACCGATGCCTGCTTCCTTGAGTTTTCTGTAGTTTTCAACTGTCGTTGCGGCAATATTTACATTTACACGTCTGATTGCGCCGTTTTTATGCTTGATGGAGTAAATCGTCTTTATACATTCGAGAATGTATTCCAGGGGGTTGTTTACAGGGTCCTCGCCCGCTTCGATTGCAAGACGCTTATGACCCATGTCCTGAAGTGCGATAACTTCCTTTGCTACTTCTTCCTGAGTAAGCTTTTTTCTCGGAATGTGTTTGTTCTGGTAGTGGTATGGGCAGTAAACACATTTATTAACACAGTAGTTTGAAAGGTAAAGAGGAGCAAACATTACAATTCGGTTTCCGTAGAAAGCTTCCTTTATCTCTCTTGCAAGGCTGTACATTTTTTCTGTCATTTCGGGAATATCGCAGGCAAGAAGCACTGAGGCTTCCCTATGGGAAAGTCCTGCACACTCTATTCCTCTTTCTGTTTTTCTCGGGCGGGCTTTTTCAAGTATCTGCTCGATAAGTTCACGGTTATGCTTGTTTTCGTCAGCATACTTTAATGTTTCAAGAATCTCTTCATGGTTAATGAATTCCTCGGCTTTAAGTGATTTGGGATCGTAATTTGACATAAAATAAACTTCCTTTTCTTTCTGAATTTTTATTTGTTAAACGGCTTGGCGGTTTTAATCTTTCGGGTAGTCTCCTTTTGAAACAACCGCCTCATAGCCGATATTTTCAAGACTTTGTCTTAACAGTGAAATGCTTTGCGCAGATTCCTCGCCTGTAGCAATCTTATTGTTGTAAAGCAGGTATTTTTTTCTCACGGACATGGGAGAAAGGTTTGGCATGACAACATTAGCTCCCGAAAGTATTCCTTTTTCACGTCCGTCCTTTTCAATAGTTCCAAGGGCGGTTGTTGCAGGAATAAGAGCCTTTGGCAGAGTCAGCCTTATAAGTCCCAGCATGAACAGCGTCAGTTCGCAGCTTCCTTGAGGCTTGTCCCTGAAAGGCGTATCATTGTGAGGGATAAAAGGACCGATACCTACCATTTCAGGCTGAAGCTCCTTTAGAAACATCATGTCCTTAACAAGACAATCGGTTGTCTGAAAAGGGGAGCCAACCATAAATCCCGTTCCTGTCTGAAAGCCAATGCTTTTTAAGTCTTTAAGGCATCTCATTCTGTTTTCAAGTGAAAGCTCCTTGGGGTGAAGTTTGCCGTAATGACATCTGTCCGCAGTTTCATGCCTTAAAAGAAACCTGTCTGCGCCTGCTTTGAAATAGCTTTCGTAGCTTTCCCGGCTTTTTTCCCCAATGGAAAGAGTTACTGCGCAGTTGGGAAAGGCTTCCTTTATTTTTTTTACTATGGAGCATATGCGCTCGTCTGAAAAATAAGGATCCTCTCCTCCCTGAAGCACAAAGGTGCGAAAACCAAGGCCGTACCCTTCTTTGCAACAGGAAAGTATATCTTCTTCGCTAAGTCTGTACCGCTGGGCGTTATGGTTGCTCCTTCGTATTCCGCAGTACAGGCAGTCGTTTTTACAGAAGTTTGTAAACTCAATAAGTCCTCTTATGTAAACTTTATTGCCGTAATATTTGTGTCTTATCTCTCTTGCTTTGGAAAAAAGGTATTGGGAAATCTCATCGTTTCTGTTGTCAATAAGCTCCTTGTATTCCTCCGGCGAAAGGCTCGTATTTTTATAAAGCTTGTCAGCAAGACTTATAAGTCTTTTGCTATCGGTCTTTTCAATCAATCACTGAACCTCCTTTGACGGGGGTGATTTTTCGGGTATCTTTGAGTAAATGGTCTTGCTTGTAACACCGTTTAAAGCTCCAAGCTTTCCCGAAAGACTGTTGATTATATCGTTTGGAGCGTCGATAGCTATGCTTATAATAGAAACTCCCGCCTTGTCGTATGGAATACCCATTCGTCCTATTATATATGGAGAGTATTCATGCAAAAGCATATTCATTTTTTCTACCGCTCCCTTGTCTGAAACAACTATCCCGATAAGTGCAACTCTTGTTTCCATAAGACCTCCTTTTTAAAAAACAAAAAAGCAATGGTAAAAACCATTGCCGAAAGGTTAAAATCCGAATCTTGAGTATATACTATTATAGATACAACAGTATATCCGTTTGTTTTCCCGGAAGCTTTCACCTCAGTTTATCTTCGGCGTCAGGTTTAAGGATAAATTTTCAAGCTGTATGCCCTCAGAAAACATCTTCGGGGTCACAGCGTCTTAAAAATATTATAGCATATGTTTTAAAGTTTTTCAAGAGGCGCTTTGAATTTTACAAAAGAAATTTTCATTCCCGTTAATTTTATGTATAACCGGTTAACATTCAGATTTTACTCTTAATAAGTACTGTCAAAAGCAACAAAAACAGTATGGCGTTTTTATAAAATTTGTGTAAAGAGTCGCAAACTGCGGTGTGGAAAGGGTTTCAGACCGCTTTTTAGCGTGGCTTTGCATAAAAATTACACGGATTTTACAAAGCCGATGTTTCGGATTTTACTTTCATAGGGTATCATAATAACTGTGGTAAGAAAAAAACAAATTGAATCTCAACAAAAAATCAATTAAGCCACTTAAAAACAGTTAGAGATTTCAAATCCCCAAAGGGGAAGGAAAGGAAGTTATTTTTTATGAAACTCAAGAAATTAGCGTCAGTAATAACTGCGGCAATGCTTGCAATGTCAATGGCAGCCTGCGGAAATTCGGGTTCGGATGACGAGATAGTTGTTGTTTCCCGTGAGGACGGAAGCGGAACAAGAAGTGCGTTTGAAGAGCTTACAGGCGTTCAAGAGGTGGGAACTACCGAAGAAGCAATCATTCAGAACAGCACCGACGCAATTATGACTCAGGTATCGGGAAACGAATACGCCATCGGTTATGTTTCACTCGGTGCTCTTAACGATACAGTAAAGGCTGTAAAGGTTGACGGAGTTGAAGCTTCTGTTGATAACGTTAAAGCAGGTTCGTACACCGTATCAAGACCTTTTAACATTGCTACTAAGGGAGAAGTATCTCAGGCAGCTCAGGACTTTATCAACTTTATAATGAGTAAAGAAGGTCAGCAGGTTATTTCCGACAACAAGTATATTCCTGTAGATGACGCAGCTGAAAGCTATACAGCAACAGAGGGTGCGGAAGGAAAGATTGTTATTACCGGTTCATCTTCAGTAACTCCGGTAATGGAAAAGTTAAAGGAAGCATATGCCGAGGTCAATTCTGCCGTTTCCATTGAGATCCAGCAGTCAGACTCTTCAACCGGTATGAAAGACGCAATGGAAGGAAACTGTGACATCGGAATGGCTTCAAGAGAGCTTAAAGACTCTGAAACCAGCGAGCTTACAGGACAGACTATCGCTCTTGACGGTATCGCAATTGTCGTAAATAAGGACAACGAAGTTGACGACCTTTCTCTTGAACAGATCAAAGGCATTTACACAGGCGAGATCCTTAACTGGTCTGAGATCACAGAAGAATAAGATTTAAATAAAACCTCTTTGAATAATCTTCATAATATCAGTAAGCACTTACCGAAGGCGGCAAAATGCAGCTTTCGGATTTGTGCGGAAATAAAGATCTTTTAAAGGAAATGTGAGAAATTATGACGAAAAAATTGTTTGCTGAAAAATTTATGAAAGCGGTGTTTCTCATCTGTGCCTGCGTTTCAATAATTGCAGTTGCTATTATATGCTTCTTTATGTTTGTAAGAGGTATTCCTGCGATGCGGGAGATCGGATTTGTTGAATTTCTTTTCGGAGAAAAATGGAGACCTACCGCCCAGATTCCCAAATTCGGCATACTTCCTATGATCATGGGAAGTATCTACGTTACTGCCGGGGCGATCATTATAGGAGTTCCCATAGGACTTCTTACCGCTATATTCCTTGCTAAATTTTGCCCGAAAAAGCTTTATAAGCTTCTTATGCCTCCGATAAACCTTATGGCGGGAATACCCTCAATTATCTATGGTTTCTTTGGAATGGTAGTTCTTGTTCCCCTTACAAGAACGCTTTTCGGAGGAGACGGAAACAGCATTTTAACAGCCTCCCTTCTTCTTGGCATCATGATACTTCCTACTATTGTAGGGCTTTCGGAATCCGCATTAAAGGCGGTTCCGGAAAGCTACTATGAGGGAGCTGTCGCTTTGGGAGCAACTCACGAAAGAGCTGTTGCAACAGTAATTTTTCCTGCGGCGAAATCCGGAATAATGGCTGCGGTCATTTTAGGTATCGGAAGAGCCATAGGCGAAACCATGGCTGTTATCATGGTTGCGGGAAATCAGCCGAGAATGCCGAAGGGAATTTTAAAGGGCGTAAGAACTCTGACTTCAAATATCGTTACCGAAATGGGATACGCGGAAGGACTTCACTATGAAGCGCTTATTGCAACGGCGGTGGTGCTTTTCGTATTCATCCTTATTTTAAACGTTCTCTTCAGCATCGTATCAAATAAAGCGGCTCCGATCAGCTTTAAGAGAAAAAAGGTTAAGAAAGAGGAGGCGTAATTATGAAAAGCAGCTGGAAAACATTTAAAGCCCACCCTATGTCCCTTGTATTTTTCATACTTGTGTGCGCAGGTGTTATACTTACAGTAGGAATTTTATTTCTTGTAGTTGCATTTGTTCTTATAAGAGGTGTGCCTTACCTTACTCCCGATCTTTTCGCTCTTGAATACACATCGGAAAACTGTTCGATGCTGCCGGCTATTGTCTCAACGATTGAAATGGTAGGAATTTCACTTCTTGTTGCTGTTCCACTGGGAGTTTTCTGCGCAATATATCTTGTTGAATATGCAGGAAAGGGAAACAAGCTTGTAAAGCTTATACGAGTCACAACGGAAACTCTTTCGGGAATACCTTCCATCGTATACGGACTTTTCGGTATGCTCCTTTTTGTAAGGGCCTTGGGCTGGGGTTATTCACTTCTTGCAGGTTCGTTTACAGTCGCAATCATGATACTTCCTCTTATAATCAGATCCACCGAGGAAGCATTAAAGGCGGTTGATGATTCATACAGAGAAGGAAGCTTCGGACTCGGAGCGGGAAAACTCAGAACAGTTTTCGTTATTGTTCTTCCGTCTGCAATGAACGGTATCTTAGCCGGAATAATCCTTGCAATAGGACGTGTTATCGGTGAAACCGCTGCTCTTATGTATACAGCCGGAACAGTTGCAGCATATCCCAAGTCGGTTTTTGACTCCTCAAGAACACTTTCCCTTCATATGTACTCCCTGTCAAGAGAGGGTATGCACATGAATGAAGCGGCAGCAACAGGAGTTGTGCTTCTTATAGTAGTGTTCCTGCTCAATTCATTTGCTTCATTTGTGGCTAAAAAGCTTAAGTCAAAAACATAAATCATTGGTTTGACTTGAAATAAAATGTTTTAAATCGGAGCAAAGCCGATCAAGACTAATTAAAATTGGCTGCGACGATTACAACCATCGCAGGGAGATATCTGCGACAAGGTTATAAATATATTGAAAGGAATAAAAATATGGCTGTAAAATTTTCAGTAAGCAATCTGGACCTGTACTATGGTGATTTTCAGGCTCTTAAAAATATAAATATCCGCATGAATGAAAACGAGGTAACAGCTTTTATCGGCCCTTCGGGCTGCGGAAAATCCACACTATTAAAATCCCTTAACAGAATGAACGACCTTGTTGAAGGCTGTAAGATAACCGGAACCGTTCTTCTTGACAATGTTGACATATACAAGAATATGGAGATAACAGAACTCAGAAAAAACGTCGGCATGGTTTTTCAGAAGCCTAACCCGTTTCCTATGTCTATTTATGACAACATTGCATACGGACCGAGAACTCATGGAATAAAAAGAAAATCCCAGCTTGACGAGATAGTTGAAACCTCATTAAAGCAAGCTTCTATCTGGGAGGAAGTAAAGGACAGACTAAAAAAATCCGCCCTTGGTCTTTCAGGTGGTCAGCAGCAGCGTCTTTGCATTGCCCGTGCTCTTGCGGTAAAGCCTGAGGTCATACTTATGGACGAACCAACATCTGCTCTTGACCCTATCTCTACAATGAAGATAGAAGAACTTTGCTTTGACCTGAAAAAGGAGTATACTATTATTATTGTAACTCACAATATGCAGCAGGCTACCAGAATTTCAGACAAGACTGCATTTTTCCTTCACGGAGAAATTGTTGAGTTCGGCGAAACCGGTCAGATATTCGCTATGCCAAAGGACAAGCGGACAGAGGACTATATTACCGGAAGATTTGGTTAATATATAAATTTCAGGAGGATGCATTAAATGAGATCAAATTTTGACGCACAGCTTAAGGAACTTAACCTTGATATGCTTAAAATGGCAGGAGAGGTTGAAAATATAATAAATATGTCGATGAGGGCATTCCTTAAGGGTGAGCATGATGTGGCAAGGGAAACCATCGAATACGATTATCAGATAAATGAAATTGAAAGACAGATCGAAAGACGCTGTTTGAAGCTTCTTTTGCAGCAACAGCCGGTAGCTACCGACCTGAGAAGAATTTCTTCAGCCCTTAAAATGATAACCGATATGGAGAGAATAGGAGACCAGGCCGCGGATATCGCTCAGCTTTCACTGAGATTTGAAAACGGAATGGTGCCGCAGAAGCTTAATCACATCGTTTCGATGGCTTCTGAAACATCTAAAATGGTAACAGACGCTATCAACGCTTATGTAAGCAGTGATACAAGCCTTGCTGAAAAGGTAATCACCGACGACGACAGAGTAGACGAACTTTTCAATGAGGTAAAGGACGACCTTATAGAGTTTATAAGAAACAATATTGAGGTTGGCGAACAGGCTATTGACCTTCTTATGGTAGCAAAATATTTTGAACGAATAGGAGACCATGCTGTTAATATTGCAGAATGGGTGGTATTTTCAATAACCGGAGTCCATAAAAATTCAAAAATCATGTAGAAAACAAACGAAAATCCGAGAGGCGTGAAATTTTACGTCGATTTTACATTCTGATTATTCAGATTTTACTTTGTCAAGTTATAATAAAAAATACCGGGCAAATTGTAAAGGGAGTTTTACATTTTGCAAATGATTAACCAAAGTAAAATTTGAGTAAGGAGTGTATTATGGATAACATTTTTATGTTTATCACGCTTTTCGGTGGACTTGCTTTGTTCCTATACGGAATGAACATGATGGGAAGCGGTCTTGAAAAGCTGGCAGGAGGAAAGCTTGAAAGAATATTTGAAAAGCTTACTTCAAACATTGTAAAAGCTATTCTTCTCGGTGCGGGAGTGACCTGTATAATACAGTCGTCCTCTGCAACGACGGTAATGCTTGTGGGATTTGTAAATTCAGGCATTATGAAGCTTCGTCAGGCTATCGGAGTTATTATGGGCGCCAATATCGGTACTACAATAACTGCGTGGATACTCAGCCTTTCGGGTATCGAGGGAGATACTTTCTTTATCAGGATGTTGAACCCTAATGCGTTTTCACCGATCATAGCCGTTATCGGTATTTATCTTTTCATGTTTTCTAAGAAGCCGAAGAAAAATGATATCGGCGCTATTTGTCTGGGATTTGCCATCCTTATGACAGGTATGAACATCATGAGTACTTCTGTTGAGCCTCTTGCTGATGTTCCTCAGTTCCAGAATCTTATGATAGCATTTTCCGATAATCCTCTTCTCGGTGTTCTTGCGGGAACTGTACTTACCGGCATTATCCAGTCGTCCTCTGCGTCGGTAGGTATTCTACAGGCGCTTTCCGCTACGAATGCGATCACATTCGGAACTGCCCTTCCTATTATTTTGGGACAGAACATCGGTACTTGCGTTACCGCTATTATCTCTTCGATAGGAACTTCGAAAAACGCAAAGAGAGTTGCCTGTGTTCACCTTTACTTTAACATTATAGGAACGATAATATTCCTTACAGCTTTCTACACTCTCAATTCGTTTATACATTTCTCTTTTGCCAACAGCATTGTAAACGAAGTACAGATAGCTATCGTACATACCATATTCAATATTACAACGACTCTTATTCTTGCGCCGTTTGCTAAATTACTTGAAAAGCTTGCATTCCTTACTATCAAGGACAGCGCGGAGGATATCAAGAGAGATGAGGAATTCAAGCTTCTTGACGACAGATTCCTTTCTTCTCCTTCCTTTGCGATTGAACAGTGCAAGGGCATGACAATAAGAATGGCTGAACTTACAAGAGAAACTATCAAGCAGGCTATCGAGATCTCTCACGGCTATACCGAGCAGTTGGATCTTGCCATACATGAAAATGAATCCAGGACCGATATGTATGAGGATAAGCTTGGGACCTATCTTGTAAAGATATCCGCAAAGGATCTTTCGGTAAGCGATGGACAGAACATATCTACTCTTCTTCACTGTATCGGCGATTTTGAGAGAATTTCTGACCATGCTGCGAATATCGTTAAGGTGGCAAAGGAAAAGTACGATAAGAATATTGAATTTTCCGACAAGGCAAGAAAAGAACTTGAGGTGGTTTTAAAGGCTATCGACGAGGTGGTTGATCTTGCTATAGATGCATTTATAAACGACGATATTGAAAAGGCAAAGAGGGTCGAGCCTCTTGAGGAAGTTATCGATCAGCTTAATAAGAAACTTAAAAATCGTCACATACTCCGACTTCAGGAGGGAACCTGTACTATTGAACTTGGATTTGTATTCATTGATTTCCTTACAAATCTTGAAAGAGTATCGGATCACTGCTCGAATATTGCGGTTTGCCTTATACAGTCAAAGGATGCAAACTTCGACACTCACGAATATATTCATGAGCTTAAGGCTTCCGGAACAGAGTTTGACGATATGGTAAAACATTATTTGGAAGAATATAAGCTTCCTGCAAAGGCAGCTTTATAATTATCGCTGAAAGACTGAGGAGCTTACGCTTCTTTTTCCGGGCTGCAATCTTTGCAGTCTGATTAAGCGAACTTGTCAGGCTTTGCTCTGATTTTAAGATCACGAAAGGAAGAATGATATGGCTTTGATCTATTGTGTTGAAGACGATGAAGGAATAAGAGAGCTTATTTCCTGCGCGCTTAAATCGGGAGGATACGAGGTTGCGCCTTACGACTGTGCAAAATCCCTTTACTCCTCACTTAAGACAAACAAGCCGGATCTCATTCTTCTTGACATAATGCTTCCGGACGAGGACGGTCTTTCGATTTTAAAAAAGCTTAAGGCCGAACCGGTTTATACGGATATTCCTGTTATTATGCTTACGGCAAAGACAACTGAAATAGACAAGGTTCAGGGACTTGAAGCCGGAGCAGATGATTATATCACCAAGCCTTTTGGGGTAATGGAGCTTTTATCGAGAATAAAGGCAGTTTTAAGACGTACCAACAGACAGGTTCCCGAGTCTGAGATTATACTTGTTGACGGGCTTTCTCTTGACATTTCAAAGAGAGTCGTAAGTTATAACGGCGCTGAGGTAAATCTCACCTATAAGGAATTTGAGCTTTTGGCCTATCTTATGAAGCACAAAAGCATTGCGGTAAACCGTGACAAGCTTATGGAAAAGGTCTGGGGCTTCAACTACGAAGGAGAAACGAGAACTGTGGATATGCATATCAAGACTTTAAGACAGAAACTTGAAGGAGCAGGGTGCGTTGACGTTATAAAAACCATCCGAGGGGTCGGTTATAAAATAGGATAACCAAGTCGCCGATGTCCCCCTGTCTAAACGGCAGGTCTTGCTGAATATTCAGCAGGTCAGCCTTCTATAAGGCGGGGTCCATTCAGTTTTTCAGTGGGGGGGTTAAACCCCCACTGAAAAACTGAAGAGCTTTGTTCCGATTAAAATTGAAAATGTAAAAATAAGGGAAGCTTTCTTTAAGTAGAGGCTTCCCTTAAATAAAATCCTCATATGATTTTTACGGGAGTGATTATTTTGCAGAAAAAAATATTCAGAAGCATATGCTTTACTGTTTTGGCGTCAATGATATTTTTTGTTGTAACAGTGCTTTGCATTGCCTATAAATTCTATCTTGACGAAGCAGAAACCGAGCTTAAGACTATAGTTGCATTGATAACCAAGGCTGACTATTCGGACGAGGAAATAGTGGAAATTCTTGAAAGTAGTGTGGATTACGATATAAGATATACACGAGTTGACAAAGACGGAAATGTACTTTTTGACAACAATTATGATGCGTCAAGGCTTGATAACCACATTGACCGACAGGAAATATCCGAAGCTTTAAATAACGGAAAGGGTGCGTCAACAAGACGTTCCACAACAGCAGGAACAGTAAACTATTATGTTGCAGTAAGCGACGGAGAGTCTGTAATAAGACTTTCAAGAGATGTGAGAGGGATGCTTTCACTGTTTCTGGGAGTTGTGCCGGTGGTCATTTGTATTGCGGGAATAGTTATGATAGTAGCCACTCTTGTATCAATGAAACTTTCGGAAAGCGCCATAAGACCAATACAAAAGCTTGTTACAAATCTTGATGTGCTTAACGAAGAGCAGCAATATGATGTTGAATATGAAGAACTTGAGCCTATCGTTGAAGCAATGAAACGGCTTTCTGCAAGGCTTTCAAAGTATATTTCAAGGTTAAAGACCGAAAAGGAAACCATTACCCTTATCACTGAGAACATGGTCGAGGGAATGATAATACTTGACGAAAAGCGTGACATTCTTTCGGTAAACAAAAGCGCCATTAGCTATTTAAATCCAAAGTTTGAGCTTAATACGCAGGCCAATATCTTACAGCTTACAAGAAATGCAAATCTTACCGAGGCGATTGACAAGACTGATGAAAAAGATTTTGCAAACGGTATAATCGCTACCGCGGAGCATCAATTAAGGTTTTTTGTAAATAAAATAGATGTAAACGGAGTAAAGGGGTATATGATACTTCTGATTGACGCTACGGAAAGTCTGCGCGCGGAAGAAATAAGAAAAGACTTTTCCGCAAATGTTTCTCACGAGCTGAAAACTCCTCTCACCACTATAAAAGGTTTTGGCGAAATGCTTGAAAACGGCATAATAACCGCTCCTGAGGATATAAAGAAGTACGGAGGCACCATATACCGTGAAAGCGAGCGTCTTTTGCAACTTATCAATGATATTATCAGGCTTTCTGAAATTGAAGAGATGTCCGCTGATGATTCTGTTACAAATGTAAATCTTCTAAAAACCGCAAACGATGTTTGTGAGATACTCCAGCCCAAGGCGGACAGTCATGGAATATCGCTTTTTGTTTCGGGTGAAAGGTTTGATATAAGCGCAAATCAAAGTTACATTTCAGAGCTTATGTTAAATCTTGTAGACAACTCAATAAAATACAACAATCCGGGCGGTCATGTATGGATTGAGATAAAGAAAAAAGGGAATAATGCAGTTATAAAAGTCAAGGACGACGGAATTGGAATTTCCGAAAAGCATCAGAAAAGGATTTTTGAGAGATTTTACAGAGTTGACAAAAGCCGTTCCAAGCAGACAGGCGGCACGGGACTGGGACTTTCCATTGTCAAGCATATTGCTTCCTATCATCATGGAAGCGTTAATCTTGAAAGTTCAAGCGGCGAGGGAACAACTGTTACGGTTACTATCCCTATTGCTCAGGTTGGAATGATATAGTTGCACGAAGTGCGTGCGGGGGAGGAACTGAGTTCCTTTGCTCTGATTTGAAATTTTGATTTGATATTATTTGTATATTTTTTTAATGCTCCATAATTTTAAAAGTGAGAGTTGATTAGTAAACCGAAAGATGCCGGAAAACCCATGTTTTGATTTGTTATTGTTAAACTTATATATAAAACGTAAATTATTTATGTGTTTTATCTTATTTATCAAATAAAGTTGAAATTTTGTCTGAAGTTTAATATAATAGTAAATGAGTATCATATGCGTTTAAAATAAACGTGTAGAAATGGGTGAAAAGCTGCTCTGATATTTCGGGGTGAATTGTAATTTAATATATGGAGGATTTGATATGGCAGATTCAAAAAAGACAAGCATGGTTATGCCGAAGCTTATTTCAAAAGAGGAACTTAAAACGAGGTTTGTTCAGGTGCTTAACGACGATTATTCGGTAACTCCTGATTCTGCTTCCGACAAGCAGGTTTACGAGGCTCTTTCAAAGGTTGTTGTAAAGCTTCTCAGCGACAAGAGAAAGCGCTTTTTGAATAAGACACACTCCGCCGGAAGAAAGCAGGTTTTTTACCTGTCAATGGAATTTCTTATGGGACGTTCTTTGAAATCAAGTCTTTATAACCTTGAGATAGTTGATGAGGCTACTTCTACTCTTAAGGACTTTGGCATCAATATAAACAGTATTTATGAAATGGAACCTGACGCAGGTCTTGGAAATGGCGGTCTCGGACGACTTGCCGCCTGCTATCTTGACGCTCTTGCAACTCAGGGATACTGCGCAACAGGTTATTCAATCTGCTATGAGTACGGAATTTTCAAGCAGAAGTTAGAGGACGGATGGCAGGTAGAGCTTCCTGATAACTGGCTTCCCGGAGGAAAGATCTGGCTCACTCCAAACTATGACAAAGCTGTAGAGATTCATTTTGACGGCGAACTTAAAGAGTACTGGGATCAGCAGTATCACTGTGTGACTCATGAAAACTATACGTCAGTTATGGCTGTCCCTTATGATATGTATGTTTCCGGTTTTGACAGCGAAGGGGTTTCACTTTTGAGACTCTGGAAGGCTGAAAGCCCCAACTTTGATATGATTATGTTCAACAAGGGCGATTATTCAAAGGCTCTCGGACAGAACATCTTTGCTCAGGCAATATCGAAAGTCCTTTATCCTAACGACAACCACGCAGAAGGAAAATCACTTCGTTTAAGACAGCAGTATTTCCTTTGCGCCGCATCAATCGGAGATATTGTAAACCATCATATGAGCGTTTACGGAACTCTCGATAACCTTGCCGATAAGGTGGCTATCCACATTAACGACACCCATCCGACTCTTGCTATTCCTGAGCTTATGCGAGTTCTTCTTGACGACTGCGGATACGAATGGGACAAGGCTTGGGATATTGTTACAAAGACATTTGCTTACACAAACCACACTGTTATGCAGGAGGCTCTTGAAAAGTGGGATTGCAACCTTTTAAGGTCGGTTACTCCAAGAATTTTCTCAATTATAGTAGAAATTAATGAACGCTATTGCCGTGATCTCTGGGAAAAGACCCATGACGAGGCGAAATGCACAAGAATGTCCATTATTTCAAATAATATGGTCAAAATGGCTAACCTGTGTGTTCATGCAAGCCACAGCGTAAACGGCGTTGCAAAAATCCACTCTGAAATTATCAAGAGCGAAACTTTTGCCGATGAGTATTCAATTACTCCTGAAAAGTTCAAGAACGTTACAAACGGTATTGCTTACAGAAGATGGCTCTACCAGTCAAATCCCGGACTTACCGCTCTTCTTAAGGAAAGCATTGGTGACGGCTTCCTCAAGGACGCTTCAAAGCTTTCTGAGTTTAAAAAGTTTGAGGACGACAAGGCTGTTCTTGAAAGACTCGCACAGATCAAGCTTGACAACAAAAACAAATTTGCGAAATATGTAAAGAACCAGTACGGAGTTACGCTTAACATGGATTCTGTCTTTGACGTTCAGGTAAAGAGACTTCACGAATACAAGAGACAGCACCTTAACGCTCTTAATATAATTGCAGAGTATAATTATCTCAAGAAAAATCCTGATGCGGACTTTACGCCGAAGACCTATATTTTTGCAGCCAAGGCGGCTCCCGGATACTACCTTGCAAAGCAGATAATCAAGCTTATCTGGAATATTTCGGAGGAACTTAAGAAAAATCCAAAGATCAACGAAAAGCTTTCTGTAATATTCCTTGAGGATTACTGCGTATCACTTTCTGAGATTCTCATGCCTGCCGCTGAAGTTTCCGAGCAGATCTCTCTTGCGGGAACAGAAGCTTCCGGAACAGGTAATATGAAGCTTATGATAAACGGCGCTATCACCCTTGGAACAATGGACGGCGCAAACGTTGAAATTCATGAGCAGGTAGGTACAGACAACATTATTGTGTTCGGTATGGAGGTTGACGAGGTCAATTCAAGAAAGCCTTCCTACAATCCTGAGCAGCTTTATATGTCAAATCCTGTTATCAAGAGAGCAGTTGACCTTATGTACAGCGGAATAAACGGCGAAACATTCAACGATGTTGCAAATTCCCTCAAATTAAAGGATCCATATATGGTTCTGGCTGACTTCGACTCATATCAGATGGCTCAGAAGTATGCTTCCGAGACATATCTCGACAAAATGAAGTGGCAGAAGATGTCTCTTAACAACATTGCCGGCGCCGGAATTTTTTCAGCCGACAGATCTGTTGACGACTACGCAAGAGATATATGGGGACTTGTGAAGTAAATTCAAATTGACAAATCAAAACGTTAAAACGTAAAAACGTTCACTCCTTGAAAATTAGGAGCGAACGTTTTTTGTTATGTACGAAACGAAGATTATTGATAATCGGGATAACTGTCAAAAAAAGCTGTTGTTCCTTCCTTGTGTACAACAATTATACGTAAAAACTTCGGATAACCTTTTTCTTTGCTGAATTTTTTTTCGGTGGTCTCCCACAAAAAGGCAAAGGCAAGGTGCGCTATTGTCAGATACAGGAATGAATTGTTGAGAAATGAGGATATATCAGCCGAAATCCACAAGACATCAACCGGAATGGTAATAAATACTGCCAGAAACGCCCCGAATAATTCTTTCTTGACAAGCCCGAAATAAGTTATGCCAACAACAGAAAATGCAAGGGGAATGTCAACCGCTGTAAAGTCATGGTCGAAAATAAACATTACGATGTAGACTATGGTGATTGTGCAAAGAAAAAGGCGAAGACTATTGATTATTTTTCGATACCTGAGAATAATGTTGCGGTGGGCGTTATACTCGTTTATTTGATTGAGAATAAGTCCGTTGGTGTCGGCGTAGCATATAAATTCGCCGGTTTCAAAACATTCATTGGGTATCTCGGGATAAACAGCGCTTTCTGCCACCGAATGATCCACAAAATCTGAATTGTCCGGTGTGTTTATATCGTACATATCATCACTTCCTTACAATTACATTGTACCATAATTTTGCTTGAATTACAATAGACAAAGAGATAGAATTGTTAAATTTTTATTAAACCTCTTGACTTGGAGTGAACTCCATAGGTTACAATATACTTGGGAACAAAATTAATTAAAAGGAGGATTTTTTATGGCAGTAAAACAGACGGCAGGACGTGACGCATTAGGAGAATTTGCGCCGAAGTTTGCCCAGCTTAACGATGACGTTCTTTTTGGAGAGGTTTGGTCAAGAGAGGACAAGCTTTCCCTTCGTGACCGTTCGCTTGTTACTGTTGTGGCGTTAATGTCAATGGGGCTTACGGACTCGTCATTCAAGTATCATCTTGAATCTGCAAAGAAAAACGGCATAACAAAGGAAGAAATTGCCGAAATTTTAACTCATGCTGCATTTTACGCAGGTTGGCCAAAGGCGTGGGCGGCATTCCGTATGGCAAAAGAGGTATGGACAGAGGAAAATAAGGCGACGGACGGCAAGCAAGCCCATGCGGACAGCATGATTTTCCCCATTGGCGCACCAAATGATGGTTTTGCTCAGTATTTTTCGGGCAAGAGTTATCTTGCTCCTTTGGCGACAGGGCTTATGGGCATATTTAATGTGACTTTTGAACCTTCATGCAGAAACAATTGGCATATTCACCACGCAAAGAAAGGCGGCGGACAAATTCTCATCTGCGTTTCAGGCAAGGGAATTTATCAGGAATGGGGAAAAGAGCCTGTTTATTTAAAGGAAGGAGATATTGTTGAGATACCTCCGGAAGTAAAGCACTGGCACGGAGCCGCAAAAAACAGTTGGTTTTCACACATTGCAATTGAAGTGCCCGGCGAAGAAGGCGCAAACGAGTGGCTTGAACCGGTAACTGACGAGGAGTATTTAAAGCTTTGATAAAATGGCAGTCTGCCATGAAGATAAAGAATAATAAAAAGGAGAATTATTATGAACGATTTTATTTTTCATAACCCTGCAAAGGTTTATTTCGGAAAAAATCAGATAGGACATCTT
Organism: uncultured Clostridia bacterium; assembly: GCA_944382845.1. Taxonomy (GTDB): domain Bacteria; phylum Bacillota; class Clostridia; order Oscillospirales; family Ruminococcaceae; genus JAAZZIT01. The sequence continues at coordinate 33,477 of CALWNN010000065.1, forward strand.
CCGGAAGAGATTCTGAAGATCGGTAAAAGGGTCTTGATGGTATACGGAGGCGGTTCCATCAAGAAAAACGGACTTTACGATACGGTTAAAAAGCTTCTTGATGAAAACGGAATAGAAACTTTTGAGCTATCGGGAGTTGAACCTAATCCACGTCACACAACTGCAAATAAGGGTGCGCAAATTTGTAAAAAAGAGAAGATCGACCTTGTTCTTGCTATAGGCGGAGGATCGACTATTGACTGCGCAAAGGGAGTGGCTGCTGCGGCTCTGACCGACGACGGCGATGTATGGCCGCTTGTTTCAAATGGAGTATGGGTAACAAAGGCTCTTCCTGTTATAGCGATTTTAACCAATGCCGCAACAGGCTCCGAAACTGACGGATGGGCTGTTATTTCAAACATGGAAACAAATGAAAAGATAGGACTGGGCGGCTCTGCACTTATCCCTGTTGTTGCATTTGAAAATCCGGAGTATAGCTATACTCTTCCAACATATCAGACAGCCTGCGGTGCGTTTGATATCTTCAATCATGTTATCGACAACTATTATTTGGCGGGGGACGCCACATTTGATATGATTCTTGAATTTCAGGAAGCTGTTATGCGTACAGTTGTAAAGTGGGCTCCTGTTGCAATGAAAGAACCTGAAAACTACGAAGCAAGAGCAAACCTTATGTGGGCTTCATCTATGGCTCTTAATACCGTGCTTGACGCAGGAACAGTTCATGGATGCGCCTGTCACCTTCTTGAGCATGAGCTTTCCGCTTACTATGACATTACTCACGGTCACGGACTTGCAATTGTAACTCCACGCTGGCTCAAGTATATTCTTGATGAAAAGACCGCTCCTGCAATCTGCCGTCTTGGCGTTAAGGTATTTGGACTTGCAGAAACCACTGACGCTATGGCTGGAGCAGAAAAAGCTATCGAAGCCCTTTCTGATTTCTGCTTTAACACCCTTGGTTTGAAGCCTAACCTTTCCGATCTTGGAATCGGCACAGAGCATTTCAGAGATATGGCTGAACACGCTTGCGCAGGCGGTAAGATTTCCGGACTTAAGGAACTTGGCGCTGACGATCTTGAAGAGATCTATAAAATGTGCCTTTAATTAATCAAATTATACCAATCATATCCATACCGCCGAAATTCCCCTTTCTGAACGGTATGTCTGCCTCAGTATTCGGCGGGTTGCAATCGTCGAAGTTTTCTTCGGTTAAAAACAAAAACGGCTCTGTGTTTTTTCAGAGCCGTTTTTGTTAATATTATATTTCCTTTTCTCCGTAAACAGCGTTTTTTCCGAGATGATCTTCAATGCACAATAGTCTGTTGTATTTTGCTGTTCGTTCGCTTCGGCAAGGAGCGCCGGTTTTTATCTGACCTGCGTTAAGACCTACTGCTATATCTGCAATGGTCGTGTCCTCGGTCTCGCCGCTGCGGTGAGAAATAATGGTTTTATAGCCTGCCTGCTTTGCCATATTGACAGCGGCAATAGACTGAGTAAGCGTGCCTATCTGATTTACCTTAACCAAGATAGCGTTTCCGGCCTTTTCTTTTATTCCTTTTGAAAGACGCTTTGTATTTGTTACAAACAGGTCGTCCCCCACAAGCTGAACTTTTCCTCCGAGTCTCCTTGTCAATTCAGCCCAGCCGGAAAAGTCGTTTTCAGAAAGCCCGTCCTCAATTGAAACTATAGGAAACTTTGAGCAAAGGTTTTCCCAGTGGGAAATAAGCTCTGAGGAAGAAAAAGTACGCTTTGATTTCGGCATGAAATATCCGTTTTCCTGATGCCACTCAGTAGATGCGGCGTCAATAGCAAGTTTGATATTTTGGGTGCTGTAACCCGCTTTGTCAATTGCTTCAACAATCAGGGAAAGGGCTTCTTCCTCGTTTTCAAGTAAGGGTGCATATCCTCCCTCGTCTCCGACAGTCGTACTGAGTCCTTTTCCTTTTAATAATGCCCCTAAAATGTGGTATATCTCGCAACAGGCTCTCAACGCCTCCTTAAAGCAGCAAAATCCGATAGGCATTATCATAAATTCCTGAACGTCAATGTTGTTGTCAGCGTGCGCACCGCCGTTTAAAATGTTCATCATGGGAACGGGGAGGACTTTCCCGTTTATCCCTCCCAGATAAGCGTAAAGCGGAAGTTTATACGACCTTGCGGCAGCTTTTGCGGCGGCAAGAGAAACGGACAAAACTGCGTTTGCACCCAGAGAAGAAAGGTTTTCCGTTCCGTCAAGCCTGAGCATTGCACGGTCAATAACACCTTGATTAACTGTTTCAAGGGAAATTATTTCAGGAGCAATCACTTTGTTTACATTTTCTACTGCCTTTAAAACTCCTCTTCCGCCGTAACGTTTGTCGGCAATGTCCCGAAGCTCGCAGGCTTCAAAGCTTCCTGTTGACGCTCCCGATGGCACAGAAGCAGAAGCAACAGTTCCGTCTGAAAGTACTACAGTTGTTGAAACGGTAGGGTTTCCGCGGCTGTCGATAATTTCTCTTGCGGTTATCTTTTCAATTTTTTTCGTCTGCATATCTTACCTCTCAACTCCCCAAGGCGTCATGGAAAGCCTTATAAAATACCCTTGTGGGTGACGGCAAGCAGGGCAGCTCATAGGAGCTTGCTTTCCTTCAAAAATATATCCGCAGTTAAGACAGTACCAGCTTTGTTCCCGGTCGTCGCTGAAAAGCTTTCCGCTTTCTAAAAGACTGGCAAATTTACCGAAACGTTCTCCGTGATAACGCTCAACCTGGGCAATTGTTGAAAACGAGCTGTATATCTCGTGAAAGCCCTCGGCTTTGGCGTCTGCGGCGAAAGAGGGATAAACCGGGTCGTTTTCCTCAAACTCATTATGCTGAGCCATTTTAAGAAGCTTTACCATGTCGTCTGCAATGTCAACAGGGTAGGAGGCGTTTGTTATCTCGATGTTTTCTCCCGAACAAGCGCAAAGATGATTGTAAAAAACCTCTGCGTGCTCCTTTTCCTGATTTGCAGTAAACTTGAACAGCTTTTCGATAACATAAAGCTGTTGTTTTTTTGCCTGAGAAGCGGCAAAGGTGTAGCGGTTTCTTGCCTGACTTTCTCCGGCAAAAGCCCTCATAAGATTTGTGCGGGTTTTTGAATTTTTAAAATTTTCAGCCATTGTTCAAATTCCTTTCTTTTAAATCGGAGCAAAGCTCCTCAGTTTTTCAGTGGGGG
>CALWNN010000066.1 GCA_944382845.1 uncultured Clostridia bacterium
TACTATTCGGCATTTTAGATGGTGTAATTAAATCCTATTTTTACTGTAGTCTACATCACTTTCCGTATGATATGGTGTATCTTTTGGTGTAAGTGGTGTATGCTCTAATGAGTTTACTTCATATTCAAGAAGTCCTGACACTCCCAATAGGGAATATCAGGACTTTTATATTCTACTCTGTTTTGAAATATAAGTCAAGACCTGCGAATTCGCTACGCTTCAGCTCTTTTGTGACATCCGTGTAAATATTGAGGGTTGTAGAAATGTCCCTGTGTCCGAGGGTATCTTGAATTACCTTTACATTTACACCTGCTTCGCACATCCTTGTAGCAAATGTATGTCGAAGTGAGTGGCAGCTAAAGTGCGGTAGTAACACCTCCGGATTTTCGTTTTTCAAGAACTGCTCATCGTTACAGTCACGAATAATTCGCCTTATCGCTTTATTAAGCGTACCCTGATGTTGAGCCTGACCAAAACGGTTAATAAAAATAAAATCGCTGTATCCATCAATCGTAACATTACAGTGCAAATCAAGCAGCTCTTGCTTTTCCTTTTCCATTTGGAATGCTTCTTTAACAAAATCAAGCATAGGCACTTGCCTGTGGCTTGCCGGTGTCTTTGTCGAGTTCACATTGAAATAACAGCCGTTCTTACTGCCCTCGGTTCGATGGTCATAATAGACCAATGTGTGATTCACATTGATTACGCCTTCCTCCAAGTCAATGTCGCACCATCTTAATCCTGTCACTTCTCCAACTCTCAAACCAGTTCCAATCATTACAGCAAATATCGGATACCAGTGCTGAGAACTTGGTGTATTCTTCAGATAATCAAGAAAAAGCTCCTGCTCCGGCTGGGTTAATGCTCTACGCTTTTCCTGCCTGATCGTCCGTGCTTTTTTCAGTTCTCTCAAAACATTGTCTGACGGATTGTTTCTGATATAGTTGTCATCAACAGCCATATCCAATAGCTGATGAATTACCGTGTGTACAGTATCAATAGATGAGGGCTTTAGATGTCTTTCATCGGCAAGATAATTGTAAAATCTCTTAATGTCTGATTTCTTCAGCGTAAAAACTCGGGTCTGTCCGATGTTCTGACGGGCGTAAGTGTTATACATATATTTATAGTTCTCGAAAGTGTTATTCTTCAACCCACGCTTCAGAACCGTCCATAAATCAAACAAGTCGTTCAATGTAGTATATCTCGCTTCTGCCTTGATACCGTCACTTTTATCTTTAGCTATCTGTTCCTCTTTATATCGGAGTTCATCAAGTGTTTTTGCATATACATAATGTCTGTTTCCTTTAGAGTCAGACCATCTGAAATAGTAACTACCGTTTTCACGCTGACCTTCTCCGGTTTTCAGAACTACTCTTGATTTATCTTTTCTTTTTGCTGCCGTTGCCATAAAAGTACCTCCTAAATACGCTTTTTCTTGTTTGTGTAATCATCCAGTTTTTCACGGATAATATATATTTGTGTTCCAACCGAAATCACAAACGGACATTGTTTTATCTTCGTGAGCTGCCGCAGTTTCTTCACTCCGATACCGGAATAAACGGCGGCTTCTTCTATCGTCAGGCACTTCTTTTCCCATATTGGTTTGTTTCTGTTCCGTGCCGCAAGCTTTTCCTTATAGCTCATCACTTCATCAGTCATAAATGCACCTCCTAAATCAAGTTGACCGACTCAATATACTCATCGAATTTCTTCCTTTTTATAAGTCGCTTTGATCCAATCCAAAGGACAAAAGGACAATCTTCACGGTTCGTAAGTTCGTACAATTTATCTCTGCCTATGCCTGAGTAAGCCACTGCTTCTTCAACAGTAATATTTAATTTGAACCAAATCGGAACTTCGTGACCGTCTTTGTAATTTTCCATACGCTGTTACCTCCTTGTGTTTCGTGAGTACAGCATATAAGAAAAACTGCGATAAGCCAATTATGCGAACCGACTTATCGCAGACTTGACAAATCATCTATACTGAATACATTTTTGCAATGTATTCATCAAAAACTTGTCTTTTTATCATTCTTCGATTTCCAACCCACAATACGAATGGGCAATCTTCTCGGCTCGTCATATCATAAAGCTTATCCCTGCCAATTCCCGTATAGGCAACCGCTTCCTCAATAGATAAGTTTGTCTTATGCCACAATGGGACTTCATATTTGGGGTTTTTCATTTCTTTTCTGTCATTACTCATTACTACACCCCTTTTCACCCAATGCGGTACGCCTGTCATAAATGATATAATCCCATCCCATTTCGTTACATTTATCACATTTATCCCTTGCAGAAGCAAAAGGATCAAGGCGTTTAACAATATAGTTCGGATTATCCAAGTACCCTTTCAGACATTTCGGACACAAACAGCGTATATCACCGGTACGCTCAAGATTGTAGAACCATAATCCAAAAGTCTTTTTAATAGCGATATTGATTTTCTTCCAAATTTTCTCATCATCAATACAGCCGATGTAGTCGGTCAAACTCAATTTGTTTACTGTTTGAATTTGCTCTAAAAGTACCATCGACGGTTTTGACAAACCGAAGTTTTCTCCTAAAATGATGTGTGATGGTAAATATTTCTTTTTGATGGTTGCGGTAATGGAAGCCACAATGATGGTTGGTGCATTGACATTGAAATTATCTGCTTGCAGAACCAACACAGGTCTACGCCCACTCTGTACAGAACCCTCTGCCGTACCAAAATCAAAGTAGTAAATTTCTCCACGCTTAATTGTTTTCATTTCTTTAGGCTGCATATACATATAACCTCTCTTTCAAATATTGAAGGGAGATTATGTCCGGACAATTATTAACCCCTTCACTTGTTTGAACTGGGAGAAGGTGAATGCACACCCAAATCAGAAAAGTTTTTTTATTTTTTCCACTCCAAGCACGATTGATTTATCAACTGCACTATAATAAACTCCCTCCTCTTTTGCTATTTCACGGCTGCTTTTATTATAGAAGAAATGTTTAATCAGTCGTCTTTTCTGCACTTCAGGCAGACTGTTCAGAATATCTCTAAGTCTCTTAACCTTATCTTGCTTATCGATCTGCTCAACTATATCTTCGCAGACAGCAAGCTCGGGATGATGAACTTCAAACTCTCCGTCAGTAATATCAAAAGCGTGACCACATCGCAGACTTCTCATCCTGTGTTTCGCTTCATTTCTTTGATACTCGTCGATAGCATTGCCCTGCTCGATAGTCAAAAGAATGTAGGGAGAATGGCTCTCCAGTATATCAGCGTACTTTTCAAGCAATTCCTTTTCGCTAAGTGATGTAATGATAGCCCACTTCTCCGAACCGGTGTAACCCTCATACTCATATTTAAGGTTGATAATTCTGTAGTCATTTGTAAACATAAAAGTCCTTTCCCGAGCAAGTCGGGGAAGGACTTCAGACCGTATGAAGCAAATTCGAGCAAGAAAAAAGCACCGTAGAATTGGGATAAGTGAGGACATAATCATCCTCTAACTTATCCTGCTTCATACGGTGCTTGGTAGCCTAACAAGAAACCTTGTCATCTCCGCTTACTCGATTTGAAATCATAAAATATTTAATTGTATCTGTATTTACCTGCTATCTCTTGTCCCATCCGCTTCGACGAATACGACGGAAATAGGCAAGGTTGAGAATATGGACATTCTTGCATTTCTGACATTTCACGCTTAAATGTCCGGTTGCGTCTGAATAGACCCTCTGTATCCTGAACCCGCAGGTAGGACAGCGTATATCTCTTTCCTGTAAAGTTTCTGCTTCCAATCGGGATAGACGCAAGCGTTCCTGTACTTCAGGTCTTACCGGAGCGGTTGATACTCTCATATCATACCACCTCCTAAATTCAATTCTGTAGAAATGTATTCGGATATGTCGTGATATTCCAACATACTCAGTTCTCTCAGTCTGATTAACAAAGCGGTATATGATACACCTACATAGACTGCCATATTGCGGATAATCGCTTTGTCTTTTTGCGTAATTGTCGAATTACCGTACATTTTAATCGGCTGCGAATTATGAAACTTCGCCATCGCATTTTCGATGATGTATCTCGGCATTAACAGAGAGGCTCCCATTGTATCCGCCTGCCACTCTGCCGAAGCGAACATCTGAACAAGCTCATCTTTAGAGTAACTTCGTTCACTGTCATATTCTGTGTGAAATCTTCCTGCACTTGGTACTGAATACATCTTGCACAGGATATGATGTGACGCTTCGTGTGCCATTGTAAATCTTCGACGCCCTTGTTCCTTTTCTGATAAAAGGAATTTATCAAGCACGATAGTATCTTTCGGGAAAACAAAGGGAATAATTTTTCCTTCCTGATGAATAAGCAGCGGTGTTTCACCATCTGCCAAAAAACCTATCCTGCCGCTGTCATCCTCCGCAAAAGAAGCATATTCAATATTCAGCGACAAAAACTCTGTAATGAAGTGTTCAATGTCGATGTACTGAACAGCTTTATTTCGGTACTTTTGGGCGTATAACTTAATCAAGCCTTCGCTGATTTCTTCAATCTCGGCTCGTGACATATAATTGCTCAAGTTGTGTCCACCTCCAACTTTCCCTTATCGGCACATAACCTGAAACCAATTTGGGGTAATTTTATTTCCGCACTATCTAAAAATGGATAGCGAATTCCTTCAAAACTTCTCATATGATCGCCCTCGCTTATAACGCTTTTATAACATTGCAGGCAACACCTTGAATATAGCAGTCGTCTACAAGTATATCTTTCATACGCTTATTCTCCGGATGAAGAATGATTTTCTTTTTTTCCTTATCACGGTAAAACCTTTTCAGCGTATTCTGACCATCAACAAGGGCAACAATTATATCTCCTTCATCTGCATAAGCTTGCTTTCTTACCACAACGAGGTCGCCATCATCAATTCCTGCTTCAATCATAGACTCTCCGCTGGCACGAAGGATAAAGAAATCACCCGTTCCGAAAATTGCGGTTGGAAGCGAAACATATTCCTCTATGTTCTCCTCCTCATACTGCGGAGAGCCGCAAGGAACGGAACCTACAATAGCAGTCTGTGTGCTTCCGGTGTTAATCTTCTTTGTAACCGGAGTTTTTATCTCCAGACCGTCATATTCAATCATTC
>CALWNN010000067.1 GCA_944382845.1 uncultured Clostridia bacterium
CGTACTTTTTCATTCGGATTGAGGTATTCCTCCTTATAAAGGGTATAATATTCAAGGTCGACAACTTCATCAAGATAATTCATGCCGCATTTCCTTTCCAGACCTTCGTATGTAAAGCCGCTTTTCAAGGCAACTCTGCGTGAGGCGTCATTCCGTGGCAGGACTACAATGGTCAGCGAGTCAGCCATCCGTTCATCGAACAAATAGCGTTTCATCCTCTCCACGACTTCCGTCATGTAGCCTTTTCCTCGGCCCTCTTTATGGAGAAAATAACATATCTCGTAATTGCATTTTTCGCCCGAAACGGAATTTGTCTTGTGAGGAGTGATTTCAAAAACACCGAGAACCTTTTCCGGAAGGTTCTTTTCCGAAATACAGAACATTAGTCCGCTATTCATATCCCTGCGAATTTTCCCTTCTGCCTCGCTCAGCGTACTCATCGGTCTGAATCCTGTGCTTGCCGCTATTTCCCGGTCACTCATCAGGGAGAAAATGTCGTAAACATCTTTTTCATCGGGTGTTCTGATGATAAGCCTGTCCGTATCCAGTCCTATTTTCTGTGTCTTTACTTCTTCCATTTTTATGCTGCATTTATGATTACAGCACAAAATTATGGCGAAGATGTATCATTCACCGACACAAGTTTGCAAAATCTCATTTTACAAGCTGTTACTATCTAACGTATAGTAATACTTCTTCCATAAAACAGCAAAGAGATAACTATTTTATTTGCAAGCAACAAGAAGGTGCACTTTTTGAAGATGGGCAGTCTCATCATAAACCATAGAACTTCTTTACAATAGAAGGAAGAAAACCTTTATTTTCCAACAGACCGAAAACTCGTTGGTATGTAAGAACATCCGGAAGGATTTTGATTGTTTTATTTGAAGATTTGTTCCATTCATTGATAGCAGAAACAATTTGGGTGCCGTTATCACCAATTATTTTTCTATATAAATCACGATAATCCGAATACTCCTTTGTAGGGGTCTGGTAAAGAATCGTTCCATAAATGAACTCAACATCTTCTGAATGATAAAATCTCCTATAAAATTCAGCATAGGTCTCGGGGTAGAAGCCTTCTTTACTGCAAGAAGGTCCTTTTACGATGCCTATCAAATGACTGATGGTTTGTTTGATACCTTCTATGTAACTTTTTTGTTTTGAAGACAATTTCATTTTTTCTGAATCTAATGAAGATTCTATATTTAAGCAGCCACTATCAAGAGCATTCTTGATGCCATCCTTTAAATACAAGGAATTATAACTTTTTCCATATTCTTTATGGTCCTTCAAATCTTCCAAATATTCTATGAACTTTGATTCAAGAAAAAGAAGCGTAGTCAGCCCTCCCTCTTTACATGTCAGTACAACATCTACACAAGAAGGGAGTCCAATGACAGTATTTCGTATCTCAAAAAAACAATTATTAAATTTCCTCAACTTCTCTTCTCCGGGGAGTCTAATTGAAATAGACTTTGACACTTCCTCATTAGGATAACTAAACAACGGGTTGAAAACAAGCAACGGGAGCAACGCTGAAGAAAGAACAGAATTGACTTTATCTTTCTCTTTTCCTATTCCTTCAGTAGCGATACGGTAAGCTACATCATTTGGATTCAAAGAAAACAATTTTGTAAATCCCTCTTCGCCAGGAGCATAATTATCAGGCCATAAAAGGGATTTTCTTTCATTCGGTTTCAGTCCTATATTAGAAAGGAGTTGCTCGGTCAATAATTGTTTAAAATTGGTTGAATTCATATATCAAACTTTTTATATGGAAAGACATAAACACGGTTAACGATGACAGTTTCACCCATAGGAATCATACAGCAATCAATAATGCGGACAAGTGGCCGGACCACGACAGAATCCCAGTTCCAGTCCCACCAATTTTTTATCAATTCATCTACAGACGGATTATCGAAATCCCAGCCCTCTGCGGTATAACTGCGGCGAAGGTACTCTTCACTTAATGGTTCCACGACAATTGCCGGAAAAACTGCGTTAAAACCTTCATAAATAAGGCAAAGAACTTTATCTCCTCGTTGAAAACGGCAATGCTCTTGATAATGTTTTTCACCAGGAGCGTGATCTCCATACTCATAGGTGCCATTCACCGATTTATCGGCGAGAAAAGTAGTAAGGGAGAAAGGCAACATATCAACTTCCATATCCAATTCGAACCCCAACGTTTCAGGCGAAACGGGAACGATAGATTGAAGGCGTTTCTTCTCCTCCTCGATAGTTTCGCATGTGCCATGCGAAATTGATTTTAAGGCATAGGCAACCTCGCCTTCCTCTGCCGAAAAAATTCGGTCTGGCTCAATTGGGCCAATGCAAAACTGAGTTAATTCTGTATCTTCAATCATATTACAAATTTAGTGATTTTCTAATATGTGATAAAACCATTTGCTAAGGGAAACATAGACAGCCAATAAGCTGCCCATTTTTCGTTATACTTTCAGTATTATGACACAAAGATAGAATCACGCTGTATCACTTTCCGATACAGGTAAAAAAAGAATTTCGCCTATTCACATAAATATTCTATGATATTCGGCTTTCTATGATTGGAATAGTCAGCATTCATTATCGCTCCATTTGAAAAGGTTGTCCCGTTAAGGATTGTCTTTCCATATTGGGAGTGGATATGTCCGAAAAGATGCAATCGAGGTTGGACTACTGTTATACAATTAAGAAGTTCTTCCGATCCATAATGGATATTGTCGTCAAAATCAAGGATGCCGAAAGGCGGCGTATGGGTAATGAGAATGTCCGTATCATCGGGGATATTTGCATAATGTTTGGTTTGGCGGTCACTAATGCAATCGCTCATGAACATCGGAACGCCATAGAATTCTACACTTCCGATTTCCACACCGGAATTGCACAGGTAATGCACGTTATTGTCAAGTCCGTCAATCTTGGCGCCATAAAGGCATTCATCGTGGTTGCCGCAAATAAATATCTTTTGTAGATAAGGAAGGTCGCAAAACCAATTCATAAAATCAAGAGCCTCTTGCTCACTCCCGTTCATGGTAAAATCGCCGGAATGAACAACAACGTCTGCCGACGGCAAATCGCACAGCCGTCTGTGACAGCCATGCGTGTCGGAAATATGCAGTATTCTCATCTCTAATACTTTCTTTACTTGCAAAGATAAAGCGTTGATGGCACAATCTGCGATACAAGCTGAAATAATTATAATGTTGTATACAAAAGTGAGACATGTTGAGGGTAATTTTGCAATGATATATTAAAGTAAAATATATAAATATGTGCGCAACATTAATTAATTAATTAAGAACAATGTAAAGCCTATTGTCATCTATGTGCATGGACTTGGTTCCGGAACTGCATCTACTACAATCCGTACAGTGCGTAAAGTATTCTCGGAATACGAGTGGATAGCAATTGAGGTAAATGAAAATCCATTTGAATCACGACAATTTGCAAGTATGCAGCATTATTGCATACATATTGTTTAACTTTGCAACAAGTTTCACCACTCAATGATAAGTAAAACATTCAACCGATATATATGGCTCCTAAACACGTTGCTTCAGCAGCGAAGGCTCACTTTCGAAGAGATAAGCATCCGATGGAAGGATAGCTGCCTTGGCGATGGCAAATCACTTGCCTTATGTACATTCCATGTACACAGAGAAGCCATAGCGGAACTGTTTGGAGTGGAGGTGAAATGTGACACATCTACATACGAATACTACCTTGCGTCACCCGACGAATTGAAAAGTGACCACACCCGCCAATGGTTGCTCAACTCCTTCACCATATCCAACATGATTGAGGCCGGTCGTAACATGAAAGACAGAATACAGTTCGAAGACATACCTCATGGGACGGAATATATTCAGCCTGTCATTGAGGCGATGCAAAGAGGCAAGAAACTATGTATTAATTATCAACCTTTCGATGGACAGCATGCTACCTACTATCTTCAGCCTTATGCCATGAAGGTATATAACCAAAGGTGGTATGCTCTTGGCTATATAGAGGAGCTGGACGGTATCCGTAATATCGCTCTTGACCAGACACTTGACATGGGGTTAACGGACGATGACTTTACTGTACCCGACAATTTCAACGCAGAAGAGTACTATGCCCATACTGTCGGCATATTCGTAAACGAGAAGCTAAAGCCGCAAAAAGTCGTTCTCAGGGTATATGGCAAGCAGGTTGAGTATATATGGCCTCTGCCTATTCATTCCTCACAAAAGGAGATAAAAACCATTTCCAGAGAGTATTGTGACTTGGAGTATTGGCTTTGTCTTACGCCGGAATTGACCACTAAGATACTGGCTATGGGTGATAAGGTAAAGGTCATTGCACCGAATACACTGAGAAAAGAAATCATTGTACGGCTTTCAAAGAGTATTAGCCGGTATAATAAAGGAAATAGAATAACACGATAATTTACAATTTAACAGATTTTCAGTATGAACATGAAAAATAAAATATTAGGGTTTCTACAAGAAGTAAAACCCGGAGCAGAGATACCTTCTTCTTATGATTATTCATACGACGCAGCAGAAAAGAATCTTACGCTCAAATTAAGAGTAAAAGGGTTAAAAGCAAACATGCAAGACGATGAAGCTGCATTCGAAAGTTGGGCTATAGCTTTGAAGTTTTATCTTAAAGACAAAATAAACACTGTCATCATAGACTGGGAGCGTGATCTTACCAAAGGTGAAGATGGCTATTATCATTTTAACAGATTCGTTTACCGACTCGCAAAATTTGTCCAAACTTATTCTTGGGCACGTTCTGCAAAAATGATTCCATGTATTCCTTCATTATTATATTGTAATATTGGGAAAAAGGAAGCCGCTGATATAACCAAACATATAGCTAACTCAGAAGGGTGGTTAGAATGCAAATATATGCAAGATCATTCAAATGAGTATGACGAAATAAACCAGCAACTTCCTGTTGGCCTTTTTGAAAGAAAGGTTGGTCGTGATACTATTTATACTACAGGTGGCAAGAGTGCAATAGATATTTGGGCTATAAAAGGTCATTGCCTTAGTATATTTGAATTAAAGAAGCCGGGTAATAATCCTCTGGGGATAATCTCGGAACTCATGTTCTATACCAATGTGTTAGATGATATTATGTCCCATCGCATTATGTACGAGATGAACGATGAAACTCAAGATGCCATGCGGCGCAACATAAGAGGATTCCGAACTCTGTATGAGGCATATTCCAAAGGATTGATAAATAGCATCGAGGCCATATTTTGGCAGATGAACTTCATATGTTATTATCCGAGGATTTGATCGAATTTATTAATGAATCTGCTCGATTTAAATATAAAAACATATCGTTCAGTTACAAAAAATACCACGCATGAACATCAAAGTACACAGAGGACTTAATCAGATAGGCGGATGTATCACCAAAATATGGACAAAGATATCCAGAATATTCATAGACGTTGGACGAAACCTGCCTAGATGCAGTGAACTATCAACACCAAAAGAGGAGGAACAGATAATTGAAAGTATTTTTGCCAACAACAAGAAGAAGCATGAAGCCGTATTCTACTCTCATGGTCACGAAGATCATGTGGAACTTTTTACCTATATTCCTAAAAGTGTGGCTCAGTATATGAGCGAAGGCACAAAAGCGTTGTTAGACATCAAATACAGTATTCTCTTAGATGCGGCATGTAAACAAGTTGACAGGCGACTATCGTGAACATGGCTATATGGGCAAAGGGCTCTTCCCGACTCTCAGGAAATACGCCACTGACATAGATCTGCTGGTTTCATGATATGTTCCAGAATGTTGTGGATATCCACACCTCAGGTCATGCAGACAAAACTACCATCAAAAAAATAATAGAAACGGTTAAACCAAAGGAAATTATCTGTATCCATAAGGAAATAGATACTAAATTATAGCTATAATTTTGTAAAACAAATATTAAAACAAAATGAAATATAACAACTTGCGAAAGGACATTATCAACTATATAGAGGATAGTATGCTTGACTATGATTGTCACGCAAAAGATTTTGAGAATATGTCAGAGGAAGAGCTGCTGTTTCTCGTAGATGGCACTGTAGACACGAAACCCGCTACAGGAGAGCATTCGTACGAAATCATCCTTATCAGTTCGTTCAACGATATAAAGCAATACGAGCATTATGCTCCCATGTGGTGCATATTCCAATCGGAAGAAGTGTTCTTTGAGGAAAGTCATCGTGGAGAATGCCACTTCGTATTATGCAAGCGTGACGATGCTGACAATTACGACCGAATAGCTTTTGGAGAAAACTATCCTTACGACAATTATGGATTGTCTTTCATAGCTCTGCTTCTGACGAAAGAGAACAGACTGGTTTCAGTAACATCACGGCGAAACTGGGATGAAGACTACGACCATTACCTAAGCTTCGAACAGCTGAAGAATGTATTAGGTGAAGATTTGTTTAACGCTACTATCAATACCAATCCTTTAAGAATACTACAAATCTCTGATACGCACTGTCGGCACAGACAGTTGATCAACCTGCCGGCTGCTGATGTCATTGTCCATTGTGGCGACTTTTCTGAAATGGGTACAGAAGATGAAATTCTTGATTTCCTGAATTGGTTCATAGAATTGCCGTATCTATACAAAGTATTTGTGACTGGTAATCATGACCTATGTCTATGGGATGCTGACGATATAGAAAACCTGCCGGACAACGTCTATTTCCTCCAAGATAGAGATTGTGAAATTGAAGGAATACGATTCTTCGGTTTAGCTTATAATCATCCCGAAAAACTGATACCCAATAATGTGGATGTCCTCGTGACTCATGAGCCACCAGTCATGATACTTGACGAAAGTAATAACACCCATTGGGGTAATGTGTCACTCCGTAACCGAGTTATGGCAGTAAAGCCTCATTATCATCTATTTGGTCATGCCCATGACAGTTATGGCACGGTGAAGCAGAATGGTATTATATTTTTTAATGGGGCTATTTTCGATGACACATACAAAGTGTGTCGTGAGCCTAAACTTTTTATGATCAAAGATATATATAATATAATGTGAGTTCGATATAAATCAAAACATAGTAAGTTGCCCGTCATTGACAAAGCAAACGTCAATGGCGTTTTTTTTCAAAGAAGCAATAGGTCGCTATAGCGGAGAGCGAGTTGGCAATAAAGTTATCGAAAGAGCGGTGTCCGGAGGGCTCAATCCGGGCGATGTTCTTCAACTCGTCATTGATCGTTTCTATCAAGGTTCGTTTCCTCAACAGGATCTTGCCCGCCACACTCATCAGGGAAAATTCTTCATATTTTCAGATACCTCATCTCTAATACTTTCTTTACTTACAAAGATAACGCATTGATGGCTCAATTTGCGATACAAGCCGAAACAATTACAATGCTGTATATAAAAGCGAGACATGTAGAGGATAATTTTGCAATGTATCGAAGTAATCTATATTAAAATATGTGCACAACATTAATCAATGAGAACAATGTAAAGCCTATTGCCATCTATGTGCATGGACTTGGTTCCGGAGCTGCATCGACTACAGTCCGGACGGTATGTAAAATATTCTCCGAATACGAGTGGATAGCACTTGAGGTAAATGAGAATCCATTCGAATCAATAGAAAAAATCAATGCCACAGTCAGTGAGTTCAATCCATCCTTATTGATGGGAACTTCATTAGGTGGGTATTATGTTTTTTATGCCGATGCACCATACGCGACAAAGGTGATTTGCAACCCGGCAATGAACATAGCGGAACTTATCCGTTCCAAGATAGGATTCGGAACATATTCCTATCTTGTAGAACGACAGGACGGCAATGCTGAATATATACTTGACGAAACGATTTGCAGACGTTTTACGGAATATGAAAGTAGTCATAAGGCTGTAAGCGGAACAAAGAACTATGCCTTGTTCGCCGTGCATGACGAACTTATAGGAGATGCCGATATGCTTGACAATATGGCAATGGTTTTCGAATCCGGTTACAGATTATTGTTGGATTCCAAAGGAGGACATAGGCTCCGAGCAGCATCCCTAAAATTGTTACACAAAGAAATATCCAAATAATAAT
>CALWNN010000068.1 GCA_944382845.1 uncultured Clostridia bacterium
GCGATACATAGGTGGAAGGAGATTTATATCTATTTGTATTTTATGATTTTTGAGCCTGTTTTTGCTTGAATATATGATTTACCCCTAATCCGCTTGCGGATTAGGGGTTTTTTGACAGACTGAAAGCACCGACTTTGTCGGTGCTTTCTTACTTTCATCAGATAGTCTCAAGTACTATTTCTCCGTCTTTTTCAGTTAAACCTATGCCTGTGATTTTTTCATCGCTATCGATCATTGCCGAGGCTATTTTGTCCTCAACATCGTTTCTGATAACGTGTCTTATATCTCTTGCTCCAAGTTTTTTACCATAAGCCTTCTTTGCAATAAGTTTGCAAGCCTTTTCGTCATAAGCAAATTTAATTCCCTTTTCCGCAAGAGGATCCTTCATTTCGTCAAGCATAAGTCCTGCTATCTTTGCATAATCTTCTTCGGTAAGAGGATTAAATACAACTATCTCATCAACTCTTCCCAGAAATTCAGGACGCAAAAATTCTCTCAGAGCTTTCATTGCCTTATCTTTTGATATCTCAGCGGCAGTCTTGTTAAATCCCACCCCTGTGTCCTTATCGGTAGAACCTGCATTTGAAGTCATAACGATAACTGTGTTTTCAAATGAAACGCTTCTTCCCTGAGCGTCGTTAATCTTACCCTCGTCAAGTATCTGAAGCATAATATTCATTACATCAGGGTGCGCCTTTTCAATTTCATCAAAAAGCACAACCGAATATGGTCTGCGCCTTACCTTTTCCGTAAGCTGACCGGCTTCGTCGTAACCCACATATCCCGGAGGAGAACCTATAAGTCTTGCTACGCTGTGCTTTTCCATAAATTCAGACATATCAACTCTTATAATAGGCTCGGTAGCGTCAAAAAGCTCTTCCCCAAGCACTTTTACAAGCTCAGTCTTTCCGACTCCTGTAGGTCCGACAAATATAAATGATGCGGGTCTCCTTCTCTTTGAAAGCTGTACCCTTGCACGCTTGACCGCCTTAGTAACAACGTCAATAGCTTCTTCCTGACCGATAACACGCTTTTCAAGAGCTGATTTTAAATTCCTTATCTTTGAAAATTCAGTTTCAACTATCTTGTTTGCGGGAATACCCGTCCAAAGCTCGATAACCTTTGAAATATCGTCTTCTGTAACCCTAAGGTCCTTTATTTTATCCTCAATCGTTTCCAGCTTATCCTGAATACGCATTATCTCAGCTTTTTCCGTAGCAAGCTTTTCATAGTCCGGATTCTGGCTTTCTTCGTTTTCGTCAACATAATCCTGATGGACTTTCAACTCGTCAAGAAGCTTTTCATGCTCCTCAAGCTCCGGACTTCTTATAGAAGCACAGGCACAGGCTTCATCGAGAAGGTCTATAGCCTTGTCCGGCAGGAATCTGTCGTTAATGTACCTTTCAGACAAAACAGCACACATTCTCAAAGTGTCATCGTCAATTTTTACCTTATGATGCTTTTCGTAATATTTTCTTATTCCAAGTAAAATCCTGACCGTGTCATCAACAGTAGGCTCGGCTACAGTTACAGGCTGAAAACGTCTTTCAAGAGCGGAATCCTTTTCAATGTACTTTCTGTATTCCTTGAAAGTAGTGGCGCCTATTACCTGAACCTCACCTCTCGAGAGTGCGGGCTTCAGAATATTTGCAGCGTTCATAGATCCTTCGCTGTCCCCTGCTCCCACAAGATTATGCACCTCATCAATAAAAAGAATAACATTTCCCTGTGCCTTGACCTCTTCAACAAGTCCCTTTACACGGCTTTCAAACTGTCCTCGGAACTGTGTTCCGGCAACAAGAGCCGTAAGGTCAAGAAGGTAAATTTCCTTTCCGCTTATATGAAATGGCACGTCATCGGCAGCTATCCTCTGGGCTATTCCTTCTGCCACGGCAGTTTTACCTACGCCCGGCTCGCCGATAAGGCATGGGTTATTTTTCTGCCGCCTTGAAAGTATCTGCATGACTCTTTCGATTTCCTTGTCTCTTCCGATGATATTGTCAAGCTCGCCGTCACGGGCTTTTTGCGTAAGGTTTGTACAATAGTTTGTAAGAAACTTGAGCTTTTTACGCTTTTCTCTGTCTTTAGCCTGATTTTTGCTTTCAGCTCCGCCTCCGGAATTTTGGGAAGTGAGAGGAGAATTTCCGCCGAAAATGCTGTTTAAAACATTGGGCATAGTTCCGCTTCCGCCCATTTCAAAGTCAGCGCCGTCAGTTATATCCATAAGTTGCTCTGTCATATTTTCGATTTCTTCGTCGCTCATTCCCGTGGATTTAAGCATATCGTCAACCTGAGAAATTCCAAGTTCTCTTGCGCACTGAAGACAATATCCCTCGTTTCGTTTTTCCGTTCCCTGCATTGCTGTAACAAAAACTATGGCAGGTCTTTTCTTGCATCTTGAACATATTATCATATATTTGCACATTTTCCCGAAATTAACATTAAGGGAACTCCTTTCTTTATCTTTTTTCACTTAATTATTGCATTGATTATACAATACAACTTGCCGATTGTCAAGCATATCGCTTTAAAACTTTACATCGTAAAACTGCTTTAGTATCAAAGTATTGTTTATGACCTCAGGGTCAGCAAAAGAATATCTGCTTGTCAGAGCGCCCAGTATTTTCAAGATATATACTGCAACGAACACAATTACAAGACCTTCCGCAGCTCCTGCAATACCTCCCAGAATAGTGTTTAGTTTTCCTGCGACAGGTATCTTATCCACAACGTCAAATCTGTTTACTATCCATCTTAACAAAGCAGAAACCAGAAAGAACAGGATTATTCCTTCAATAAGCCCGATTATTTTTATTCCTATGGGTCTTACAACTATCTCTGAGATCTCGCTTGCCTGAGAAGCTTTGTTATCGCTGACAAATATCCTTATCACACTGTACAGGCTATCCTTTGAATTTTCCATTGCAGATTCTATGATATCCTTTGCGTTCTGAGGAATATTCTCATTTTCATAAAGTATGTTGTCCATTCCGAGGCTGTTTTCGATCTTTTCCCTGTCAGCCTTCATTCCCGTTTCGTCCTCCACAAGATCCATGATATTTTCTATCATATCCCCGTCCTTCAAAACTGCCTTTTCAAGCTTTTCCCGATCTATTTCCGTTCCTGTCTGTTCTCTTATTATCTCCTCGTCTATATAACCAAGAACGTCTATATCCGGAAGCTTTTCTTCAATTTTTTCGGTAACGGTCTTGCTTGCAAAATTGTCGTAAATATATGGTGCGGTCGCAGCCGACAAAGCAGAAGATATTACTATTGCAGCTGCAAACGATACAAGAAGCAGAAAGCATTTGACAAATCCTCTTTTTGCGTTTATTGAAACAGACGCTACAAGAATAAGCACAACAATGCAGTCAAGCAGGTAATTCATAATTTACAAGCACCTCCCTGATTTTTCCGGCACACGTTTTTTCTATCTGAAGGTCACCTTTTCCACTCCGTCGTAGCCGATAAAGTACACGCAATTATCTATGGTCACAAAATCGGCATAATTTTTTTCAACCTCAGCAGAAGCAGTCACCTTTCCGCTTATATTAAGCTCGGCATATCCTCTTTCGGTAAGATAGCATACTCCATTATCGGCTTTGAGTTTTTCGATCCTCATTTCTGTAGTAAATGTATTAGGAATTTTATCCTCGCCAAAAATAAGAAGCTTTGTTCCGTTATTTCCGACGGTATCAAAAGCAAGCACGGCGGTATTACCGTCAAGATCGAAGGCAGTAAGGTCCTCATCAAAAGAGTAAGAATAAGAAACATTGCCATCGCTTGTTACACGGTAAAGCTGTCTGTCGGACAAAAACCACATATCTCCGCTTTCGCAGTATCCGACCTTATATATTATTCCAGGAATATTTTCGGTTTCAAAGATTTCTTCTGTCTTATCAAATTCAAGGCAGTAAACCTTTGATACAAAATCCCCCCCGGATGCTGAAAATGTTGAAACGATACAGCCTGTTCTGTCATTATTGAAAGCCACTGACAAAATACGCTGGTTTGTTGACCATCTGAAAAAATCCTTTCCGCTTTCGTTGTAGATTGAAAGGTAGGAATTGTACTTGTCCGTCTGAGTTACCACAGCAGTATACTTATCGCAGGCTTCCGCAAGAATAATAGCATTTTCCGTTTCCTGAGAGTAGACCTCTCCGTTTTTGTCGTAAACCGAAAAATTATATCCGTTAAGGTCATAAACGCAAAGCTTTGTTTCACATTCCCTTGCAACAGGCGAAGCAAAAAGGTGCTGAACAGACTGCTGTTTTACGCCCTTATTATTATAGTATGTTATATGGGTGTCGGAAATAACCCCTACCATGTCGTCTATTTTTGTAATATAATTATTTTCCGATTGTTCAAGAATAATAGGAAAGCCACCTGTTTGGTCTGTTGTTCCCTCTTTTGCTATAGAGTACTTTGACTGCTCGAAAAACTCACCAACCGGCGTTACCCAGTAATCCCTTGTCAGATACCCTGTCGCACATACAACAGCCACAATAAGTACTCCTGTTATTCTTTTTGTTCTTCTGCGCTTTTTTACCTTCCTGCGTTCTTCCCGAATATCGTAAACGTCGGCATAGCTTTCATATTCTCTGTTTTTGTTTTTGTTGTCCTTATCTTTTGCCAATTTTCTCATTCCTTTCTGTCAAGAAATACTCAGTAAAACACCTTATTCAAATACAGACCGTCAGGAGGAACGGTAACGCCTCCCTTTGTTCTGTCCTTTTGCTCTAAAAGTATAGGAATCGCCCCTTTTTCGATCTTTCCCTCATTGATATAAAGGAGAGTTCCCACCATGATCCTTACCATATTATACAAAAATCCGTCGCCGGAGACTTTGAACCTTACAAGCCTGTCCTCTCTTGTCACGCCAAATGAGTAAATAGTCCGTCTTGTGTCCTCCTTGTCGCAGTCGGCCGAGCAAAAGCCCTTGAAGTCGTGGTTTCCGATAAAAGCCTTGGCTTGGTCATCAAGAAGCTTTTCATCAAGTCGGTACCAATATCTCATGGCTATTTTATTATAAAAAGGGTCTTTTATTTTGCTGTTATATATAAGATACTCGTATTCTTTCCCTTTACAGTCAAATCTTGCGTGAAAATCCTCACTTACCTCCTCGCAGGAAAAAAAAGCGATATCTCCGGGAAGAATGTTATTTGCGCCAAGTATAAGACCTTCAGGGGGAATATTGTTATTTGTTGTGAAGCTAAACACATACTCCCTTGCGTGAACGCCTGCGTCGGTCCGTGAACAACCGTTTATAGCGACTTTCTCCGAGAGAAGCCTGCTCAGACTCTCTTCAACAGCCTGCTGGATCGTATAGGCGTTGTTCTGTCTCTGGTAGCCGTGATAAGCAGCGCCGTTATATGCCATTTTAACCTTTAAGTTTCTCATATCAGATCAGCCCCGGAACAAAATTCAAAGCAATGATTCCCGCTAAAAAGCCGATAGTTACGGCAAAAGCAACATAATCTCTTTTTTCGGCCTTAAGCTGTTTCATTCTTGTTCTTCCGTCGCCCCCGTGGTAACAGCGACATTCCATTGCAAGCGCAAGCTCTTCCGCTCGTCTTAAAGAGGAAACAAAAAGAGGGATTAGTATAGGCACAAGAGCCTTTGCCCGCTGGATTATATTTCCCGTTTCAAGATCCGCTCCCCTTGCCTTTTGCGCAGACATGGTCTTGTCCGTTTCTTCTATAAGAGTAGGAATAAATCTCAAAGCGATTGTCATCATCATTGCAAGTTCATGAACAGGCACCTTTATCTTTTTAAGAGGCGACAAAAGCCGCTCGATAGCGTCTGTCAGAACTATAGGAGATGTCGTGTAGGTCAGAAGCGATGTTCCCACAATTAGAGCGATAATTCGGATTATCATAAAAAGCGCAGTTCTTATTCCGTCGTAGGTTATAAGAATAAACTTCCAATGAAAAACAGCCTGTCCTGTTCTTATAAAAAACAGGTTAAGTATCGCCGTAATGATTATAATAGGAAGAATAGGCTTTAAGCTTTTGGTCATAAGCTTAACAGGTATCCTTGACAGCCCGTATGCAAGCAAGCAGTAGAAGATACCCACAAAAAGCCCAATAAATCCCTTTGAAGCAAAAAGCATAACAATCAAAATCACTGTGAAAATAAGCTTGAAGCGCGGGTCAAGCTTATGAATAACGCTTTTCCCCGGATAAAATTGTCCTATGGTTATATCCCGAAGCAAGGCTTTGTCCTCCTTGTAAACTTTAAATTAATGCTGAATATCGTTTTTATTTTCCGCCTTTTTTCTCAGAAGCTCAAGCAGTGTTTTAGTCGCATATTTTACTGTGTAAATGTCGTCCTCAATAGGTACTCCCGCAGCTTTCAATCTGTTTATTACTCTTGTTATCTGAGGTACAGCAAGTCCCATGCTTTCAAGTTCCTTTGCCCTTGAAAACACCTTTTCAGTATCGTCGTAGCAAAAAACTCTTCCCTTATTCATAACAAGAATTTTTGAAGCGTTTTTTGCAACGTCCTCCATGGAATGTGAAACCAGAAGCACAGTGTTTTTCTTTTCCTGATGATACTCTCTGATAAGTCCAAGTATCTGCTCTCTGCCCTTTGGGTCAAGCCCTGAAGCAGGCTCGTCAAGAATGAGTATCTCAGGTTCCATAGCCATTACTCCAGCAATGGCGACCCTGCGCTTTTGTCCGCCCGACAGCTCAAAAGGAGATTTGCTGAGAACTTCTTCTTTAAGTCCTACAAGCCTTGCCGTATCCATTATGCGTCTGTGAATTTCTCCTTCGTCAAGTCCCATATTCTTCGGACCGAAAGCAATGTCCTTGTAGCAGGTTTCTTCAAAAAGCTGATATTCGGGGTATTGAAACACAAGCCCTACTTTAAATCTGATAGGACGAAGCCTTGACTTGTCCGCCCAAAGTTCCTCTCCGTCAATTAAAACTTTCCCCGATGTGGGTTTTAACAATCCGTTTAAGTGCTGAATAAGAGTGGATTTTCCGCTTCCCGTATGACCTATGACTCCGACGATTTCTCCCTTTTCAATTTCAAGAGAAACATCATCTACAGCCACCTTGCGAAACGGCGTTCCCTCTTCGTAGACATATGATAGGTTTTCAGTTTTGATAGCCGTCATATTTTTTCCTTCTTTTTGGTTTGATTTATTTTAAATCGGAGCAAAGCCGATTAAGCTTGCTTAAAACCGGCTGCAACAATTGCAGTTTGCCACAGTTTGCTCCTCAGGGGGCAAGTCAGGATTATCCGCCTAACCCTCCACTGAAATTCTGAATTAAACCGGTCGAATACTCGACAGACCTGCCGGATACTCGGCAGGGAGATATCGGCGACATGGTTGTACGCTTTATGAGTTAAACAATTCAAGAAGAGCCTTTACGCACTCGTCTTCAGTAATTATTTCGCCATCAAGGTCGTAGCCTTCTTTTTTAAGCCTGTACACAAGCTCGGTAACCTGTGGCACGTCAAGACCAAGTTCCTTCATTTTTTCCACCTGCGAAAAGACCTTTTTGGGAACATCGTCCATAACAATCTTTCCGTCGTCCATTACAACAACCCTGTCAGCCTGTGCAGCTTCCTCCATATAGTGAGTGATAAGAAGAATAGTCACGCCGTTTTCCCGATTCAGTTTCTTTATAGTTCTCATGACCTCGCTTCTGCCCCTTGGATCAAGCATTGCAGTAGGCTCGTCAAAAAGTATGCACTTAGGATTCATGGCGATTATCCCGGCAATGGCTACCCTCTGCTTTTGCCCGCCCGAAAGTTTATGAGGAGCGTGTTCACGGTACTCGTACATTCCTACGGTCTTTAAGGCTTCATCAACTCTCCGCCTTATTTCTTTAGGCTCTACTCCCATATTCTCAAGAGCAAAAGCCACGTCCTCCTCAACGATGGTCGCCACAAGCTGGTTATCCGGGTTCTGAAATACCATTCCAACATTTTCTCTTATTTCCAAAACCTTGCTATCCTCTTTTGTGTTTATTCCAACGGCATAAACATCCCCCTCTTCGGGAAGATTTATTGCGTTAAAGCACTTTGCAAGAGTAGATTTTCCACTGCCGTTGTGACCTAAGACAGCAACAAATTCTCCTTGGTCAACAGAAAAGTCCACACTTTTCAGCACCCTGTTTACAGTCGGGGGATCTTCCATATTGTTTATATATGAAAACTTCACCTTCTGAGCCTTTAAAATATTTTCCATTTACTTATCCTTTTCTTTATGATTTTTCTCTTGTGAGAACAGCTTGCGGTCAGGCTTTTTTATCTGCTCCATATTGCCGTTGAGCCGCAGGGCAGCGCCATTCCCGAACTTTCAACAGGTATCCCTATCTCGTCGGCGCTTATTCTTCCGCCGAATTTTCCGACTAAAATATCATGCAGGATATACGCCATAACCGACGGAGAAAGCCCGGTAGTATAGCTGTTGAGTACAAAAAACAAGGGGGTGTCGGAAAGCACTGCCGCACAGGTCTTTACAAGTCCGTAAATCTGATCCTCAAGCTTCCAGATCTCTCCTCCCGGACCTCTGCCATAGCTTGGAGGATCCATAACCACAGCGTCGTAAAAGTTACCTCTCCTTATCTCTCTTTTGACAAACTTTTCACAGTCGTCCACAAGCCATCTTACCGGCTTATCATCAAGCCCCGAAAGAGCGGCGTTTTCTCTTGCCCACTGAACCATTCCCTTTGACGCGTCAACATGAGAAACGCTTGCTCCTGCATTTGCGCAGGCAAGGGTAGCCCCCCCTGTGTATGCAAAAAGGTTAAGAACCTTTACAGGTCTTTTGGCACGCTGTATTTTATCAGCCATATAGTCCCAGTTTACCGCCTGTTCAGGGAAAAGCCCTGTATGCTTGAAGCCTGTGGGGCGGATAATAAATTTAAGCTCTCCATAGGATATTGTCCAGCTTTCGGGGAGATTCTTTTTATATTCCCATCTTCCGCCGCCCTTCTCCGAACGGTGATAAACAGCGTCCGCTTTATTCCAGAGAGCAGCATTCTTTTCAGGCTTCCAGATTATCTGAGGGTCGGGACGGACTAAAATTCTCCCTCCCCAGCTTTCAAGCTTTTCTCCGTCTGATGTATCTAAAATTCTGTAGTCAGTCCAGTTTTCCGCTATACGCATTATCTCATTCCTTTACAGATTCTTTTTTCCATGGTCTTTTCTTTTCCGTCCAGCCCTTTTCCTTCCAGTATTCGCTGTCCGCAGGATTCCAGCCATTTTTGTTTGCAAAATGCATTGCCGTAAAGAATACTCTGCCTTTAAGACTTACTCTGGGCTTTATCCCGGATGATTTTATCTTTTCAGCTATCCTGCAAGCCTTACTTTCTATCCTTTTCTTTTTCTCAGGCCTGACCCCGTCCCACGAAGTAGCCATGACAGCCGCGCCTATTGAATACACCTTTGGCACTCCCCAGAAAGTCAGGCTATCCCCGATATCCTTGCCGGCAGACTTCATTCCTGCTCCGGCTGCAGTTGAAACAACAACCGCCTGCTTTGAAAACATTTTTTCGTCCGGACGATGAACAAGCCATCTGTAGCCGTAGTGGTCAAGAAAAGCCTTCATAGACCCTGTACAGTGGTACACATACACCGGCGTTGTAAACACCAGCACGTCCGCTTTATCTATAGCTTCAGTAATGGGGCGCAGTTTTTCATAGTGAGGACATAGCTTTTCGTTTTCGGTAAAACATCGGGTACAGCCACAGCAAAATTCGTCAAAATCTCTCGGCAGGAAATATTCGGTTATCTCTCCGCCAAGCTTCTCTGCGACTATCCGCCCTATATGGTATGTGGAACCCTTATGGTTCTGACCGTTTATTATTACGATTTTCATTAAGTATTCTCCTCCGTAAAGATGAGTACAATCACTCCTGCACCGCGTCCGAATCCTCCGTGCAAAGACATTCTCTTATCTTATCCGATATCCTGTGAGCGTAATCGGTAATAAGTCCGAAATTCTTTCCCTCAAGCATAACTCTCACAAGAGGCTCTGTTCCCGACTCTCTTACAAGAATTCTTCCGTCGTCGCCGAGTTTGCCCTTGCAAAATTCAATAATTTCATTTATCTCGGAAACCTTGTTCCACATCCCCTTTGATCTTGCAGGAATAACTATGTTTTCAAGAACCTGAGGGTAAGAAGTCATCATATTTGCAAGATCTGACATTTTGTAATGTGTTCTCGCAAGAATATCAAGAAGCTTGACTCCGGTAAGTTCTCCGTCTCCGGTATTTGCTTCGTCAAGAAAAATAATATGTCCCGACTGCTCTCCTCCCAAGTTATAACCGCCTTTTTGCATTTCCTCCAAAACATATCTGTCGCCTACAGTCGTTGTTGCGGCAACTATTCCGTTTTCCTTTGTAAATTTATAGAATCCGAGATTTGTCATAACGGTCACTACGCAGGTGTTATGGTTAAGCTTTTTTGTCGTTTTCATGTATTTCGAGAATATTGCAAGAAGCTTATCACCGTCTACTATCTCACCCTTTTCGTCAACGGCAAGGCATCTGTCCGCATCGCCGTCAAAAGCAAGTCCCACGTGGCACTTGTTTTCAACAACATATTTCTGCAATGGCTCCATGTGAGTTGAACCGCAGTTTTTATTTATATTAGTTCCGTCGGGAGTATTGTTTATAAAGTAGCACTCAGCCCCAAGCCCTGTAAAAAGCTTTTTAGCCACAGAACTTGCCGCACCGTTTGCACAATCGATAGCAACCTTTACCCCTTTAAGACCTTCGGAAGATTTCATAATATGTCTTACATAGTCCCATTCTGCGTTCTTTTCGTAAGAAACTCTTCCCACTGTAGTTGAACAGCAAAGCTTTATATCCTCAGGATAATCAAGGATAAGAGCTTCTATTTCTTCTTCAATTCTGTCGGGAAGCTTGAAGCCTTCGCCCGAAAACAGCTTTATCCCGTTAAACTCAACGCTGTTGTGAGAAGCGGAGATCATAATTCCCGCATCAGCGTTGTATTTCTTTACAAGAAACGCAACGGCAGGAGTAGGTACAACCCCGAGAATACGGGCGTCAGCTCCCACAGAGCAAATTCCCGCCACAAGCGCTGCTTCAAGAATATCGCTGGAAATTCTGGTGTCCTTGCCTATAAGTATTTCAGGCTTTTTATTTGTTGTCTTTGTAAGCACAAGAGCGGCAGCTCTGCCGATGTTCATTGCAAGCTCACAGGTAAGCTCTGTTATTGCAATACCCCTTGCGCCGTCTGTTCCGAATAGTCTTCCCATGATAAAATCTCCTTGTCAATTAGTCTTTATGTTATTCTATTAAATTCAGTCGTCAAATGACATTTGTCCGTTTTCAGAGTCGTCGGATTTCTTTGTTCCCTGTCTTGTAAAGCCCAGATGGTTATATGCAAGGTCGGTCGCACATCTCCCTCTCGGAGTTCTTGCAATAAAACCAAGCTGCATAAGATAAGGTTCGCAGACATCCTCCAAGGTGATCGCTTCTTCACCAATAGCGGAAGCCAAAGTGTCAAGTCCCACAGGACCTCCGTTATATCCCTTTATAAGCATTTCAAGAAGCCTCTTGTCCATTTTATCAAGGCCTAAGTTATCAATTTCCATTCTCTCCAGGGCAATATCCACGATTTCCTTTGTAATAACTCCGTTTCCCATTATATCCGCAAAGTCACGGACTCTTTTTAAAAGTCTGTTTGCAATTCTGGGCGTTCCTCTGGATCTTCTTGCAAGAGCCATTGCTCCTTCCCTTTCACAGCCTATTTCAAGTATCGATGCGCTTCTCATTATAATTGTGCAAAGGTCTTCAGGAGTATAAAGCTCAAGCCTTTCAATAACGCCGAATCTGTCCCGAAGAGGAGCGGTAAGCTGACCGGAGCGGGTAGTCGCCCCCACAAGCGTAAAGGGTTTCAGGTCAAGTCTTACAGAGTTTGCCGCAGCACCCTTTCCCCAGATAATATCAAGAACAAAATCCTCCATTGCAGGATATAATATCTCCTCAACGGAGTTATCAAGCCTGTGAATTTCATCAATGAAAAGAACGTCTCCTTTTTCAAGGTTTGTGAGTATAGCCGCCAAATCCCCCGGCTTTTTGATCGATGGTCCGGAGGTTATACGGATATTTACACCCATTTCGTTTGCGATTATCTGAGAAAGTGTGGTTTTGCCAAGCCCCGGAGGTCCGTACAGAAGCACATGGTCCAGAGGCTTTCCCCTGCGTTTTGCAGCCTCGATATAAACGGACATATTTTCCTTTACCTTTTTCTGACCGATATAATCGCTTAAAGTTTTCGGTCTTAAATTTATATCTCCGTCCTCGCCGCCGTCTATTTCAATTTCTCTTGGTGAGACAAGTCGGTTTTCAAAATCAAGATCGCCGGTTTCAATCATTGAAATTTGCGCAAAGCTTAATGCTTTTGCACCTTCCTCCCTTCTTAAAATCAAGCAGCTTATTTATCTGCAAATTTTTTAAGCGCATATTTTATAAGCTCCTCAACTGACATCTGCGGATCTGCGCCGCTTAAAGCCCTTGCCGACTCCTGAGTAGTATAGCCCAAGACAGTAAGCGCAGATATTGCCTCTGCGGCAGGGTTTGTTGTGCCCTTTAATGAAGTCACAGCCTCGGGAATCTCAAGCTTTGACGAAAGAGCAGCGTCCTTCTGAAGCTTGTCCTTAAGCTCAAGCACTATCCTCTGTGCAAGTTTTGCTCCGACGCCTTTGGCTCTTGTAAGTGATTTTGAATCCTCTGTTGCAACGCAAAGAGCAAATTCCTGAGGGGACATTGAATTTAATATCCCTATGGCGTTCTTAGGTCCCACACCCGAAACGGAAGTAAGAAGCTTGAAGCAGTTAAGCTCGTCCTTTGTTGCAAAGCCGAAAAGCTCCACCGCGTCCTCTCTCACATTCATAACCGTATACAAAGTAACCTCGTCAAGTCCCTGAATACGGGCAATTGTATTCAGGGTTGTCCGACAGCCGTATCCCACGCCGCCGCATTCTATTACTGCAAGCTCCTGTTCAAGGCAGACAGGAGTTCCCGTCAAGCTATATATCATACTTATTGTTCCTTTCAGAGGTAAATGTTTTTACTGATCTTTTCTTCTGCACTCTTTACAAATTCAAGGGACCGTGAAGTTCGCCCATGGGTTATTGCAAGTCCTAATGCGTCGGCGGTGTCGTCGGGTTTGGGAACTTGCTTTAAATTAAGGGTTCGTCTTATCATTTCCTGAACCTGTTTTTTCTGGGCTCTTCCGAAGCCTGTAACGGCAGTCTTTACTTGCAAAGGAGTATATTCATTTACTGTTATTCCCTTTCTTACCGCCGCCAGCACCACGACACCCCTTGCCTGAGCAACATCAATAACCGTTTTTTGGTTTGTGTTAAAAAACAGTTTTTCAATTGAAAGACAGTCGGGCTTATAAGTATCTATAATTTCGTTCATATCCTCGTAGATGGTTTTTAGCCTGAGTTCAAAGGGAGTGCCGGCTTGAGTGGTTATTGCCCCGAAGCCAAGGACTTTAAAGGAGTTATTTGAAAATTCAAGAACCCCGTATCCCACAATAGCATACCCCGGGTCGATTCCTAATATAACCATCTTTCCGCCTCCTTTTTCATTCAGACACAACTTAACATCTTATTATACCATTTTTCATTTTAAATTGCAAGAGCGGAAAAAACGATAGACTCTGATGAAA
>CALWNN010000069.1 GCA_944382845.1 uncultured Clostridia bacterium
GTAATCAGGCACATCATATTGTAGCGAAAAATGCAGAAAAAGCAACATACTCAAGAGAAGTCTTAGAAGGCTTAGATATAGACTTAAATTCTGCATCAAACGGTATTTTGTTACCAAGTGACAGAACCGCTACTTATGCAGTTACTGAAAGTATTCATAATGGCGGTCATCTTGATTCGTATTATGATTATGTTAACAATGAAATAAGCGATACTTTAAGTGCTTTTGATCCAACATGGAGGAAAGAAGATGATATTAAAACGATACTTCAAGGACTTTCTGAAGGTGACAGAGCAAAAGTAAAAGCAGAAATTTGTAATACTTTAACAAAACTTAAGAAAAAACTGTTAAATGGTGAAGTTATAATACATAACTAACTTATAGAACGCAATAGAGTTTCATCGCACAATACGATAGCGTTATTGTGCGATGATCTCGGTTCTTTATTTATTATGAGGTGTAAAATGAATATTTGGAAAGTAATAAAAAACGAAGGTTATAATAATGCTTTTTTGATTGATTCGAACGGTAAGCAGCGTTTTGATAAAGATTCTGATTACATGGAAATTAATGACTCTCCTCACTTACGAACACTTAGGATAGAATTTGCAGAAAAAGGTTTTCCGGATATAATGAACTACTGGGGAACTAATGGAGCAATAATAGTTAATTCTAAGGTCAAAGATCTGATTGAACAATGCTATGGAACATCATCTATACAATTTCTGCCATGCGTTTGTACCAACTGTCAAAATTCAAAATTGTGGGTTTGGAATGTTTGTGAATATCATAACTTATTGGATATTGATAATAGCATTTGCGATAGGATTCATAATTTGCAGGGAAAGGAAGTGATAAAGTCGGTGGAAAAATATGTATTCAGAAAAGAAGCGTTCATGTTGGATTTTTTTAAAATCTATTTGGAGGAACGTAAATACACAACGTATTTATTTGTAACAGATAGATTTAAGAAAATAATGGAAGAAAATAATGTTACCGGATTATCACTTGAAAAAGTTTATTCAATTTAGATTAGGAGTATATGAAAAATTATGATAAATAATCAAGATAATTTAAAGCAATAAAAACTTGCTGCGGAAAAAACGGCATTACTGTGTGAGAAACTATTGAGTTTATAAGAGGATATTTTTAAAAACTTAAATAATTGCCGACTATTTTGATTTCAAAAAAAACAACTGCGTTGATTCACTGAATCGGGCAGTTGTTTTTTGTAAGTATTCGGTCAGTCCTTGTTTTTTCTTTTTCTTACAGCCTCGGTGAGAATAAATTCGATCTGACTGTTTATCGAGCGAAAATCCTGCTCCGCCCACTCGGAAATATCATTCCAGAGGCTTGGCGATATTCGCAAAATCACTTGCTTGCGTGCAGACTCCTTTTGCCTGAGCTTTTTCTCACGAAGCTCAGCCTCTTTTTCGAGCGACTCAATTTTTTGAAGCCGTTCCTTAAGCTTTTTTTCGCGTTCGTAGATTTCGTTTGAATTTGGCAAGTGGCAACATTCCTTAATTTTTTTTAAAGTTTTAGATGTGACTTTTAATAAATCGAACCGCTGTTTACAATTGGCTGGGTGTCCTTGTTTGAGCAAAGTACTACCAACAGATTAGACACCATCTGTGCCTTTCTCTCTTCGTCAAGCATAACGATGTTGTCGTCGTTAAGCTTGTCGATAGCCATTTTTACCATGCTCACCGCACCGTCAACTATTTTCTGTCTTGCCGCAATAACGGCTGCCGCCTGTTGTTTCTGGAGCATAGGCGCCGCAATTTCCTCGGAATATGCAAGATGCGTTATGCGAACCTCTTCAATGGTGAGTCCTGCAAAGCCCACTCTTTTTTCAAGTTCGGTTTTCATGCTCTCCGCAATCTCCTGCGAGCTTCCCCTGAGAGTTTTTTCGGTATGTATCTCGTCCTCGTCAATGTCCTCAATAAGGTCATACGGATAAAGCCTTGCAATGTTTCTGACTGTCGAATCGGTCTGGATTGATAAAAATTCCTTATAATTCTCAACGTTAAAGACAGCCTTTGTAGGGTCTTTTACACGCCATACGACAACTGCGCCTATAACAATCGGATTCCCCAGAACATCGTTTACCTTCTGAATACCGTTGTCAAGCGTCATCGCTTTAAGGGTAACTGTCTTTCTGGGTGCTGATTCGTTAACATTTGACGTTTCATCGCCCTTTTTAAAATTCTTTACCGTTTCGCTCAGAAGCCCCTGCTTATATGCCTCGTACACGGGATTTGCAGCCGATGAAAACGGATTTACAAAGTAAAAGCCCGGCTCGGTGATTGTCCGGTAATAGTTTCCGAAAAGTGTCAGCACAAGTGCGTGATTCGGCTCGACAACATTAAGCCCTCCGTAAAGAATAAGGCTTACAACAAGCATTATTATCCCTGCAATCAGCAAGACTGCTCCTGCCACATCACTTATCCCCTTAGCAAGCAAGACAATTCCGCCTATAGCAACCGCAATTGACACAATCGTGAACAGAAGGTTCAAAATCAAAGCAGCTATACCGTTTGCAGGCTTATCTGTTCTTGCCTCAATGTTTTTGATGTCCATAAATACTTCTCCTTTTCCTGATTCACTATCCTTTAAGATAGCTTTATGATATCAATATGATATCATATAAAAATTTCCTTGTCAAGAGATGCTTTTACAAGTTCATACAATATTTACAAACGAACAAGCTTCAATCACTTGTATTATTGTAAATTATATGTTATTATGTATTTAGAAAGATGAAAATGGTTACAAAAAGACAAATTAAAAATATATGTATATAGGAAAGGAGGTGATGAAAATGGTTACGAAAAGAGAAATAAAACGCATTATTGCCTTATTACTATCTGCAACTGTTGTTTTTTCTTCCCAATTATTAACTGCTCATGCACATAATTCGGATTATTTTTCCGGAACTTATACTGCAAGTCAATCAATAAAAGATATGAACTTTAGAATTGAATCTTCAGCAATTACTTCCTTGTTGACATCACAAGTATATTATTCAGCATATGCATGGGATAATGTCAGCAGCAACGTAGGGACTATAGGCATTGCAATTGCTGCACCTGGTATGCCGTCATCTGGATTTATTATAGTTACAGGAAAATCGTATACTGATGGGACATTAGGGGAAACAATCCCTCGAAAAGCTGACGGTTCTATTGCGAATGTTGACGATAACTGGGCGGGAGTTTCAATACGCATGAATACAAATAGCAATGCTTTTTCCGGAGCAAGCAACCCAACAACTGCCGCTAAAAAAACTTTTATACACGAAGTCGGACACACATTAAAATTATCTCATCCTAAAAAAAATAGTTCTCTTAGCGGACATATTTATAACGGTCTGCCAAGGGCAGTTATGAATCAGGGTTATCCGAACAGTCAAGCAGTTGCATCGACAGTAGTAACTCACGACAAAACAAATCTTAGAACGAAATGGGGGACTTAGTTATGAAAAAGACATTAACAACCATATTGTCCGCACTTTTATTAGTAACCGCCACCGGATGTGGTGATAAAGAAACGGAAGTCACTAATAACAACAGTACTGATAAAACCTCGCAATTGGAAATTGTAAAAGTAGAAGGCGACAGAGTTGTCTATTATGACTTCGATAGTCTTGACGCTTCCGCCGATTTAGTTGTTATAGGCAGCTACAAGAATGATTCTACCCAGAATCTTGAATATGAATACAGCAGTGAATTTGGCAAAGATGTTCTTGTAAACGCTGTATCAACAAATGAGATTGAAGTGAGTAAAGTGTTGAAAGGAACAACTGATGAGGACTCTTTGAAGATATCACAAAGATATGGCATTGTTGATGAACCTTATCAGTTAGTGACATTCAGCGAAATGACTGCAATGGAAAAGGGAGACGAATGGATTTTTTTCTTATATTATGACGATTCCAATGACACTTACTGGTGTTCGGGCGACTATACGGGAAGATATCCTCTTCCGGACGACTCGCTGACAGCAGTCTGCAATGAAGTTAACCAAATCAGAGAAGAAAGAGAGAACTGGCTATCCGGCAAGCAGACGGATGTTACAGCAAACGCAAACAACGATTATGTTTATACATCTGTCGACGGTAGTGAATATTCATTTACAGCTCAAGCAGATATTGATAAAGTGAAATCCTTTGACGAGCGTATTTCTTCAGCTGTCGGAGAGGTTGATGCTTCTGATTTCGGAGTTTATGACAAAAATCTGATAAATATCGAACTTTACTGTGACATTATAAATCAATACGATTGTACTTTATAAAAACGAAAAGACCAGTGTATTTTTTGCACGGGTCTTTTTCAATAATTCAATCATTAAATAACGGGCGCTTAACGACTGGGAACTGTAAGAATAGTAAAAGCCGTACTCGTCGGTACGGGTACGGCTTTTACTACCAGCTAATCAATTACTAAGTTATCCATCGACTTCTGATTTGTTGCTCTTTCACCCAATTCATTCGCCCACCGTTCCGTAAAGAATGAGAAATATGATATTTTCTTTTCTCTTCTCATTCGATTTGTGTACGGAAGGAAACCCCATAAAGTTGAAGGAATGCCGATAACAATAAGATATAACGGACCGAGAATAAGTGACTGTATGGTATGTCCGTATTCGTGTACAAGTAATCTATGAGAAAGCTCGTCTTTTGTGTAATCAGATTTGAGCTTTTCATAAAAATAAGGTTCACTTGTGACAAAAACAAACATACCAAGCGAGACACTTGATTTGTTTTTCCATTCTGTAATAACAGCACCGTGGTAAAAATAGTGCTTGTCTTTTATATGAATCAAAAAATTCAGTAAGCCTAATAATGATTGCAAAAATCCCCAAGTGAATTGCCATATGCAGTATAGCGCAGTTTTCATATTGTTTCCTCGTATATTTTCATTTTAATGTCAAATCCATTATACCACATCAACCCCGAAAACTCAATACCTGAAAGGAGAAGCGTAATGAAACGGAGCAGTAAATCAACTACAAGTCAATAATCTTATTTTCTCATCTTGCATCGCTATACCATCTATATTCTACTATAAAATATGAATTTATAGATTTTGTTCGACTTTGTACAGAATTTCATTCCTGCTCCGAAACGATCTTCCCATCTGAGATTTCAATGATTCTGTGGCACCGTTGTGCAACATTCGGGTCGTGGGTGACGATGATTACCGTTTTGCCCTGCTGGTTGAGGCTTTTGAAAAGCTCTATTATTTCAGCCGAAGTCTTGGTGTCAAGTGCGCCTGTCGGCTCGTCGGCAAGAATCATTGACGGCTCGTTGACAATCGCTCTTGCGATAGCAACCCTCTGCTTTTGTCCTCCGGAAAGCTCACCGCAAACGGAGTTTATGTACCGCGGAAGTCCGACACTTAAAAGTGCCGATTTTATTTTTTCTTTAATTTGTGAGGACTTTATATGCGGATTAAATACTAAAGGATAGGAAATATTGTGATAAACACTGCGGTCAAGCATCAGCCCGAAATCCTGCAAAACAAAGCCTATTTTTCGGTTTAAAAACTCCGCACGGGCCTTGCCCGAAAGCGTTGAGGTGTTTATATCATCATAATAATATGCACCGCCGGTGGGAATGTCAATACAGCCTAAAATGTTTAACAGCGTTGACTTTCCCGAGCCTGATTCACCGATTATTGCTGCCATCTCGCCGTCGTTTATCGTAAGGTCAATGCCCCGAAGCGCCTTGACTTCGTTTGCTTTTCCCTCGTTATATATCTTAACTATATTTTCAAGCTTAATCATGTTGTCCCTCCTCAAAAATCATTTACCACAGAAATAAGACTTTTTCTGTTTGTTTTGAAAATTACAATCAACATCGAAAGCGCAAGTATGCAAAGGCAAATTCCCACCGCCGTTAAATAATTCTCCGCCGTAATCAGGGTAAGCTCGCCGACGTATGTGTTGTTTTTTATGTAGAGAATAATCGGCGCCGAGAGAATTGCCGGAAAGACGGTTATGATAAAAACCCTTGTCAGAGTTATGAGCATAACCTCCCAAAGCCTTGCTCCGCAGAGGAAGAACAAACCGTTCTGGCGTTTTGCCTCCCGTGATGAAATAACGCTGTAGGACAAAAGTCCCGCAAGCGAAAGTGCGAAAAAGGTTATTGCCAAAGCTAAAAACGGAAAAATTTTCTCCTTTTCAAGCTCTAAATGACACTCGTAAAAATAATCGTAGGGTTGAAAATAAAGGTTCTCGATATAGGTCTGATATTTTTCCTCAAAATCCGCTATATTTGCCGTATCTATCATTTTAAAGGTAGATGCGTCTACGGCGTTAAGCAGTCCCTTGGGGTCATATGCGACAATTGTTTTTTTCGAATAGGAAAAACCTGCATAAGTATAACTGAAAAATATATCGTTTTTGACAACGCCTGAGATAAGGATTTTTCCCATATCCGGGACGTCATACACTTTGCCTACTTTATATTTTCTAAGTAAATCGGAGGAAATATAGCAGGGTACAACATCACCGTAATCGTGGTCTGTATCAATCTCCTCACCCTTTTCAAGCTCTATGCCGATTTCTTCAAAGGCGGATTTTGAGTAAATGTCTACCATCTCTGAGTTGGGCGATTGGAAGCCATTAAACAACATCAGCTCACAGTCCATTTCTGACAAAATCCTGTCAACCTCGGTGTTCTTATCCTCCTCGGTAGAAACACCGACATAGTAAAACTCGGAATAATCCCCTTTGTCATACATTCTGTTTTTAAGAGCTTGCATGGTGAGTTCTCCAAAGCAGATTGAAGCACAGCTTATCATAATTACAAATTCAGCACAAAGAACAACAAGCAGCCACAAACGGATTCGCAATCCGTCAGCGGCAAGTATAAAATACTTCATAAGCTTCAATTTCGTCACCCCACTATCTTCTTACAAAAATTCTTGACGGCAAAGCCCTCGCCGCGCGAAGCGTCATAGGCAGAGTAAAGGCAGCCGATAAAAAAAGCAGTGCAAAAAGCACAGAAAGCTGTTTTGACAGAGTAACGGGATTTGTTATATAAAGCTTATAAAGCAGCGGTTTAAGCGCTGTAAAAAACGCAACCGAAGCCGCAAAGGAAATAAGGATAAAGAAAAAAAGCTCCGTCATCAGCAGGCAGACAATATATGAAGCCTTACAGCCGCAGATTTTGGCAAGCATAATGCGCCTTAGCTGTTCGCTGATTATTTGAGTCATCAGCGACACCGTAATAACACAGCCGAGTGCGGATATGAATACCGCCACGATAATCTGCGTTGATCTGATGTCGGAATTCTGCTCCTCGCCAAGCTCGAAATCGGAAATAAAATCGGTATCGATAAAAGAAGCAATTTGTGATCTTTCCTGCGCCGAAAGCTCGCTGTCAAAGACCGCCTTGTTTATACTTATCCGATATTTAAGGTTACTTTCGCTCAGGGCGGAAATCAGGCTTTTAAACGGCACAGCATAAGCGTTTGCTATGCCAATTACTTCAAACTCCGTATCGGCAATTTTCAAGTTGTCGCCAAGCTTTAATTTCTCGCCGTCAATGATAACGCTTTTGTCAGCAATAATGAGATTTGCGCCTTGCTTAATTTCCTCGCTTGTGAAATCTCTGCCCTCTAAAACCTTGTACTTATACGAGGAAATCTCCCCATCGGCTGAAAGCGGGCAAACGGTCAGCGGCATGGGGTGATCAATCCCCTCGATTGTTACCTCTTGCTCTGAAAGTTCAATCGACACGTCGCAGCCGTCAATTTTTGCATTGTAATCTTCTATCAGCGTCGCCAGCGACAAGACGGCATTCTCGCCTTCGATGTCATTCTGAATAAGGATATTTGAGTATGTTTTCTTTGCCTGCGCAATACTTTTATATTTAGCCTCGTTTTGCTGAAGAACGCTCAGGCTCAGAAAAATACTGATAAAACAAATGACCGTCGAAAAATAAACGGTCATTGTAAGAAGCGGCGCTCTTTTGTGCTGCCAGATAATTTCGCCGAGCATAAAATTTATTTTTTTCACAGCTTATCTCCTTGTCTTTGACGAATTTTTGCCTTGGCGTCGATAAGGTTTGCGGTAAAATCGCCGCTTAATTTGATAAAAAGTCTTGCAAGCAAAAATCCTACTGCAAATGCCAAAATCTCCACAAAGGGAATTGTCATATCATAGGTTAATGTGAGTCCGCCTTTAATAAGGTTTTGCACAACCACAAAGCCAATTTCAAAAACAGTAATTGCCGCGTACAAAACTGCCATGGCATGGATTTTTCTCATCAATTTAAATGTAAGCGTCACCGCAAAGGCAAAGAGAAGAATGAGTGCAAAGGGCTTTAAATAAATCTGTACGATTGTTAAAAAATCACGAAACAAATTCATCTGAAAAAGCGGCGGCCACATCTGACCGAATACCAGCATTTCATTATATTCAAAGGCAGGGTTTGTAAGAACAATCGGCAGATATTGAAACGAAAAGTAAGAGGCATAAGCTATTAAACTTATGTAAATACCGGCGATTTTAACCGGTTTATATCTTAGCTTCTTTTTAAATATCACAAGAAAGAGAGTTAAGAGTACAAGCAGACAAAGCATAAACGCCCCGCCCGTGATAATGTCAATTTTTTCGCCGCCGACTAATGCCTTTAAAAAATCGTAGCCTTCAGAAATCATTTGCTGTCATCCTTTCTTTGAGAGGGATTATTCTATTCCGTAAAACACTCCGCCTACATTAAATGTGGTTATATATTTATATGCCGGAGGACATAAGGTTACATTTATATAGTATCTGTACATATTGTTAAATTTACCATAGGTTTTGTTGCCGCTGCCTATCATGTCTGTAACAACTCCGCTTGTAAGAGTATTGCCTACAGTTACGTTTGAAGTTTTCCCTAAGTCTGAGACTAATGTAGTATTTCGATAAAGTTTCCACTCTACTGCCGCATAATCATATGATATATCACTGGGCTTATTTTGAACATCGGCAGTCCAATACATTTTTGTACCATTATATGTAGTTGTGTTAACTGCAACACATGATGAATATGCCGATCCCATTGTTCCGTCATGCTCTGCATCTACACGGCTAGTTACCATTTCGTCAGCAAAAACATTGACTGCAAATACGCTTGAAATAATAAGTATTGAACAAATTGCCGAAAAAATTTTTTTGAATTTCATGATTATACATCAAATATTTGTATACAAATATATCAGCAGTACATTGGATTAACCTCCTATTCTTTAATATATTATTATTATTATTATAAACCACTTCAAATGTTGTGTCAACAAATTAAAGATAAAATTTCCTTTTTATAGCTAAAATTCTACTGATTTCACAAATGTATTAGGTTGTATTTATGCAAATTGTCATCACGGTTATTTTTTAGCAGACTGTCTGAATACATAAAGAAAAAAATAAGGCTGTTAAACATTAATCAAGAACATCAGCCTTATTTTGTTTATCTGATATTTAGTTTAAGTCGGAACAAATCATTTCTGACAGCTTTTATGTTTTCCCTCTTGAAATGCAGGTCGTAATATGATATGATTTTATCAACAAGTTATACTATATCGTAAAGGGGGATTTAACATGAAACACCTTATTGCTATTGCAGTCGTTGTTGCATTTTTGTTTTCAGGTTGTTCCGAAGAAAAAAGCAATTATCCGGACTCGACAACTACTGTTTCTGTGGCAACTTCATCTGAAACAGTTTTACAACCCGACCCTGAGCCGGAACCTGTAAATATAGATCTCAGCAAATATGCAGTTGAAAACAGCGATAATTTCTATGACCTTACTCTTTTGCCGGAAATGAAGGGAGTTGAGGTTGAATCAGCCGCATTGAAAGACGAAAATACAGTCATTCTTCTCACGGGAGAAAACAAGGATACTCTCAAGACACTTGACATTCAAACCGGGAAACTTAGCGACCTTTGCGTAATAGACTACGATTATAAAGGGGAAATATATTTTACTTATATTGCAAATACTGACCCTGTGATTGTGTATTGTTCATCTGATGAGGATAAGTATTATCTTGTTTCGGAAAGCGGAGACGTCAAGGATATATCTTTTATTCTTTCAGACAGCTTTTCCACCGATTCATATAAATTTATAAAAGACAATAAGCTTTATTATTATGACATTAATTTATCTCGGCTTATGGCAATGGATATGGGTACGTTAGAAACAGAAACTGTATTTTCTCTTCCGCCCGAATATTTGTATTCAAGCTTTTACGGAGTTGATACAACCGGGGAAAAGGCAGTCATTAAAGCCGATTCGGTTTTCGGAAGCGTCGAGGTCACCATACTGGCAGATATAGAAACAGGTGAGATATCAGACGTTTATTCCGGAAATGTTTCTTCGGAATTTCTCGACAAGTATGTTATGTCGGCGCAGGTAAATCTTAATGAAGATGAGTATGATGAAAATATGCCGGATGTGACGGAATGGTATTTGCAGATAAGCAAGCTCGGCAATCAATGGACAGATAACCTTGACCTGAAAACAGTTATGAAAGACGACTATATTGAGTATGGAACGTGGATAGAAAATCCCTATGCATCTGTTCAATGTGAAAGAATCGTGTTTATGGTATCGAACGATCAGAAAAAAATCCCCATTCTCTGGGATTTTACAAAAT
The DNA here is from genome assembly GCA_944382845.1 of uncultured Clostridia bacterium. Classification (GTDB taxonomy): domain Bacteria; phylum Bacillota; class Clostridia; order Oscillospirales; family Ruminococcaceae; genus JAAZZIT01. The sequence goes on from CALWNN010000069.1 coordinate 10,652, forward strand.
CCGATGCTGTAAAGCTTGAACCTGATCCATGCATCGAATATATATATGAAAGGGCTGATTTAGGGAAAGCTTCAGAACGTGCGACAGAACTTGAAGAAAAGTACGGCATAAGAGTCTATCTTGGCGATGACGCAGTATATGCTCCTTTTCCTGATTACAGCGTTACTGCGGAAAACGATATCCAAGTGATAAACGATGCTCTTGACGTTCTTGAAGAAACCTTGTCTTACTATCCCGACGATTATTTTGAACAACTCAGAGGAGATACGGTAAGGTACATTTGCTTTTATATAACAGGTGAGCTTATTCCTTATGACCCTGCAATTAGCATTACTTCTCCGGCAGGGTTATCGTGCCTTTCTGAAAGTCTTGAGCTTGTTGCGTTTCCTGCATATTATATAAACTCACAGACAATAGTTCATGAACTTAATCATATACTTGATCACAGACTTATTGAAAGCGGGACACTCGAAGATGAAAAATGGAACGACATAAATCCTGAGGGATTTGAATATTTCAATGCTTATGTAGGACCAGATGGAGTCGAATATGAATTTTCCGGAGATCCTGTCTATACTGCGTGGAGCGATGATTTTTACAACGGTAATTTAAGCAATATCTATTTTGTTGATGTTTACTCCAAGACTTTTTCAACCGAGGACAGGGCAAGACTTATGGAACTTGTTGTTACGGATACGGAGTCGGAACTCAGCGACATACTTAACTGTCCCCATATACAGACAAAGCTTGAATACTATTTTGAAATCATAGATAAGTATTTTGACAGGTCTGACTGGGACGGCGAACCGTCGTGGGAAGTAAATCTGAAGCGTGTCGAAAAGCTTTCAGAAGCCGCATAAAAACCTGATTTTTAAAAATAAAAAGACAGAACTTATCCTGCCTCATGGCAAAAATCTTTGTTGATGAACATAGCGGTACGCACAAAAGGTATTACAAAAGAGAGAAGGGCTGAGGGTAAAATGCGGAGGTTAGTTATTGACAAAGCTTATAAAAACTGATATAATCAAATTGCTGAAAATATCGACTGTCATAATATGTCGTTTTATTTATATCGGATCAAAGAAAATCTGTATGCAGCATGGCTTTTAAGTTTTAAATCGGAGCATAGTGTTGATAATTACATCTCTTTCAGAGCTAAACATCTCCTTCGGAGCTAAACATCTCCTTCGGAGCTAAACATCTCCTTCGGAGCTGTGCTTAATCACGTTGCGACGAAAAGCAATCTGTCGCTGACTGCAGCAAGCTGCAGATGGGATCTTTGCTCCTCAGGGTTTCAGTGGGGGATTAAAACCCCCACTGAAAAGCTGAATGGACCCCTGCCGAATATTCGGCAGGGGTCCATCGGCGACTTAGTTATATCAGATCAATCTGAATAGTACGCCACCTTTAAAGCCTCTTCGGGGGTGGTTATCTTTTTCCTTACAAGGTCAACCGCGCTTTCACCAAGAGGAGTCATTCCTTGTTTTCTTACAGCATACTCTCTCATGTCCTCAATATCTGCTCCCGAAACGATCATGCGCTTTAACTCTTTGTCAATAATTATCATTTCGTGAATGGCTGTTCTCCCCTTGTAGCCGGTGTGGTTACAAATGTTGCAGCCATTCGCTTTTCTCACCACTTCAATACCGTCTCCGAGAAAAGCTTTCTCCTCAGCTGTGGGCACAGTGTCATAACAGCAGTTTGCGCAGACCTTTCTTACAAGTCTCTGAGCAACTATCCCTACAAGAGAATTTGCAACAAGATACGGCTTTATTCCCATATCCTCAAGACGCACAATGGAAGAAAGAGCGTCGTTTGTATGAAGAGTTGAAAGAACAAGGTGTCCGGTAATAGCCGCACGAACGGAAATTTCAGCAGTTTCATTATCTCTTGTTTCCCCAACCATAATTATGTCCGGGTCTTGCCTTAATATCGCCCTTAATCCTCTTTCAAAGGTAAGTCCGGCGGCTGTGTTCACATTCGTCTGGATAACCTTCGCAATGGTGCGCTCAACAGGGTCCTCTATTGTTGAAATATTTACATTCCCCTGAGAAAGCCTTTGGATTATTTCATAAAGAGTCGTCGTCTTTCCCGAACCTGTTGGGCCTGTTATATAAATTATGCCGTTTGGAGCCTTCAGCATTCTGTTCATGTAGTCAAAATTCCTTTTCTCCATGCCGTACATTGATGAATTGTCGATTATGACCGAGGAGGTAAGATACCTTAAAACCGCCTTTTCCCCGTAAACTGTAGGTATAACCGAAACTCTCATTGCAATGTCGTACCCTTCGGCGGTAATCCTCAGATTTCCATCCTGAGGAACTCTCTTTTCAGCAATATCCATATCCGACAGTATCTTTATTCTTGCGATAACCGAATTGTGCAGGCTTTTTTCAAGTGTGACATAATCCAGTATCATTCCGTCGATCCTCATGCGCACCGTTGTAAAATTCTCAAAAGGCTCAATGTGAATATCCGAGGCGTTTGTTGAATAACCTCTTGCAAGAAGAGTATTAAGAAGCTTTATAACAGGAGCTTCATCGTCGTCCCCCTCTTCCATGGCAGGCACAACAAACTCCTCCGCCGCAACATTCGCCTGTCTTGCCGCAATCCTTGCGTTAACCTCGTTGTAGTAATATTCTATGGCGCTTTTTACCTTTGCCGACTCGCAGAGAGTTATTAAAAGGTTCATGTCGCAGACCTGCTTTATATCCTCCTGAGCATAGAAATTCAGCGGGTCGCTTGTAGCGATGACCAGCCTGTTTGCGCTTACCGCCACGGGCAGCATATTGTATTTTGCCGCAAGAGCCTTCGGAACCCTTTCAACCGCCGAAAGGTCGACTTTTATAAGGTCAAGGTCTATCACTTTAAGCCCAAGCTTGTTGGCAAGAGCCTGAAGTATCTGACTTTCCGTAACAAATCCAAGCTTTAAAAGAACGTCGCCAAGACGCTCGTTGCGCCCCTCCTCTGTTTTCTGATATTCAAGAGCCCTTTTAATCTGCTCGTCGGTTATATATCCGTATTCCTTAAGAACCTCGCCGATAGGTATATTTTTCATTTTAAACTCTCCTTGCAAGCCTTATTCCCCGTAGCCTAAAGTTATCACAAGAGTATCCGAACCGCTTTGACCGGCTTGTGCCTCTGTTGAAAAATCATCCGCTCTTTCCTCGGTGAAATTCAGCAATCTCACCGCTCTGGTACAGCTGTAAATAAGCTCCTCATAGCCTCCGCTGTAAATTCCTACGGTAACTATTACACAAGCAGGAACTTGCTTATCCCTTGATATCTTGATTTCGCTTACGGCTCCACCGAAATATTCGTTATCAAAAACAGGCTGTATTCCGCCGTTTTCACGCTCGATAAGAATACTTTCTCCGCCCTCTTCAAAAACAAGTCTCTCGTAGTATTCTCCCTTATGCTCTCCCTCTGAGATATGAGAGGAGCTTTTGATATCAATGCTTACCGCGGTCATAAGCTTTCCGCTTACAAATGAACATATATCGTTTGCCGCCCTGACAGCCTGAGCTTTCTCGTGATTTCTTACAAACAGCCCCGACGCCATAATAAGTATTCCGCAGCAAAAAGCCGCTATTATTGAAAATATCACAAGAGATACGCTTACCTCCACAAGAGTAAATCCGCTTTTGCTTTTTTGTCCTTTCAAGGCTCTCCCTCCCCATCGGGAAAGTAATATTCATATGTTATCTCAGGGTCTGAGCCGCTTTTAACGGTTATTTTGTTTACTGTGACATTCTCGCTTTTCCCGTCTGAATATATCACTGCGGTTATTTTTTCGCCGGCTTCTTTATCATCTATCTTCCGTTCCATCGAAAGGGAAGCTTCCTCTGCGGCAATTGAAATATCTGTTCCCCGGACGAAGACATTTGCGGCGGCGGATATCCCTCCCAGAAAAAACAGTGACACAATTGAAATAACAGTCATTGCAATAACCACCTCGACAAGGGTCTGTCCCTTTACGTTCATGTCTGCCGCCTCCTTTTGTTAGGATAAATAATAAGCCCTTTTCCAGCCTTCTCCGCTTTTTTCAATTACAATACTCAAATCCTGCCCCTCA
>CALWNN010000070.1 GCA_944382845.1 uncultured Clostridia bacterium
ATCGTCACCGTGGTCGTCCTGAATGTAGTCATTGCCAGTACCGCCGTCAATTATATCATTTCCGCCTCCTGCAAAGATATAGTCATCGCCTTCGTTACCTTCGATATACGCTCCTTGGTCACCGTCGTAGATAATATCATTGCCTTCACGACCGTAAATTTCATTTTGACCGTCTGTTGCATTTCCACCATAAAGCTGGTCGTCACCAACACCACCATCGATATAATCTGCATGGTCTCCGCCGTAGATGAAATCGTTGCCTTCCTGACCATACATTTCATTGTATCCGTTACCGCCGGAGAGAGTATCTACACCAGAACCGCCTTCCATGTAGTCATAGCCTTCTCCGCCTTGCAGTCTGTCGTCGCCATCTTCGCCGTACATATAGTTTGCGCCATTACCGCCGATAATATAGTCATTTCCAGAACCGCCAAATGCATAGTCAGTATCTTCACCTGTTACTATTGTATCGTCACCGGCATCACCATACAAATAATTGTTACCGTTGCCGCCTTCTATGTAGTCATCGCCGGAATCACCATGAATGGTATCATCACCGTCGTTACCGAATAATTCATCTCCGTCAGCACCGCCGTTGATTGTATCGTTGCCGTCGCCGCCTTCGATGTGGTCTGTACCATCGTCACCGTTAAGTGTATCATTGCCTTCTTCGCCATAAATGAAGTCAATTTCACTTCCACCTGAAATGGTATCGTCGCCATCGCCACCGAAGATTACATCATTACCCGCGTCGCCGTATATTTCGTCATCGCCAGATACGAAATTCTTGTCGCTGAAGCCTTCTTCGCTTTCCGCATCACGAATGCCACCATAGATGATGTCATCGCCTTCATCGCCGTGAATAACGTCATTATCTGCTCCGCCTTCGATATAATCTGTTCCGTCTCCAGCAGAAATCGTATCACTACCTATGCCGCCTAATATATAGTCAAGCTCTGAACCACCAGTGATGGTATCATTACCATTTCCACCTTCAATGTAGTTTTCACCGGAAACTTCAACTATTGTATCATCATCATCCTCGCCAAATAAATAGTCATTTCCACTACCGCCTTCAATATGGTCGTCACCAGCACCGCCATAAATATAATCGTTTCCGGAGTCACCATAGAGTTTATCATTTCCAGTATATACGTTATCTCCGTCTAAAATATTAAAATATTCGTCAAAATCAGCATCTCCGTATATAACATCGTCGTCTTCTTCACCGTGAATCTCATCGTTTCCAGCTTCTCCATACAAAATATCATTATCGGTACCGCCAAAAATGTTATCATCTCCACCCTTACCATAAATGGTATTTGCGAGAGTGTTGCCATAAAGATAATCATTCCACTCTGTGCCGCCGAATTTCTTTCCGGTAACGAAATCAACTACACTCAACACTAAATTCTTTGCAAAATCAGTAATTGCTCCTCCGCTAATCAAATCAATAGCCATAATTAGAACGCCTGCCGGAGGACACGCCACAAGTATAGCATCATATACTATATCCATGCCGAATTCAACTGCCATACCCGTAACACCTTCAACAAGTACAACAGCGGCATCATCAATACCGTTTTCTTCGTATGCAGCACAAACATCGTGAACGACAAATCCTGCTTCAACCAAAAGGAAAAATGTACCTATAACTGGAGCAGCCTTTGCAAACTTATTTAGTTTTCTGTATTTTCCTAAGTCGTCAACTAATCCTAAAGGTACATCAGCGTCAGCAGATGAAGCCCACTTACTTGCTTTCATACTCAGCAAATCATCAGCCGTTAAATTATTTGCATCCAAATTAAGCTTTTTGGCATAGTCAAGTATCTCGTCATTAGTTAAGGGCACATCATCAAAACGACTAATATTGTTATTATATAGATTAGCCTGTGCTTTAACAGCGAATTTTTGTGAATCTGTATATGTATCATAATCCGGATATTTCAGTTTTATGTCATCATCTGATATATTGATTACTTGCCTGTATTCAGAGGCTGACATAGTTTTAGGATAATTATCCGTTGGAATGCTTGTATCAGAAAAATCAACACTTGTAATTCTGCCTGAATCATCAAGGTCTATTCTCACATTATCAAGTATGTGGAATCTATTGTCAGCATCGGAAATAATATTTCCTGATACTGTTCTGATGAACTCATCGGCATTATCTGCCGCATTCAAGTCGCTTTTAATGATATATTTATAAAAATCAGGTTCATTTAGATTTTCTCCGGTTTCTTGCCAAATGTAATTCATTCGTCGTATTTCGATCTGTTGGTCGACCGTTAAATCATCATAGAACGGGATTATCTCAGAGTAATTCGTTCTATTAGTTGGCGTAATACCATCAGCAAGTTCATCTAAATCAATAACAGGCGGATAGCCTTGGTCCACTTTTCCAGATGTAAAATCGAATGTTTGTTTTGATATTTCATCATAATATCCTTGTGTCGGAGTTTGTGTTCCCCCATTGCCGTGAGCACCTGAAAGATGCTCGCTTGATTTCATTAACGCCTGAATATTTTCAGGATCAGCAGAATATTTTGGGTATTCATTCTTAGAATACATATGATGACCTTCGAAGCTCCGCTCAATTCCGTTTTCATCTATGTATGTAGGCGTTTCATCATTAAGAATTTGGATTTGTTGCTCTATGGTCCAGTTCCTAGTCCCCTTACCTTGAAGCACCAATTCTTTCTCTTTATCCCAAAATGCGTTTACCGCATCTCTTTGTGTTAGATTTAAAAATCTTGTTTTTTCACTTAACGAAATTTTATTCAAATAATCTACAATAGTATCATTTTCAAGATTGTTCAAAAATGTTTTTCTCTGATTCGGTTTCATGTTATGAATAAAAGTCGTTAGTTCTTCAGTATCCAAGCTATCAACATAATTTTTAAATTCAGCAGGGCTTAATTCGAAAATATTATCTGCCATTTAGCGTATCCTCTTATAATTCGCATTAAATTGAGTTTTAATAATACGTGTGCCCATTGAAGTGGTTAGAGATGTCTGCCTACAACTCAATATAGGAAGACATCCAGCCAACTATCAAATTCATTTGGAACACATAAATCATCACTCTATGCTGTGGTTCCTAATTGGTTAATTCAAACAAATATCAATAATGTACTCTAATAAATCTGCAAAATTTTTAAAATATTGGGTTGGTTCTACATATTCATACAGAAAGAATTCACCACTATTTTTGTCGCAGCAAATATGTTGTTCTTCCATATAACCTAAAATAAGGTATTCATTTGGCACTCTTCCGTTTGAAAAATCATTTCCAATCGCAGGTTGAGGAGGATTATCAATGCCATATAAATTAACATATCCTCCGAACAATCGTCCACCATTAGAATTAATCAACCATTCCTTATAGGATTCAGGAATATGAATTTTATTATTCTGTTCATATTCTAAAATTTGACTCGCTGTCTTGGGCGGAAACAATTTAGATTGGTTTCTTCCTCCAGTTATTCCTTTAATAATTTCAAAAGCTTCTTTGACAGTCATAGTTAATACCTCCAGTATATCTTGTTGCACAACTTTCATTTGCACATAACCAGTAGCATCGTCTTCCCTGTATGCGCAAAAACATACAAGAGACAATCAGCTCATCGATTGAAAACATAAATATTATACTACATTTTATCAATTATTTCAAGCCTTTCTGCTGTTTTTTGAGAACAGAAGCGGAAATTTATATATAGCAACAATGAATGTCAAAAATCGAGAAATGATTTATTGCAATATTTTTCATCTATAAAATGAAAAATCCTCCCAATAATTACGAAAGTGATTATCAGGACATATAAAAGCGTATTATAAGTTATACACCGACAAGTGTTTTGGACGTGTCCGATTCTGCACTCAAGTCTTTATTAATACAGCAAATCGTTACTCCGTTTTCAGGTAGCAACCAATTATCAAACTCAACTGAAATAGTGTTATCATATTTGCTGTTTGAGGAATTTGCAGCTACATCAAAACTTCCGAACGCATGAGCGATAACCTTGTAATTCTCAGGTGCGATGAAATTCAAAATATATTTTCTGCACGGCACAGCAACCCTGAAGCTCATTGAATTGTCATTATCAGATACTCTTGAACGATATTCCATTCGTATAATTGTATCTTCCGAGGCAGATAACGTGATATTTTCTTTTAGATTTACTGTATACGAAACTACATAGCCGCACTTATTCAGAAGCTGGTCCATAGTAGCGTCTTCATTTATTATAATATCATCAGCCGAATAAGCTTTGTTATTTATATTCAACGAAATAAATTCAAAAGGCGATAAATCTTTATTTTCAACAGAATTTTCAACATTTACAGGACTAAGTGAATATCCGCATAGCTTTAAGTTAGGTATCATTATCGTATCCGAGTAAGCCCGCATTTTTATTGTACGCACAATTACCTTTTCAGAATAAGATTTTTGTGGAAAATAGCTGATATTGAAATTACACTCTTCGTAATAATAATCTTGCTGTATTTCATTTAAGTTCTGCCGAAAGACATCGTATAGCTCTTGCTTTATTGATTGTCTATCGTAGAAATTACGTTCCAAGTTTTCTATCATTTTCTGCTTGTTTTCGTCTGATAAATTAGAATAAAACTCAGGAGAAGCAAAAATATCATTAGCTAACAATTCGGTATATGTTGTGTTTTTTGATTTTTTTCAATAATGGTGGAGGTTAATAGCGTAGTTCCGATTATTGATATTATAACCAAGAAAAAGTCTTTCAACACATTCAACAGTACGGTTAATCTATCACCGAACAACTGGGTTTCAGAAACAGAATCGACCTGTAATAAGATTAAAACTATTATATATAAAACCAAAATCACAAAAAATGTAATCAGCATTAATCCTGTTATCTTCTGTGAGTTTTGGAATTTCTGTATTACTAATATGCCTTTGGATTTTCCTTTTTTCATAAGTGTCCCTTCTTTCGACAGCCTTTTTGATAATTATACCATATATTTTCTCCTATTTCAAGCACCCGCATAACTAAATAATCAACTTTTCATTCACGGCTTACATCTTCCGCAAGGTTTATATCCGTCAGCAATAGCTTGGTCGTAATCATTCGTAAACGCCTTGTTCGACTCTTTCATATCATTAACGGAGGAACAGCTCGCATAATGTATCTTCTTTGAGTTAGTATTAAGAACATAAGTTGTTCCGCTATCCTCAACAGGTGTATTCTGCTCCTGCTGTACTGTCGTAGTTATCGTTGTAACTGGCGGTGTATATTCAGACGGATTTACATTAACCGAAATATTTGAGCCGTCGGAAGTGAATACAATCATTCCTTGCAGGTCAGTGCGATAAACATCAATATTTCTATCATCAAGACGTTTGAGAACATCATCTGTCGGGTGTCCGTAAGAATTATGTAGACCACAACTGATAACAGCATAAGAAGGCTCTACCTTTTTTAAGAAATTAGAGCTTGATGAACTATCAGAGCCGTGATGTCCGACTTTCAGAACGTCACACTTGATGTTTGTCCATATTCCGTCCTCCTCGGATTTTTCTGCATCACCAGTAAAAAGAAACTTATCGTCGCCGTAAGTGAGCTTGACAACAATGGAGTTGTTGTTCTGTTCCTCGCTATCAATCACCTTTGGTGCAACAACTTCAATAAGAAGATTTGCTTCGTTGTAAATTACATCACCTGCCATAACATTGTGAACAGCAGCTCCGCTTTCATCAACAGCGTTTAGCATATCCTCGTAGATTGATGTAGTAGCAACAGCAGATGTCATATAAAAGTTCCCAATGTTAAAACTATCAAGAACAACAGGCAGACCGCCTATGTGGTCGCTATGTGCGTGAGTTGCAACAACATAATCAATCGTGTCATAGCCCTGTGTGTAAATGTAAGTTACGACCTTATCAGCTTGGTCTGTTTCTCCTGCGTCAATGAGCATTGCTTCACCGTTAGGAAGTTCAATGAATGTGCTGTCCCCTTGGTCAACATCTATGAAATGAACTTTCATTTCGTCACTGAACTCTGTGATTTCAACATCTGGCTCGGTAGTTGTTGAAGCTGGAGTTGTAGTAGTTGTCGAGGTAGTGGTTGTCACAGCTTCTGTTGCGGAAGATGTTGTTTGTTCTGTGGTTTCAAGTATTTCTTGTGGTGTAGTGCTGCTCTCGGATTCTTCTATACTTGTGGCAATGCTTGTTTCAGATTTTGCGTTTGAGCTTGATACAGAATCTGTACTTGTATCAAGCTCACAGCCTGAAAAAAGAAACGATGCCGATAGGAAAATAGCCAGTAAAGATATAGGTTTACGTTTCATAAGAGTACCTCCGCATTGTAGTTTATATCTTAATTGTAGCAAAGTCGTTGTATCATTTTCGGGACAACGAAATATAAAATTTCAGCCAAAACTACTTTTGCTTTGTAGCTTTGGCTTTTTCAATTTCATTCGATTTTTCAAAAAGTGAGCAAATGTCTTATTTCAAAGGAGTTTGCTATAAAAATTATAACATTGTCTCACAAGTAAGTCAAGTGCTTTTCTTGTGGTACTGATTAAATCATCCGAAAGAGATATAATAAAATCAGAAGATTTTTATGGAGGACAGCTTATGAGAAAAGAGGTTTCTTTCAAAAATCGTGATAGATTTATTCAGTTGGGTATTGCGATTTCCTCGCTTAGAAAAGTGCGTGGTATGTCACAAGAGAAGCTTGCAGAGAAGGCAGGTATAAGTCGTTCTTTGCTTAGTGTAATTGAAGCACCTAATACCGCCAACAGCTTTTCTCTTGAAGTGCTGTACGACATTGCCGACGCATTGGAGGTTACTCCCGCAGACCTGATTAACGCTTCACTATTCTCAGATAACATCATCAATAAAAAGCACGATTAAAAAGTAAAACGACAGACTTTGTAAAATTTCTACATTGTCTGTCGTTCTTTTTTTATTCAAGTTCTCCCGAACGTTTCTTTGAACGCTCCTGTTCCTGACTTGTATCTCTGCCCAAAATCATATCAATGTTTTTCTTCATTGTCTGCAATTCGGAGAGTTCCGATTTTTCAGAATAGTAGCTTTCATAGAGTTTGTCTTTTTCAGTTTGGAGAGCTTTCTGCTCAGCACGGAGTTCCTTAATCAAAGGAGCTTTACCACCATTAAATCTTTTCTTCAGATACTTTTCGGAAGCACTAAAGATAATCAAATCTGCTTCGTGTTCTTTGCGATAACGCTCCTTGAAAACAACAGTTTCAAGTTTGTCAGCTATCGGCTTAGTTTTACGATAATTGTCGATGTTGTGTATATCTTCTTCAATGGTTTTTAAGCGTTTCTCAATCTCCTTAATACGACTGCGAGTGCCGTTGTAGTTCTCTCTTAATGTTTCGGTTTTCTCCGATAGCTTGTCATAGTCAAGAAGATTATGCTCGGTCAGATAGTTTACCGTGTTAGCCATAGTTTTAAGATTTTGAAGCGTAGCCCAACGCTTATATGCTTCGGGATTTCTCTGCCGTTCTTTCATCGCATTTTCAATGTCAATGATAAGTGAAACTCTCTGAGTGTTTTCGATTTCGATACGCTTACCGCCAGTAATTCGGTTACGGATTTGTTCTTCAGTGTAGTCTGCTCCAAGAGTTTTAGAACGGGTAAAGCGTTCCTGTCCTTCGGCACGAAAAGAAATATGCTTGCCCGATTTGATTTCGTATTTTTCTCTCTGCATAAGCAAAAGAAACTCGTCCCAATCTCTTGCTTTAATGATACATCTGTCGATGTTCTGACGAAGCAAGGACTTCCAACTCTGCCCCTTCTTGTCGAGCGAATGTTCATAATGGGACTTGCCTTTATCCTTCGGCTCGGCAACAACAGACAATCCATATTCCTTGCAAAGCATATCACTTGTCCGTCGAATAAAATAATAACTGTTCGGACTGCTATTGTATTTTCCAAAGTCTTTGAAGCTGACAGAATTTGCAATGATGTGATTATGGACATTGCCCCTATCAATGTGAGTAGCAATGACATATTGAAATCTTCCTTTGAAAACTTTATCGGCAAGTTCAATTCCAATCTTGTGAGCAGTTTCATAATCGACTTCACCCGGCGAGAAAGATTGTATAAGATGAAATGCAAGGTATCCGTCCTTCTTATCAACTTTTTCTTTCGTTCTCATAAATTGCTGATAAGCAGTTTCGGGAACACAACCGTAACCGTCAACGAGCAAAGTGCCGTCAGTTTTCTTCGGGTTCTGAATATAATTCAGAGCTTTGGTTAAGGTAGTTGTGATAGGATGGATTTTAGTAATTGCCATATTTCCTCCTGCTTTTGTTTGAGCTGTCGCATATCCTCTGCATAAATGTTGTCCGTAGAATTTATGCGTTTTGCAATCTGATTTATATTCTTGCTTACTCCGTGTATATCTTCAAGAGCTTTGTCGAAACAGCTCATATCAACATTAAGCAGATAGCCGTCAAGTGCTAATTTGCGGAGAAAAGTAGACATATTTTTCAGCCCGATAAGTTCCATTCTCTTTTTAAGAGCCGCCTTTTCTTCGGCGGTAACATAGAATTTAATTGGAATATCTCTTGTTCTTTTTCCCATAAGTATATCCTCCCTGCAAATGAGAATTTGTTTGCATAAAACTAAGGCAGTAGTGCCGCATTTAAAAGGGTCTGGGAATTCCCAGCAAGCGAATTTCGGAAGTTTTTCTTGATGAAAAAATGAATGAAATTCTGATTTGTAACGATTGACTTTTTCTTTAAAAAAGGCGGAGTGAGACCACAAATCATATGCTTGCTGTCAACTCCCCGCACCGCAGTGCTTGAACAACTTTTTCAAAGACCGTTCCTTTTTTGAACGGCTTTTTCAATGAATTCAGCAGCATTTATTCAGTGCAGCTTCTTCATTGAAGTCGTATTTGTTAGCATTAAGAATGGGGATTAAGTGCATATAAAAGCAAGCAATGGCTTGGTTGAAATAGCGATAATAGTTGGAACTTGACATTTCAAGGATTTCGATAATCTCGTCGTGCCTGTATTGATATTCCTCAAAATAGTAGCGACTGAGAATTTCAAAATATATCCTCCCATTATCAGGATACATAGCAACTATTTCAATGGTTTTATCAAGAACATCCAGAAGCGTAAGGCTCTTGTGGCTGGAATATAGCGTGTCGTAGAAAGTGTTCGTGTTTACATTTGTTTCATACTCGATGAGTGAACCTACAAGGTCAGTAAGATGTTTGCGACTTGTCGTGTATGTAAGTTCGTCCAGATAGTAAATCTTGTTATTTACATTGTGAAGCACACGACGATAAAGTCCGAGAAGTGATTTCATAGCTTTTGCTTTATTCTTGTCACACTTCAACATTAAGATTGCCATAAAAATTACCTCCTGCAAAATATCAGTTTAAGTCGAATTTTAAAAACCTATTGACAAAGGTTTCGTGTTGTGATATAATAAACACGAACAAACGGTACATTTGTATTATACCCTATGGACAAGCAGATGTCAATAGGAAATATGAAATTTTGTTCGTTAAACACGAACAACTTGTAGGGAGGTTTCGTAATGGAACTGAATGAAAGACTTGTAAAATTAAGAAGAATGAAGGGATTAACTCAGGCTGAGCT
>CALWNN010000071.1 GCA_944382845.1 uncultured Clostridia bacterium
GCTTTTGCGCGGACTTCACTTCTCTCTGCAGGGACAGCAACAAAAAAAGAACCGCTTTTGCGGTTCCTTTCCGTTGGCAAGCCCGAACAAAAAAGATATTTTGTCCTATTTTTTGTACAGACTCGAACTTTCTCATTTATAAATTATATTTCGCGAATGTTTTTCCATTTGAAACTTAGCCTGTTCCTGCCAACTTAAAGATTTTGTCCATTCATATGTTGTCGGTAAAAAAGACTTGATATTTCCTTTCATCGAAGAAAACGGCTCATCATAACAGAGAATTGATTGCGGTTTAATCACTTCTAACATGCGATTATAACCGAGCATAAATTCCTCCTCACAATTCTCTCGATAATATGTGCAAACGGCGACTGTTGCTCCTTGTTCCACCCCGTCAAAACAAAATTCAAAACTGCTTTCGTCCCCCCAACTGATCGTCGGAATCACGCGCAAGCCAAGGCTTTGCCAATAAGCTCCACACCATCTGTTCTTGAAAACGCTATAAATCTGCAATGCTTTCGGCATGTCCGTAAACATACTAAAATCCGGAGAAAGCAACGCATAATACTGCCTTAATTTTTCCGCCAAATCAGCCGCATTTTCATAGACTTTGTCGAAAAACCAATCATAGGTAAAAAAATGAACGGTCTTATAAGCATTCTCTTTATCATCTCGTTTTGTGTCGGAATATCCGATCAGGTTAATCGTGTCAAGGTCTATATCTTGTTTGCGGATCAGCGGGATCTGATATTTCCCCGCTGTTTCAAATTCGTTACGAATAAGCTCCTGCTTGTGCCTTCTCTTTTGCAACTCATATTCTGTATATTCAAACATACTTTCTCCCCTATTATCACATATATCTTGGATTTTGAACTTCGTCCCACAAATCTTTTAACAGGTTCCCGTCAATGTTTGCGGTTTTATAAAATTCATCCTTTGTCTGATATGTCCAGGCTTTGTTCCCGTTATAAAAGAGTATCGAATAATCCTTTCTGTAGCATACACCATAGTTTATCCCTTTGTAGGTAAAAGCCATTTCACTGTAAAAATCCAATCCTTTGATGAAGTCTTCGAAAGTTGCCTTAAAGGGCTTCCCCTTTTTGTACTGCTCCCTTGCCCGTGAAAGCGGCACCACCATAGGATAACTGATACCATACTTCACCTCATACTCTGCATTGTTCCCACCGCTTTGCCATCCGCATTTCTCACAACGCATACAAATTCCGGATTCATAATTGACAACAGGATATCCGCATATTTCGCAGGAAACAATTTCTGATTTGATTTTTTCTTTCATCTGCTATTTTCCCTCCGGATAGTTTTCGTAATCAGGAGATATTCCATTTGGACTTCTCGGAGGTGTTTTGCTCCAATCCCATGGATGATCATGCGGAAAAGTATGTGTATGATCGTCGTCCTGATGAAAATAATCTCTATTTCTTATTGCTTTACCTTTATAGTCGTACCATCGACTTTGTTTCCTCTTACCGTTTACATATAAATCTGCACGTGAGTTTGGTTTGCCTGTCGGCTTTAAACTCCTTTGTCCAGATATTTTTACAATCGTCACGCCGCCGCTCGGAACTCCTCCGCCTCCCATTCATTATACCACCTTATTTTCAAATTTGCATCTTCTCTATAATGCTTAACTTCATTTTACCATGTATTTTACTAAATTGCGATTATCGATGACATTATTTTTAACGACCATATAATATTTATAATGGCTTTATAAAAATAAAGGTACCAATCTGACTACAAATGCTTCAAATTGGTACCTTTACTCAATTGATTTTAAGTAAGCTCAATTTCCTCATTAACCTTTTCATGGATATTGATCCTATTTTCTACATTGATTACATTAACCAGCCAACCATTCAAGTTACAATTTCTAATAAACTCATCGATTCTATTAAAACCATACATCTCTTTAAGAGTAACAACAACACCAAAACGAAGACCAACTCCATCCAATGGATCAAGTCTATTATTTGTTTTTATTTCCATACCCCATGCTCTGCTATAAATTTCGTAACCTCCTCTAGCCCCATTTTCAAGACTTTACACTCAACATTTACGCCAGTAATACGCTTCTGCCATACACGTCCGAGCATTGCCGCATGTGGAGCAGATAGTCGGAAGCAGTTAGTAAATTCAAGTCTTTCATAGTTATCTAAAAAGCCATCTATAAAAGATGAAATATTTAAAGTTGTTTTATCGTATATCTTCTATTCCATATCACCGACGGCAACTATCTGAATGGACGGATTTTCGGCCTTTATCATTTCCAGCATATCGGCAAATTCCTGCTCTATATCCTGATACTCGTCTATAATCAGTACGTCATAGCAAGGGATCATAAGGTTTAACGCGAAGCACTTTCTGTATAAGATCGGGCATCCCAGCCGACTCGCCGCAACTTCTGAGCAGCATATAGGCAAACCCGTGATAATTAGTTACGGTTATATTACGTTGATGAATTTTGGCTTTGGCATCCAATTTAAGCAATTTGTTATATGTAAGGTATAAAATCTTTTTTCTCGAAGGATATGCCGCGCAGAGCTGTTGAATGGCCGTCGTCTTGCCGCTTCCTATACACGCGTCGACCAGAATATTTTTCCCGCTAAGAGCCACTTCAATAAAATGTTGTTGTTCAACTGAAAGGTTAATTATCTTATCCATATATCTCAATCAAAACTTAAATATTCTTTAATTCTGTCACCCAGATAATGCAGCGGCAAAGGGACATTTGTTGCTTCTTTGTACTGTGGAGAAAGTGTCCTTGTCTCGTTTAAATAGTTAATAAGCTTATGAACATTATCACCTGTCTGCAAAATAATCGGATAATATTCTATTAGCCTCTTTCCGCAATAATCATGTGTTGGATTATCAATGCTGTATTCCTTATCACTATTCCTATATCTCTTATCCATTTTCTTTACAGTGACGCAGCCGTAATAAACCTTTCCACAATTAAATATACCATCTGAGCCCCCGGTCACTTTTTCCTCTTCTTGCATATAGTAATCGGGGACTTCGTCATTATATCTTATCCTGACAATCCTAAGTTTTGAATTACTGAAATTGAATGGTACAGACAGAGATGTATTTCCTATATCTATGCATTCCGCATATTTAGGATCAGTCATATATTCGGAAATCTTTTTATTAGAAATGCCTGTCCACAGCTCGTTACGCATGAAACCATCTCCTGATACAATTATAATTGCATCATTATAACGATAATAATTTTCCAATGCTTTAAGCTTTAGTTCCGCATATCTTCTGAGCGAATCATTACACTTATCTGCAAATTCTCTATCCATTGACAGCTTGGCAAATTGCAGACACGCTTCATAATAGGTTACGGGAAGTCCATTATTCAAGATAGGACATTCAACCATAATTAACCCATCAGCAATATCGTATTTCAACATTATTGGTAATGCTCTTGCCGTTTCACCCTTCATGTCTTCCCTTATAGTTTTTATATGAGAAACAACATCTATTGCTATTATGGGGCAAGCATTAAATTTTGATATGTTTGTCGCTGTACGCGAATATCCGAACTGTCTTAAAAGATCAGCTATTGACATAACTGATTTAAAAGCAAATAAATCCTCTTTCTTTGTTTGAGATAATTTCTCATCCATGTCAGGATTTATAAACTGTGTCACTCTTCCGGACAGAGCAAATCCGCACCTCAACAAATCTTTCACATCGCGCAAATCATCATCCCGCCTGGGTAACACAATTATCGCCCCTGTCATAATTTCAGAGCGCGCTTTCCCTATCCTTTCAGCAATCGCCAATATCCTTTGTTCCCGATTACAGTACTTTTTGTAATCGCCCTTAGGCATTGGTTGCGCATACTCGCCGAGAGGAAGTCTCTCTACTCTTATAGAAAATTTTTCTTCAGACACCACATCAGCCAGTTTTTCCTTCAAAATATTTTCTATAATACTCGCATATCCATCATGCATTGAAAAAGAATATATTTCAATGTCTAAACCTTTGTAACCAGTTTTACTAAGACGCAATGCCAGATCCGCATAGGATTTATCTGCGTTCATCCTGACATTTCTGCCTTTCCCCCTGTCGACTTCAGAGCATATATCTACACTATCACTGATATGCTTATATATCTCAGCATAAAAAACTCCCCTGTCTAAAGCGCTTATACCTGTTCCTATTTTTGTCTCGCCAGCGAAACTATTTAACGGTGAAATTGTACAAAAAAGACGAGGTTCGTTTTGCGGTGAATTATACTTTTCTATTGCCCGTTTAAGATCGGGTGCCGAAGGCAATTCTTCACGATAAATCGAGTTATAACATTCTGCATCTACGGTACTCCATACAACTTCTGATTCCCTGGTTTCTTTATTCCAGGTACTTTCCATATTGAGCTTATAATAGTTGCTGTCCTTGGCATGTTTTATATATACGCTTAATTTATTGGGCCAATAATTTTTAGAACTTTTAGAAGTATTTTTGAATCTTCTTCGGCTACAATGCAATAACAGCATAGGCTGGCTATCAGGCGGAACGGTCTGTAAGGAAAACGCAAATACATAGGCAAAATACTGCCCTTTGCTATCCTGAAGTACCTGAGACATAAGCTCCCCTCTGCCCGAAGAATACAGCAGCAGTTCTTTTCCCCTATAATTTATCTGCTTACCTATAAGCGATTGCATAATCTTAAGGCTTAACCCTTGATATGCACATTTATCAGCTATACGTCCGTCATTATTTATTATTTCAAGCTCACGAGAGCCAACAAGTTTTAATAACTCTTCAGGATTTATTGCACTAACAAACGCTTTTAAAGCATCATTGCCCGTCTGGTCTTTAATTCTTCCTTTATAAAAGGAATAAGCCGCCGCGCGGAGATTTACACATATCTCCTCGCACATGTCCGCATCTATTTGATTAAGGCAAACTACCCATTCAGCATCATTGCTGCTTTGTCGCATAGGCTTAATTTCTATAAGCCCATAAATCCAGTTGGCACAAATTTTTCCCAAAGCACTGCATAACGGTAAATTATGTTTTTCATAATCATATTTTGGATTGACCGTTATAGCCAATTTGTAGAGTAATTCTTTCCATCTTGCAGGAAACCCTATAGTGTATATCTTAATCGTAGTAGCTTTCGGGATAAACGCCATCATCTGTAATTTCTTGCTCATAACTATTCTCCTCTAATGCATTATAGAATGCGCCATATAAAGTTTCTGCTATAAAACCGTCTTTGTCCATAAGCTCCTTCAAATAGGAACGTATTTCCTCTATAATATTGAAAGATCCCTCACCTCTGCCGCCACAGAATGCTCCATCAGCAAAATATATGCGCGGCGGTTCATCTATGACATCCAGATCGCGCGCTCTGGCAACCCTTCCAAAAATCTGGTCGAGCATAATAAACACCGTAGCAACAATATCTCTTTTGCTTTCAATCGAAAGAAACTGTAGTCCGTTTGCTCCACTGTCCTTTTCAAGTTTACCCCAGAATCTCCCGGCATCATTTTTTAATTGATCGGCAAATATACCCCAATCACGGACACACACATGATTGAATTGTTGCGATATATGACCGTTTAATTTGCTTACTTTAAGGGAGATATCATCTGGTACAGGCATGGGTCTTACCAAGAAAAATACACTCCTTAAAGCCGAATTCCCATGACTGTCAACTATGTTATATCCACGACATATTACAGATGCAGGAGCCACCAATATCTTTTCTGAATAAGCTCCGAAATACTCAAGTTGATTTTTCTTGATTTTGCCTGGTAGTAAAGTTTCATCATCTCTAATGAGTACCGCACACTTTTCAGTACTATGTATCTCCTTAAGAAGGGTATCTATGTCCTCCCCAACTCCTTTTGCCTCGTCATAGCTGTTTACGACAAAAAGCATTTTACCGGGACGATTCAGCTCGCTTTCGATATGCAAACGAATATCATGCAACAAACTAAAGATCTTACACCTGCGTTCTGACTGTCTGCTGCCGGATACCATCACATCTGAAGCGCACAAAGTAAATCTCGACTTATCAAGATACGCCTTTGTCTTCGTCGGAGATTTCAGAATATAGTTGACAGGCAACTCAACATTATACTGCAGAGACCCCGGAGCATAACTTGAACCAGACAATAAAATAGCATGAGGTCCGCACGGTTTCCCTTGTTCATCTACTCTTAACCACGGCATTGACAACATCAGATACCTGCCACACGCATACTGTCGATAGACCTTAAGTTTTTCGTCTGATTTGGAATACATCATACCAAACATATTGCCCATCGGCGCAGATGGAAGATATTTTTGCTGCGATATAAATCTCGCCTGCAGGAAATCAGAGATATTATTTTTGTGAAGTATTTCCATATCAACCGATTTGGCAGCATCATCTATTCGGTGCATCATTCTGTCAAATAAAATTACTTTCATCAGCAGTTCAACATGTGCCTTGTCAATGTCAGATAGCTCTATCCCCTCTGCTTTCAGAAGTCTGCCTAACCGCGTCCTGACATTACCATTCTTGCTACACGAAGCATCAACAATCTCTGATAGCTGTACGATAAACTCGTTTTGCGCAAAATCCAAGCTGCTCTGATACGCACATCGTCTGAGAGCATTTTCAAGCTTGCTGTCTATACCGTCTTTATTCAGTTGTTCTATAAGCGTAAGCCCAGAAAAAGTAGCCGTTACTATCTTTTTCCAACTCCCGCATTCATTATTTTCAATTCTCCTTATCGCATCTACTATATCTTCATAGACTTCTGTAGTATCTCTTGTAAGCGAATAAAATCTGCGCCCGTTTCTGTCGTCGACAATGGATGAGTATTTTTTACGCATATCGGCAATACAACCTGCTGCTTGAGCATCAATAAAATCATTTAAAGCTGTGTTAGGCGAAAAGAAGTCATCCAGAGTTTCCTGCACTCTGTCGCACTCATCGAACATAACAACGTCAACACTATTTACTACCTCTTCAAGAAACAAGGAATGATCATCCCCTACATATGATGCAGCAAGTCCTGCCACTGTGGTTAAAACTATAGACGATGTCGTCGCTTCTCTCAACATTGCACAGCCACTGCACTTAGCAAATAAAGGACATTTCGCCTTTTTGACAACTTTTTTATCGTCGTCATACTGTGTTAATTTATAGCAAGGTCTTTCACCAAACTCCCAAGCAGCTTCGTCCTGATTAAGTCCGTTAAGAATACAAGGGGCTGTGAGATAATCAGAAATATCCTCGTCTATAAACAGCTCGCCCTGTTTCATAAGTGCTCCGACATAATTTTCCTGATTTGATTTACCTATAAGCGGACTAACCGACAAGTTGAACTTTTTCAGATACCTATAAAGCTTTACGACGTCAGTGACA